>JACPRZ010000023.1 GCA_016193485.1 Bacteroidota bacterium | reverse complement strand
GGGCTGCCGCTGCTGCCGTCACCGCAGGGAGCCGTGGTTTGTATGGATTGCCCGTGTCCTTTATTTCTTATGGCGGATACTATCCCGCTGGTAACGGAAAAATTATGTCCACTCGGATGACCAACCATAAAGACCGATTCACCTTCTTCAGGTTCTTTTTCCGACAGTTCCAAAAAAATAAAATTTCTTTTTCCCGGATTTTTGATTTTGAATTTTACAAGATCAGTTTTTTTGTCGGCTGCAAGAATCGTATCAAGGTCATATTTCCCCCCATCCACGGTTTCGATAACAATTTGTGATGAGTTGTCCAACACATGATAGGCGGATATGCAGATTCCGCCTGTATCAATAAAAAAACCGGTTCCTCCCGATTCATACCCCATTGCATCATAGCGGATAATTTTAAATACTGCGGGCTTGACTTTCTTAACGAGTTGCGGCAACTGTTCCTGTTGGGAATAACAAAAAAAGGGAAAGCAAAGAATGATTGCTAAACAGCGATAGTTTTTATGCTGATGTTTTTTCACTGCGACTGAAGCAATTGTCCATACTTTGCAAAGATACAATTTCTTTAATTTTGTTCCCGTTGTAAATCAATTCAAAAATAATTCTTTAATGATATGTATAAAAAGCAATCCTATCATACCGGTTTTAAAATAAAATATCGGGTCGGGCTTTTATCAGAATCGGAAATGAGAATCGTTCCTCCCTCCACACTGCGATATTGGGACAGCATTAACTTTTCAGCGATGGTTGGATTTGACAGCAACGACCCCTTTATGGAAAATCTGGATTTTCACAAAGCGTTTTTTGCAAAGACCTCGCTGATAAAAATTGCAAAATGCTTATGGTGGGTTTATATCACCTACAGCAGGCTGATGGAAAAAATGCGTGGGTGGAAAAAGAGGTTGCGTGAACAACAGGAATTGATTATGCAATGTGTGCAGCATATTGCGCCCACGCTGGGTTATGAGCGCGCCTGCCGCATGCTGAAAATTTCTTACCAACAATTCTTCCGATGGAAACATTCATTGCCCTGCAATGAGTCGCTTTTGAGGCAATGCAGGAAAATTTCACCACAGCAGCTTACCGCTGTGGAACAACAAGCGGCAGAAAAATATCTTTTTGATGAACACTTTGAGCAGTGGCCGCTGGTGGCGAGATATTACCGGATGCTGCGGGACAATAGGGCATTTATGGGATTGCAAACATTTTACCGCTATGCAAGCCGGATGAAAATTTCTCATATACTTCCAAAAAAGAAAAGACGCCTTACCGGCATCCGCTCCTCACGCCCTTTTGAGTTGCTTCATATTGACACCACCATTTACAAATTACCAAACCTTACCCGTGTATATATTCATTTTATTACGGATAATTTTTCCCGCTCTATTCTTGGTTACCGCGCTTCGCTGGAATGGAACTCAAAGCATACAGTTGAAAACCTGAAAGCGGTTTGTGAAACGCACAACCTTTATTATCACCCTTTGCTTCTGATGTGTGATGATGGCAGTGAAAATAAAGGAGAAGTGAATAACTTCCTGCTGCAACCGGATGTGAAAATGAAACGGGTGATTGCTCAGATAGAGATTTCATATTCCAACAGCATGGCGGAAGCAGTGAATAAAAAAATGAAGTACGATTTTTTGTTTACCCGTACATTTGAAAACTATGAAGAACTGGTAAAATTCTTAGGCA
This sequence comes from Bacteroidota bacterium, assembly GCA_016193485.1. GTDB lineage: Bacteria > Bacteroidota > Bacteroidia > JACPRZ01 > JACPRZ01 > JACPRZ01. The sequence goes on along the minus strand of JACPRZ010000023.1, from coordinate 16,428 downwards.
AAGCAGTGCATGAATACAATAACCGCTATCATTCCGCACTTTATGGATTTACGCCTTCGGAAGTATTAAATGGTGCTGTTCCTGACAAGCACAAATTTTCAGCGTTGATTGCAATCAAAAAATAGAAACCACAGAGCAGAAAAGTAAATCAACTTGCCGCGTAAACCGGAAAACAGCAAGGATAGACCTTGAATATTTCTTCAAAACCAATTTTCGCCAATGTGATTATCATTTTTACTGGGAATGTGCACGGCATCTTCTTTTCCGTAATTTTTTAAACCTTCATACGCCTTCCTGCAAAAATAATATCCAACATACATGCCTGCGGAAAACCAAAATAAGTAAGCAATAAAGGGTGGAATTCCATCCGGCTCTATAAAAATATTATACCAACAAGTGAATATTAAGATAGAAAAAGACCAGTAATTGACTATCTTATTCGATTTTAAATATATCCATTTAAGAATTTTATTGCTCATTTTTGTTGCTTACAATAAGGAATCTCTCTTGTCTTATTTATTCCTAAAAAAGATAGTATCAATTATAGCAAAAAGCAGTAAAATACCGCCAATAATTAGATTTATCAAGTAGATTTTATTAGACATGAGATTACCACAAAAAATATCAACAATAATTGATAAAATAATTGTTGGATATAAGTATTTTCTAAATTTTACCACTATTTAGGATGGCCTCAAAAAATAAATGCCCTATTTCAATTGCATTATTTCTTTCTTTGGTTGAGTCACTAAAGTAATGTCTTTTTCAAATTTTATATCTTGAAACTCACTGCTTTTAATCACAGGAGTTTCAACTTCCATGGTTTTTATTTCAGTGGGAGTTTTAATTGCTGTTTCTTTCTCTGGTGTTGTTCCCTTAGAAAGGGTTTTTTGCACATTTTGCATAAATATTGCAAATTTTAATCCAGTAATGCCAAGTCTTTGTTCCGGAGTTAAGGGACCTGTTGGTTCTGGTTTTAAACTAGTGCCACTTACAGGTCTCATCTCTGGTACTTCTGACCTAATATCTGGTTGTCCAGTATATTCCCTAAATTGTTTCCAGTATATATCTTCTCCCTTTTTTAAGCGTAAAAATTCCATGACCTTGGCTTCTGGCAACATTTTTACTGGTTCGGGAGGCTTCAATTCAGGTGGTGAAGGATTATTCAATAACGCTCTTCGAGGAGGTGAAGGTCTCGGTATTGCTTGCTTCCCTGTTGGCTCTATCAGCCATATTGGGTTATTGTTGAAAAACTGATACGGAGAAAATTCAGGAAAATTTCTGAATAACGGGTCAATACTTGGCGGTCTGCATATTCTCGGGTCATACATTCTTGCGTCAAAGTCATAGTAATTCCCGCTTCCGGATATTTCGTCAACTTTTTCTTTACCGTTAAACCCGAATCTGTAATCTCCGGTATTGTAGGTGCGTCCGGGCTGTTGCATCCCGAATGGATATGTATTACTCACACTCATCACCTCACCCGTAAAATCCGTTGGCGCTCCTCCTGTAATGGTTGCGAATTTTTTATCGCTTAATACAGATCGTACTGAACTTAAATGGTCGTTTACGGTATACTCCCTTTTGCTCAAATTACGTGAAAATAAATTGGTGGCAGATAATGTTGGTATAGTAATATTCCCGTTGTTAATGGTTACTTCTTTGACTAATATATCCGGTTTATACTCTCCAAGCATTGTACTTCCGTACAAAGGTATCTCTTTTAACCGGTATTTGTATTTGTTTTGCTCCTCGGTCTTTAACCGGTATTTGTATTTGTTTTGCTCCTCGGTCTTTTCATAGATTGCCATGATGTTTCCGCTGGCATCGCGTACGTAAAAGGTTTTTACATCGTTCGGGTTAGGATTGCATGGCTTTGGAGATGTAAAAGAATGTGCGCATGGCGATGGGTATTTAAGTTCTTTTATCACCCGGTTGCCATGCGCATCATAGGTAAAGTTAATGACGGGTTTTGTTTTGTTTAAAAAGTTTATTTTCTTTACTTTGCCGTACACCGTCCATTTTATCTCTGTTATTTTTTCTTTATTGTCGCTTATTAAATTCCCTGTCGCATCGTAGGCGTAGTTGCCGCTCCCCTGGTCGTCAAGGTCGGTTGGCCAGTTGCCCTGCGGAACATTATCATCAATGTATTCAAGGCGGTTTGTGCCGGCATAGTAGCGGTAGTCCAGTTCGTCCAGCCGTTTTGCATTGGGGTTTGTGCCGTAAATTTTCGCTAATGTGTTTATCATTTTCGCTGGGAATGTGCACCGGAATTTCCAGCTATCATTTTACCGGAGATCCTGCTTGTTTAATATTGTTGATATTAATAAAAGATTCATAGTTTTTACAGTTCAAAAACTCCTGTTTTGATAAAATACCATTATGATCATTATGGAATAGTATTTTAAGATTATCAGGAAACATTGAAACTACTTTTTTTAAATAGTTAAAATCATTGCCATCGATACAGAAAAAACTAGGTTCTTTAATTAAACTTTTGAATAGATTTCTTTCATTTTCTTCAAATTCGTTAATAATATTATTGTCATGGCCTATTGAAACATATCTGCCTGTTTGGTTGCCAAAATACACATAACCTGTTTCCTGTTTAATATCAAAACTTTTATCTATCCATTTCACTACATCTTCAAGTAGCAAGTCAAAATCTGTTATTAAGATTAAAGTATCCATTATTTTGCACCTGGTTTTACAATATTTGCAGATTGTTTAATTAAATGCTTAAACCTAAAAATCCCCTTTGTCTATCGCCTCTTTTCGTTTCTTGATCTTTTCTACTTCTTCCTGTATTGGTGGATAATTTAGCAAAGTCGGTCTTTCCTGAACCCATTTATAAGCAATGGACGAAGGAATAAATTCAATGGGTCTGCTAATATCATATAATCGTGTAAAGTCTAAAAATGCAAAGAGAATAGGAGTTTGCATGCTATCTAATTTAAAGTCTTGCCGCAGTTCATAGGTCTGATTACAGCACTCAAGATGCGATCTATATAACTTTAATATGATTAGTGTAATATATCGCTGGTATGCCGAGCTATCACTTTGCCTTGTTTCATAAATACTATTTTTTATATCTTCTGTTAACGTTGGCAATTTATCGGGTGGTTCATTCACTTTATTGTTAGGATGGTAATACTCTGCAAATTCTTTTAATACTTCTATCGCACGACTGTTATTGTTTTGATGTTTTTTTACTTGTTGGGCATTACAGCTATTCAAAACAAGGTATGAGATTATTAGCAATGCTGATTTTAAAAATATTAGATTCATAGATTATCTTCTTATCGGGTTAACGGCAGTGCTTCCGGTTCACCCACCGGTATCAGTTGTAATGGTCTTGGTTCCATACTGGGAATGGTTATATCAACGTTAAATTCTGTTGGATCTATAATCTTCCCTAACTTTTGGGTTATCAACTCACCACTTTCTGTTCTTTCAATCCTAAAGAATTGGACGTCTGATACTAATCTTCCCGTCTCTTTACCACCTATGATCTCAGGGGATACGCTTCCTACTGACGCAATAGAAGTAACTCCCGTCTTTTGTGTAAATTCCCTAGCCAAAGCCGTGTTATCGTTTTCGTTTCCATACCCAGCACAATTACATCCGCCAAAAATAGATATTGCGTTATCCTCAAATCTAATCTCTCCACTTTCAACAGCAGCTACTATATCATCTATATCTCTTGAATTTATTCCGCTTCCTAATCCGGTAGTTGATGTGTAAAAACCTTGTGAAGGTTCAAGGATCACCCCTCCTGCAAAAGCGTGGCTAAATATTACAAAGCTGGCTATTGATCCTTCTTCGTTTGTTTTTGTCCTGAGTATATCAACAAAATCTTTACCAGATGTAATACCGTGTACTGTCGTATATCCTACATTTGTACTGGATGCAAACCTTATGGCTCTTGCATGAAAAGCAGATTCATCTCCGGCACCGCTGCCCCAAATGGCTAATTTTGCCTGAGCTCCCAGTAAGTCAACTGCCCAAATTGGATTGTTTCCCGCATGAGTGTAGGGAGATTGCCAAGGATAATTTCTTGCTAATATGTCGGGTGATATTGGTACTACTTTTCTTGGGTCATACAACCTAAACCCATAATCATAAATATTGCCAGTGCCATACACTTCGTTGTCCATTTCTTTTCCATTATATCCGAAACGCGACTGGCCTGCATTGAAATTACGCCCCACTTGCAACATACCAAATGGATATGTATTACTCACACTCCCGTTGCTTATGGCCACTTCTTTAACCAGCACATTAGGTTTATACTCTCCAAGCATTGTACTTCCGTACAAAGGTATCTCTTTTAACCGGTATTTGTATTTGTTTTGCTCCTCGGTCTTTTCATAGATTGCCATGATGTTGCCGCTGGCATCGCGTACATAAAAGGTTGTTACGTTGTTTGGGTTGGGTTTTGTAATAGTAGGACCTCCCATTACTGGAACCGCTATAAACTATGGAAATATGGTTGCTTTGATTACCTGGTTGCATGGTGCTTTGAGGAAATTATATATTTATATCGTCTTTTTTTCAAAGTATCCCCTTTCTCATTAAAATAATACCAAATACTGTCTTTAAGAGGTTCAAAATATTTCTCCACAGATATTTTCATTTCGTCTCTATCAGGATTATCTATATAGGAATATGCCCTAAAAGTATCCAATGCATTATCAAAAAAACCACTCACCTCTAACGTGCTATCAGGCCTAAATATCGCAATTTGCATCTTACCTCTAAAATCATATAAATTAACTTTTGCAAAATAATTGTTATTGCCCAGCACGATAGTATCATAACCCAATCGTTTAGGATAAAAGGAACCGTAATCTTCAATATAAATTTCAATGTGCTGCACAGGTGATACTGGCTGAGCGGGTATTATGTCGTCATTATTGACACTTTTGGTACTACAACCTCCCCAAAAGAATATCAATAGCAGAAATATTGGAAATTTCATTTTTTTATTGCCCTTCTGGTTCCAATTTGTATTTTTTCTTTTACTATTTTCCCGATATTAATTCCCTCCTTTGTAACTAATTCATCAGTTTTAAGATCATTTCGTATCTTTTTTTCTGAAACGCCTCTCTTCTTTAATTCAGAGACAACTTTTAAGTATTGAGTTTGATTTAGACCTGATATTTGAATTATTTCATCTTCATTTGCAATTATACGATTGGCTACCGCATCAAGATAACTTTGAACAAGTCTTGAATAGACATCAGAATTATTATACAGTTCAAATGCAATATTTGCGGTAAATGTTTCCTGAATTTCGAAAATGGGTTGATATTCAAATTCCGCTATAAAAATTTCTTCTTCTACATCCTTAAATTTTTGACTTGTATAAAAATCCTCACTAAGGATTATACTTGTCGGTGATTTTACTCTATTCTGATTATGTTCTCCCTCTTTCATTACTCTTTTTTGTTCCGAATCTAATTCATCAGTAAAAGTAGGTGATTTAAACATTTTACCATTATCATACCTATGAATTTCAATTACTTTCTTATGAGTAATACGATTGCCATTTCTATCAACCAATTCAGAATTTTTACGTGCTCCTGTCTTTAAGTCCCGTACTATCGTAATTCTCGTTCTAATAAGTTGTCCGGAAGGATTGTATCTATTGTTAACAATATATTCTTCCAATCCTTCCAGGTCAATTGCCCAAATTGGATTGTTACCAGCATATTGATAGGGAGTGTACCATGGATATGACCTAAACAATGCATCTGTTGTTGGTATTCTCAAAATCCGTGGATCGTATAATCTTTCGTCCAAGTCGTATAAATTTTTGACTCCATATACTTCGTCAATACTCTCTTTTCCGGTATACCCGAAGCGGCTTTGCGTTGTGTTGTAATTTCTGCCAACTTCCAAAAACCCTCCGGGATATGTATTTTGCACACTCAAAACCTCACTTGTAAAATCCGTAGGTACCCCACCTGTAATGGTTGAAAATTTTCTGTCTCCTAATACGCAACGTACGCTGCTGAGATGGTCATTTACGGTAAGTTCCCGTTTGCCTAAATTGCGGGTGTAAATAGTTGTTGATGTTAGCGTTGGTACAGTGATATTTCCGTTGTTTACGTTCACTTCTTTAACCAATACATTCGGCTTATACTCTCCCACCATTGCACTGCCATATATTGGAATTTCTTTCAAACGATACTCGTATTTGTTCTGCACCAGCGTTTTTTCATAGATAGCCATGATGTTGCCGCTGGCATCGCGCACGTAATAGGTGGTTACATTATTGGGGTTGGGTTTGTATATTGTAGGTCCGCCCATTCCGGGAACCAATATAAGCGAAGGGAAGATAATTGCTTTGATCACCCGGTTTCCCTGCGCATCGTAAGTGAAATTAAGTGTGGGGTCATTTTTGTTTAAATGTATTATCCGTTTTACTTTTCCATAAACAGTCCACTCAATTTGTTTTATTTTTTCTTTGGCGTCTTTTGTCAGGTTCCCGATAGCATCGTACCCGTAGTTCCCCGCACCCTGGTCGTCAATATCTGTCGTCCAGTTGCCCTGCGGTACATTATCATCAATGTATTCAAGGCGGTTGGCGCCCGCATAATAGTTATAGGTTAATTCATCCAACCGTCTTGCATTGGGGTTTGTGCCGTAAATTTTCGCCAAAAGGTTTATCATTTTATCGGAGAATGTGCAGGGCAGTGCTGGCGTATCAATTTGAAATTTTCAAGAACCAATTCTCATTAAATTCATTAACGAAATCGGAGGTAATTTCTTGATTTAAGAAACTCATCTTCAAATATTCTATAAGATTTTCCTTGTTTAATTTGAATGGCTCAAAAATCAACATTCCGCTATCATGGTTATGTGCAATAATCGCAATATCATATGCCCGATCTAAATAGATACAATACTCATCGCTACTTGGTGAGTATATCACTGCTTTATCGACAATTTCATACGCACTTACTGGTGTGTCCTCTATGTATTCAGGAATAGTAAGTTCCTTTTTCAGAGTATTTAATATCTCTCTAATTTTTTTATCAACAGAAAAGTCAAATGAAAACACGTTTATCAGAGGTTCTTGAGTTTCAAAACAGAAATTTTTAATATCACGAGACATTAAAAATTCTATTAATGCCTTGATAAAGTGTGCTTCGAATATTTCGCTAAACGGGATAAAGGAATAGTGCTTGAAAGGCACTGAAAATACGACCGAGGGAAATTTAGTTCCACTTAATATTTCTTTCGCACTTGCCATTATTGTAGGCGATATTTAGCAATTAAACTTCCGCTTCTGTATATTTCTACTGTAGCCCCACTGGTTGATTTTGAAAATGCTCTGCTTACATATTTTAATCCCTTAGTTTGGTCAATTAATATTTTTACTTTTCCATCCACTGAAGTTCTCCAAGCGATATTTAATCCTTTTGCAAGGTTTGTTTCAAAATTAGATAATTTAAGTCCTACTGAGAAATTTAGTTTTACAATATTTTCAGATTGTTTAATTACATAATCCGCAAGATCTTTTTCATTAGTAAAGTATTTAATATTTTGTTTTAACAATTCTTTCTGAACAGAAGGGGACAAATTAGGACCAAAAACTACAACTTCCTTATCTATCTGAGGGATATGCTGAATGGTAAAATAAATTTGTCGCCTGTGATTTAAAATGGTATCAGGGTATTGGCTTCTGGATTTAATCCGTACCACCTATTATTGTAAAAAATATATATTTCCTCCTTAAGTTTTATCACAAAATACTCTCCATTATTTTGCAAGATTTTTTCATCGAGCATAACAGTATCTAATTTGATTTTATCTGTATAAAAAATCATATTCACAGCATCAAATTTCAAAATGGTACTTTTTACCCATTCATTATCTTTTTCTGGTTCATTGCTAAATTTACCAACGTATTTTTCTCCTAAAATAATTTCATTCCGATCTGCGACCAACGAATCAGAGACCTCATACATTTCTTCTATTTCAACTTTCTCAATACCCCCACTGCGGTATAGTTCGTTGATTAAAAGTTTTGACATTTTGTAAATGTGAAGGGATTCACAAAATTGTCCCTGCTCTACTGTCATAACATATAATTGTTTATATCCAGTATTGGAACCCCCTCTTGTAACAACCGATAAACAAATAAACTTTTCTTTTTTGATTTCTAAAGTATCAATGCCAAGAATATCCCTGCTTATAAAGCTATCTATTGGAGTTTTATTATTCATTAGTAAATAAATGGTCATTATTCCGGCAAGTGGCTTGTACTTATAAATTACCGAAAATTTTTTATCCCCGTTAAATTCTTTTACGATAAGAGGATGGTTGCTACTTCGGATGTAATAAGCATTACAGAAATACAAAAAAATAAAAAAAGCGTATTTCATAATAGGTTATGGCCAAATACTTCTCCTATAGGTGGTATGTTGAGGATTATATTGTATAAAGTGAGTTTGTCCTAACGTTCTGTTAATTTGGAATATCGGGGTTCTGTTGTTTGCTACTTCTATTCTTGTCCTAAAATAATTACCTACTTGGCTATAAGGAGTAACTCCTTCCCAAAAATATGCTCCTCCTGATACATCTGAACGCCATCCCGAGAATGCATTCAACACACCTTTTACCGTTTGACTTCTTTCAAATCCTTCTGCAAAAAATTCCTCAAAACTCATTTGATTGGCAGTATTATATGTTGTATTTAATCTTCCATAAATACCCGAACCACCAATTTGGTTAAATGTTTCAGGAGAAAATCTTTCAGGTGAAATTCCTTGCAATCTAGCTCTATTTAAAAGGACGTTTGTAATACCTTCGCTTTCTTCAAGGTTTTCACTGGATTCGGACATTACAGTTGCGAAAATGTCTTTGATACCTTCAATATCATATTGTTGATACGCAAATTCAAATTGCAAATCCCGAATTTGTTCGGATGTCCCGTGCTGTAAAATAAATCTATCTCTTTCTTCATCAATCTCTTTCTCTTTAACTGCTGTTTCAATGAATAAAGCATCTTCTCCACCACGTATTATTTGAAGTTGTTGATTTCTGTCTATTCTGAATGTATCCATTCCTGTGGGATCAACAAACCAAATCGGATTATTAGCAAACGCTGCATAAGGGCTTTCCCAGGGTTTATTAATCTGGTCTCTATTCCATCTTCTTCCCGTTAAAGGATCATATTCCCAGAATTCCGCTGTATAATGCTTACCTACCCCTGCAATTTCATCTACTTTTAACTGTCCCTGATACCCCCAAGAGTAATCGGCACTATTGTAAGAGCGCCCCGGTTGCAACATCCCTCCTGCATACATATTACTCACGCTCAAAATCTCACTCGTAAAATCCGTTGGCGCTCCTCCTGTAATGGTTGCGAATTTTTTATCGCTTAATACAGATCGTACTGAACTTAAATGGTCGTTTACGGTATACTCCCTTTTGCTCAAACTACGTGAAAATAAATTGGTGGCAGATAATGTTGGTATAGTAATATTCCCGTTGCTTATGGCCACTTCTTTAACCAGCACATTAGGTTTATACTCTCCAAGCATTGTACTTCCGTAACCGGTATTTGTATTTGTTTTGCTCCTCGGTCTTTTCATAGATTGCCATGATGTTTCCGCTGGCATCGCGTACGTAAAAGGTTTTTACATCGTTCGGGTTAGGATTGCATGGCTTTGGAGATGTAAAAGAATGTGCGCATAGCGAAGGGTATTTAAGTTCTTTTATCACCCGGTTGCCCTGCGCATCGTAAGTAAAATTAAGTGTGGGGTCATTTTTGTTAAAATGTATTATCCGTTTTACTTTTCCATAAACCGTCCACTCAATTTGCTTTATTTTTTCCTTTACGTCTTTTGTCAGATTTCCAATAGCATCGTAAGTATAATTCCCAGCGCCCTGGTCGTCAAGGTCGGTTGTCCAGTTGCCCTGCGGTACGTTATCGTCAATGTATTCAAGGCGGTTGGCGCCCGCATAGTAGCGGTAGTCCAGTTCGTCCAGCCGTTTTGCGTTGGCGTTGGCGCCATGTCCCTTGCGGTTTAATGTTATTATATTCCCGTTGGGGTCATAAGTGTAAGCGGTATGGAATTCATCGTTTGCTAATTGCCACCCGGTTCCGTCATAGTAATGGAAGTAACTGTTTTTTATGCGGTTGAGTTCATCGTACTGGTATGCATCCCCGGCAAGAAGGGTGTATTTCATGTTTGGCGCGTAGGGGATGATGGAGTAATCAAGGTTGCTTGTCCATGATGAGATGTTGCCGTTGAAGAGCGAGGTCCCGTTGAGTGATGTTGCCGTCAGGTTGTTATAGGGCGAACCGGTGCGGTTGAAGTCGCCAAGGTAGTAGCCGAGCGTCATGCCAAAGGCGTCTGCGGCAATGTTGCCGGTTTCACTTCCGATACCCATAAGCGCAGGGTTGTTTATACCTTTGAGCCAGCCCTGTATGGTGTAAATGTAGTCAATTCCCTGTATTTTGTCTTCACCAAGGAGCATTCGCTTCAGGGGCCCGTGCGCATAGTATCCGTAGCGCGCGTCTCTGTCCCACAGTACGCTGTCGCTGCTTGTTTCCACCTGCACAATGCGGTTGTCTTCATCGTATTTGTAGCGGTGAAAGAATTGGTCCACCCTGCCCTGGTTGTATTCTACTTCTTTTACTTTGCCGCTGATGAGGTCATATTGGTATCTTATGTAATTTTTGCCGAGATCGGGAATATCCTGGACTAACCATTCTACATTGCCGCTGGCCGGTGAGTGTAGTTAAATCGCCATCTTCATCGGTAAAGGTATGGCTCACGCGGTTCTGCAGGTTTTGCTGGGGGAGATTGATGTACAGGTTCGGATTGTAGGCGATGCCGGTGTTCAAGGAGTATTCGGTAAATGTAATTTCGCTGTTGGTTAAGCCGGCATTGGGGAAAACGGTGACTTGCGCCCACGTTTCAAAGGATGAATAGACGCTGCTTACACCAAAATCGCCTGCATTCTCAATACTTTTCCCTACTTCAATTATTCTTCCGAGTTGATCATATTTTGTATAGGAGTAGACGTTGTCTATGCGCTGTTGCGCATTCTGGGAGAAGCGCAGTTGCCCTTTGAGGTCATAGACGAAGAATGTTTCACCGCCATCAGGCGTTTCCTGCCGCACTAATTGTTTGATGGAGTTGTAGGCGTATTGGGTTTTGAGTTTATGGTCGTTATGTTCGCTACGCTGGTCAACGGTATTGCCGCCAGCATCGGTAAAGCGCACACCTGCCGGGGGTACTGTTTTTACGAGGTTACCGGCACGGTCGTAGTAGAAGAGGGTGTAGTGGTGGTATTGCAGCGTTGCCGAGACGGTGGCCTGGTCGGTGGGGGTGGCGCACTTGAGGCGGTATTGTTCCCGGAGGGCGGCTTCCTGGGTTTGGAGGCACCTGGCGATCTGGCTTTCAAGATCATTTTTAATGTAACCGCTGCTCATTTCTTCGCAGGTGATGTAGGTGATGGTTATGGCATCACCTATGGGCATATCTATGGGGAAGTAGCGTATGCATACGGGGTCGCAGGGGGCGTCAAGGCAGAAGTCATGGCAGAGGAGCGTGACGCTGGTGGTGCACCTGCTCTCTGCCGTCCAGCAAACGGTATGGCTCACCGCAGAGTTCATGACCACGATATCAAAGCCGGTGGTGGTAACATTCTGAGGATAAAAACCGCTGGTGATCACCGAAGCGCTGCAGGGGACCATCACAATGGGGGGGGATAGAAATGAAGTGACCGGGGGGATAAAAGTAAAATCAACATGGTATAATGTTGTGCCGGCAGGGATGGTTTCGGTACCGGAGAGGGAGAGGTCATCGCATATACCCACGGTGGCGTTAAGGCCTTTTTTTTCGGATGCGATGAGGAGGAATCCTGCCGTGTCGGCTTTTGCAGCGCTTGCCAACACGTCCGATTGAAGGATGGTAAGGCGCGGGACGATGGTCAGGGTGTCGGGGAACGCAATTCTTGCTACAAACTGTCCCTGCGACACAGAACCCTCAACGGCTTCAATATTTTTTTCGGTAATGGTGAGGAAGGCAAAGCGGCCAAGGGTATCGGTGGCGCGCAGGATGCAGTGGGTAGCGGTGACCGAATCAACGGTGCAAGGGGCTGAAGCGCTGTCAACGGTAACGAGGGGGGGTTCGCTAAAGGGTTTGGGAAAAGCGATGCGGGCGGTATCGCGGCCGGGCTGTATGAGCGCCTCCCGCCCGCTCTTTGAGGGGAGGTCCGCCTGCGACATGCCGTCAATGTAATAGAGGCAGCAGTCGCCCGTTGGCGCTGAGCAGTCGTTGAGGGTTATGCCGTAGTAATAGGTGACGACCTCGCCCGGGTTGTCGGCATTGGTGATATGCACGAAGACCACCTCGCAGGGGTCGGTAACGGTGCTTTGCGAAAAGGGCCCGATGAGAGCGGAAGAGGCGGTTTCGCCAGTGGACCAGAGATAGGTCGCATTGATAAAGAAGGCGGGCGGGGTAAGCGTGGTGGTTGCGTCATAGCAGAGGAGGAGGGTTTCGTTGGGACTAAATTTTCCCCAGTTGCAGATTTGCGGAATTCCGCCACCGCCACATGGGCCAACGGTGAAGAACGAGGGTTTATCGGGATGGACGAATACCTTGGAGCCGGGGTCGGAAGCGGTCTGGTCTTCAAGACCGCATAGCCCGGTCAACCCGGGATTCAGGTTATAAAAAAGATCATAGAGGCTGAACCATCCGCCTTCGCCTGTGCCCGGGTAGGAGAGCGATGAACGGAATTCCTCCAGCATGTTATTGAGGTATTCCACAATCACTTCTTCGGCATCAGCGCTGCCCGATACGTAGGTGAAACCGGCAGAGCAACTGCCGGCCGAAGGAAATTCCAGTTCATAGGTATAGGTCATGGCCTCTTTGATCGCCTCAATTTCGGCATCGCTCCCTATGCGGTCAAAATCGCCATCGCCATCCAGGTCAACCGGTGAGAGGGTGCATTTTGTTTTGCACTGTTCCAGGAGGAGGTTAGCGGTGCAGTAGATGTCAGCGATATCGGTGGTTCCAAGGGTATAATTGTCCTGTGCAAAAGTGATGAGTTGCTGGTCATCGCCCTGGTCGTCATGGCCGGTGACAAATATCTGGTTGTCGTGGTTGAGGTTGATGAGGGAAGTTACAAAGCCGTCATGGCGGTCATCGCATATCTCTTTGCATTTGTTTTCGGTTTCGGTTATCATGGCATCGGTGCATCCCTGGGGGTCAGCGGCAAGGTTACCGGGAGAGCAGGCGTCAGGAAGGGCTCCTGCCGAAATAATATTGCCTTCGGCATTAGCGCAGGCATAGAGGTCAAGCCAGGGTGTGTTGGGGCCTGAGGAACCGGGAGGTTCGGGAGGGCAGTTGTCACCGCTGGCGAATGCTGACCAGGGGGGGGTAGAGGCGATATCGCTGATGGCAGCGGGATAAACATAGGGAGAGGCGGTGTAGGTTTCCACGATGAGGGTTTCGCAGGGGAGGGAACGGTTTGTTTCATCATAGTGGAAATATTTATATGCGTATTCAAGGTAGCCGTACCCGTAGCCGTTAAGCGGGTCTGCTGTTTCGCAATTGCCATAGGGACAGTTGCTGATGCCGGTATAGCCGCAGTTCGCGGCAGCATCAGCCCTGGCGCAATTGAGGAAGGTCTCCATGAGGTTAAAGTCAGGGTTCTTATCCGTAAAGGGAGTGCCGTTTAGTTCAACGGGGTCTTTATAGGCGAGGTAGGGATAAGCGGCAATAAGGGTGTTCCAGCATTTATAGAGTTGGCTGCAATCAAAACCATCATCGTTAATCATGTGGGTGATCATGGCGTTGAAGGCGCCATTGCCGCCATTGGGGTAGGGAAATGAGGCGGCCGGGGAAAAGTTTATGTCGGGTTGGTTGAAATACGTTTCGGTCACGAATGGAAAAAACGAACAGGTATAACTGTATATAATGGTAAAATATAAGACGGTGGGTGCGTTACCGAGGAAGCCGGTGAAATAAATTGTGGCGGTTCCGTTTAAGTTGCTTTGGGCCGTTGCCGCGAGATCATGATGCGTGGATGAAAAAAGCGAATTAATCTCCTGGGCAATGGCATCAGCAACATAAAAGGCAGGGTCCCCAGAGGCGAAGGGATCATTAATGGTAACCTGGAAAGGAGCATCCAGTCCTGATATGGCAATGGTTAACTTCTGGCTTGAATATGAACCAGCGCATGCATCATCATAGGTAAAAGTGAACTGGGCTTCAACAGGTACGTCATAAAAGGGTTCCTGATGGCTGAGGAAATAGACCACGGGCACCTGAATGTCGCAGCAGGTAGCCGGGATGGTGTAGGTGTCATCGGTGCCGGTGCAGGGCTGGCCGGCAAGAGATTTAAGGGAGCAGAGGTATAGTTTGAGTCCTTCCGCATCATTGAGGTCAAGGTAGGCGAAGATATTCTGGAGCGTGCTGTTGGAGCGTATTCCGGTTTCATAATCATCCATGTCGTTCTGGATTTTTTCTTCTATGTAAGGGATGTTGTCCGTGTTGAGCAGGCCGGTGAATACTCTTCGCTCCACGAGGTAGGTGCCTGGATCAAGCCCGGTCCATGAGCCGCTGAAGGTATAGGTTGATGTGGTGCAGACGCCAGAGGGGGAGATGATTATTTCGGGATCACCGGGAGCAGGCCCCTTTCTCGGGAAGGTATTGTCGTCAGGGTCGGAGATGTTAAAGAGCCAGAACTCCACTTTATAGTCGCAGGAGGAGCAGGAACTGTTGCAGACGGAAGTAAGGAGTTCAGGGGTCAGGGAATAGTTCCAGGCGATGGCGCCCCCGTTGGAGAGGTCAAGGGTGGTTGAGGAGGAGAGGTAGTCGTCTTTCGGCAGAGGGGGGGGTATTGTGCGGGTCACGGTGAAGGCGGGGTCGGTTGCCGAGGGCAGGGGCTGGAGGGGGCTGCCGCCCGAGGTGACGAGGCAGGTGGCGATGGTCTGCCCTTCCTTGGCAATGTAGGATGCCGTTACGGTGTTATTGGGGTCGGCATTGATGATCTTATAGACGCTTTCGGCAGATGGGGCTTCATCGCCAAAGATGCGGATGAGTTCTTCCTCGGCCGCACCGGCATAACGGGTGCGCACGGTGTGGGTTGAGCCGATACGATGAGAGGGTCCTACCCCCCCCTGCTCTTTGACGCGGTTGGTGCCATCGCGGAACCAGAGAGTGCGGGTGAAGGGGTATTGTTCGGAAGGGGGTATGGTAACGTCCCCGTTGTTGTTGGAGTAGTAGGATTCAATGGTTCCGCTCATGGGGAGGGGATCGTCAAAGTTGGCGTTGTTGTCAAATTTTGAAGCGGTGTAAAGGTCCCCGCTTTCTGTACACAAACCCTCTTCATAGTCGAAAAAGTTCCGCGCCAATGGCGCTGCCATTGTGGTAAGCGCGGGCCTTCCGCTGAAGTCCTGTATGGTCTGGCTGACCAGTATTTTGCCCTGGCTGGTAAGATGCGCCTGGTTTTGTTTTACCTGCTGGAGGCCATTGGCATAGGTGATCTGCTCGCTTACGCGGAATTGCTGCCCTCTTTCGGGGTTTCCTTCGGTGAAGGTGCGGCTGTATATCCAGTTCTTATCATCGTCAAACTGGTTGTACCAGAAGGCATAAGAAGGAAGGGAGGCCGGATCGGTAAAGTTTAGTGTAACTCCATCGGCTGGCGCATCGCTGTTCCAGTCGCCCCAGTTGAGCACATCACCTATGCCACCGGGAAAGAAGTCGCCCATGGGGCGCACACGCCATATATAATAGCCGGTGCCTTCGGCAACGGTGATGGTAAGCGATGGAGTTGCACTCTCAGTCACAATGGAAAGGGCTTTGCTCCAGTCAACGGTTGAAGTGACGCTGCTCTGGGATGTATTGGCAGGGTCATTGTTATAAAGGCGCAGGAGTTGAAACTGGTAATTCTCAAAATAACCGCATGGCGTCCAGGTAAAGGTTACCGGGTTGGAAGCGCTGGGCGTTGAGAGCGCATTGAGGGTGATGACGTTGAGCGCCTGGTTGAGGAAATCGGGCCAGACCTTGAAATCTTCAGTAAATGAGGCCTTTAAACGCAGGTATGAGGAAGCGATGGCGGTAAGCGGGGCCGGAATGGAAACAGATGTGATCTTTACTTTGATGGCGCGTGCGGGATTGAGGTTCGGGTTTCCTCCTATCAAATAATTAGTATGGAAGGTTGTGATGTCGGTTTTATAGAGTTGTTCGGGCTGGTCTCTTTTAATAGTAAAGGTTTGTGTAAAGGGAAAGGGCGATAAAATGAGTTCGGTTGTTGCGTTGCAGTCGGAGTATGCGCGCGCTTCAAGGGTTACGGTGATCTGCTGGGACGGGCTGTTAAAAGCGCTGTAGAGGTCAAAGTCATCGCCAAAGTCAAGCCCGATGAGGAGTTCGCATTTTTCAATGGTCTTCAGGG
>JACPRZ010000001.1:15463-75190 GCA_016193485.1 Bacteroidota bacterium | reverse complement strand
AAAGGGTAACAGCAACTGTTCCGACAACCAACAAATTAATTACCTGTTGTGAGGTTTTCATGGATGTAGAGATTGCAATTATAGGTATTTTATTAAGTTGCGGGGTGGTTTAACGAAAATTATTAAAAAAGGTTACAAAAATCTTACATTACGATATTTCTGAGCCGTCTTACCTTCAGGTAACTTAAAGCAATAGCCAAGGAATAATTCATGACTCCCGCTGTTATATCCCCTTAATTCGGAGGTGTTGATATCGTAGGCATAGGATACTTTAAAATTATTCCATTGCAAGCCGATCAGGGGAACAATCGCATCCTGGTAACGGTAACTAATTCCTCCAAAGAAAAAGTCATTATAGATGGCAAGGAAGTTTATATCTATCTGTGGTGTTCCGGCACCATCTGATTTCAGAAAAAGGGACGGTTCAAGTTCAAGGATTGCGCCAAGCCGGAAATTATAAGCCCCGATCAAATAATAATGCCGGGCAAGTTTAAACGGAACATTATAACTGATTTCTGACTCCGAGATCTGCGAGACCGAAAACCCAAGGTAAAAAATATCAGTATTGTAATAAAGCCCGGCACCAAAGTTCATGGCATTATCGTTAATGACATTTTTTGGGATTACCTGGTCACTGCCGTCATTGGTTATTGGCACAAGGCGGGGCGAATCAAGTGTTTTACTCATGTACCCGAAGGATGCGCCTATACCCAGTTGTCCTACACCTATGGTTGTCCGGAATGCGTAAGCAAGTTTAGCCCCGGTGTTATTTTCAATACCAAGTTTATCGGAAAAGAGTGAGAGGCCTGCTCCACCGTGTAATATCCGTACCGGAGCATCCACATTAATTAAGCCCGTTTGGGGAGCACCTACGAATCCCGACCATTGTTTTCTGCCAAGCACCCCAACGCATATCGCCTGGTTATATCCGGCCGATCCCGGATTAATAACGAGTTTATTAAAAATATTGTGGCTGAATTGCGGTTCCTGCTGTGAAAATACATTTGCCGCAAAAATTAAAAGCGAAAGAAAAAATCCGGTTTTTTTCATGAAACCAATAAAATTGACCGGTTAATACCCGGCTAATTCTTCACAAAGATACAAAAAATATTCAAAAAACAAGTCACCTCCATTTTTTTTACATTTTTTTGGGGGAGTACCTGGAAGCCGATTTCAGCCCTTAATTATATAAGTTTCTGATATGCCGTCCACCACCTTTCCGGAATTTCTTCTCTTGTGGCCCTGATGTAGTCGGCATAACTGCAGGGAACGAGGTGATGCCTTTTGAACTTAATATCCTTATCAACAGGATAGGGTACTTCCATCCACCAGCGCTCAGATTTTTTGCTTTTATAAAAAATGATTTCATGTTCGTCTTGTATCTGGACCCGGTACGAAAGGAACCCCCCTTTATTACGGCCCGGTTGCTCTGTAACCCGCTGGTAAAACCCGTCAATAAAATACCATATCATCTGCGCTGCAAGATGAACGGTCTGGTTCCGGATATCATGTTTCGGATTTATTTCATAAATTCCAATGGAAGAAAGTTTATTGCTTAAGCCGGCATATCTCATGATGCGGCATATTTCCTCCCCGTTAAAACCGTTCGGAGTAACATGGGCGTTCCCCGGTGCATCGGCAAACCGAACTGCCGATATATCCACACTCAGCAAATCGGCATTCCTGACAATCGGTTCCACTTCGGTAAAATTTTCTTTCAGGGTTCCAAGACGGTGTATGTCAAAATTGAGTTTATTCATCAGTCCCATCGCATTCTGATCCACAAAGTATGACTGGTACCCGATGTTGCTGTAATTAAACAGGTAATTGGGTTTATGCAGGATTATTTTACTCAGGAAGGTTCCGGAATCAATTTTTTCCCTGCCCGAAATCCCGAGGTCAAAAACATTATCGGCAATAACCATATTTATTACCCGGTCGAGTGAAACGTAGGCAGTATAGTTCGCATAAGTGAGATCCTGCCCCCCCCCTATGATAACCGGTACGATTTTCTTCTTAACCAATGCGGCTACCGTATTGCTTAATGCAAAATAAGTATCCTCGATGTTTTCCCCGGGCGCAATATTTCCAATATCTGCAATTTTAGGAGTATAATTACCGGTATAAAGCCAGTATAAATATTTCCGGATGAAATCAGGCGCCAGGGCGCATCCTTTATTATGAACACACCCCCGTTCTTCTTTAATCCCGATCAGAGCAATGTCCTTATTGCTTACTTCCGGGAAATCCTGATCACCCGTAAAACTCTCAATGCTGTTTCCTAACTGAGTGGGTAAATATTTATCCTGTTTCTCAATGAAGGATTCCGCCACCGGCTGGAAGTAAATGGAAATATCTTTTTCAATACTCATTTTCAACCAGTATAAGAGTAATTGTCTATTGTTTAGGGCAGTTCTAAAAATACATTTATTACCCCCACCTGAGGCGGGGCCAAGACGCTAAGAAAAACAAAAAAATAAATAATTTAATATAAATACTTTGCGTCTTAGCGGTGAATATTATTTCTTTTAATTTTTGGAACCGCCCTTTATTGTCTACTTTCTATTGCCTATTGCCTACTTGCCACTGCCGACTGCCTACTGCTACTGCCACTGCCACTGCTATTTCTTCCCCTTTCTGTACCTCCCCTTTTTATTTTGCTGGGCTTCATTAAGAAAACGCGTGCAATCTTCAATAGTCAGGTCTTCAGGGTTAAGGTCTTTAGGCACTTTACAATGGCTCTTGCCGGAAGAAATATAGGGTCCCCACTTTCCCCTTAGTACTTTTATCCCGGATTCACCCGGAAATTCTTTTATTGTTTTTTCAATATCTCTTTTCCTTTTTTCCCGGATGATTTCAATAGCCCTTTCAAGTGAGATATCAGATAAATCATCGGTTTTCGGCAACGAAAAAAATTTTCCGTTATGTTTCAGGTAGGGTCCGAACCTGCCGGTATTGGCAAGAATTTCAAATTCTTCAAATGCACCCAGTTTCCTGGGCAGGTCGAGTAGTACAAGAGCATCTTCAAGAGTGATGGTTTCCATCCGCTGGTGGTTGCGCAGTGAAGCATAAACCGGTTTTTCTTTACCGTTTGGCTCCCCCTTCTGCACAATAGGTCCGAAGCGGCCAATCCTGACAATAATCTTTTTACCGGAAGCAGGATCCTTTCCCAGTTCCCTTTCCCCGGTAACTTTCACCGCTTTCTCAGTTACATGTTCCACACGTTTGTGAAACGGATCATAAAATTCCCTGATCATTTCCGTCCATTTCATATCTCCCAATGCAATGGAATCAAACTCTTCCTCAACTTTTGCCGTGAAATTATAATCCATCACCTGCGGAAACCGTTCTTCAAGAAAATCACTCACCACCATACCGATGTCAGTCGGATATAATTTATTTTTTTCAAAGCCGGTATTTTCGGATTTTATTTCCCGGTTTATTACCTGATTTAATAACGTAAGGATAATGAATTCTCGCTTCTGACCCTGCCGGATTTCTTTTACAACGTATCCTCTTTTCTGGATGGTAGAAATTATGGGTGCATAGGTCGAAGGTCGCCCGATGCCAAGTGTTTCGAGTTTTTTCACAAGAGAGGCCTCGGTATATCGTGCCGGTGGCTGGGTGTACCGCTGGGTGCCAACGGCTTTGTCAAGGGTTAATTTCATTCCGGTATTTAAGGGGGGTAATATTGCTTCATCTTTTTCTTTTTCATCCTGTTCATCATCTTCGCTTTCCATATAAACTTTTAAAAAACCGTCAAAGGCGACTACTTCTCCGGTCGCGATAAAATTTTCGGATACCCGGTTTGCCGAAATAGTTACTACCGTCTTTTCGATTTCGGCATCTTTCATCTGTGATGCAATGGTGCGTTTCCAGATAAGATCGTATAATTTGGCTTCCCGTTCATCTTCGGTTTCAACATTGCGGTTATTCATATAGGTGGGACGTATCGCTTCGTGCGCTTCCTGGGCAAGGTGCGATTTTGTTTCAAACTGTCTTTTGTGCAGATAATCAGAACCGAACAAACGCGTGATTTCATTTTTTGCAGCATTAAGAGCGAAACCCGATAACGTCACCGAATCGGTACGCATATAGGTAATTCTTCCGGCTTCGTAAAGCGCCTGTGCCAACCTCATGGTTTGCGATACCGAATAACCGAACTTGCGTGACGCTTCCTGCTGAAGGGTTGAAGTGATAAACGGAGGGGGGGGAGTTTTCCGGACCGGCTTCTTTTCAACAGAAGAAACAGTGAATTCCGCATCGGATAATGCCGTAAGAAAAGCGGTCGCTTCCTGTTCCGATGAAAACCTGCGGTTAATTTCTCCGCTGAAAATAACGGTTTTTCCGTTTTCAGAATGTATAAAATGACCTATTACCTTGAAGAAAGATGAAACCGTGAAACCGTTGATCTCCCTTTCCTTTTCAACCAGAAGCCGGACAGTAACCGATTGTACCCTGCCTGCCGACAAAGCAGGTTTTACCTTTTTCCACAACAACGGAGAGAGTTCATATCCTACAAGCCGGTCAAGTACCCTTCGCGCCTGCTGGGCATCAACGAGTTTACGGTCAATGGAGCGCGGATTTTCGGTCGCCTCAATAATAGCGGTCTTTGTTATTTCATGAAAGACAATCCTTCTTATTTTTTCATCTTCAAGTTCAAGCGCTTCTTTAAGGTGCCATGAGATCGCTTCCCCCTCCCTGTCTTCATCGGTTGCAAGCCAGACAAGTTTTGCTTTGCGGGAAAGACGCCTCAGTTCGTCAACAATCTTTTTCTTATCGTCATCAACATAATATTTGGGTTTGAAATTATTTTTTACGTCAACCGATAATTCCTTCTCATGCAGATCCCGCACATGCCCGAAACATGATTTTACGAGATATTCCTTCCCGAGAAAATTACTGATGGTCTTCGCTTTTGCCGGTGACTCAACGATGACTAAATTTCCTGCCATTTGAAAAAATTAGGATAAAAAACCGCTGCAAAGGAAAAGAATTTAATGCAAATGGAGAAATAGCCCCGGAAATTTTGCTACCTTTGCCACTCAAATACGCATTATTTTCGCAGGAAAAAAGAGAATGGAAAACCCGGCATACAATATCATTTCAAACCCAGGAAAACCTGAAGGCACGAAAACGGGCAATAACTCCGGAAAAAAATTATTTCTTGAATCCTACGGCTGCCAGATGAATTTTTCGGACAGCGAAATAGTTGCATCAATTCTTTCCGATGCGGGATTCACCGCCACAGGTAATGTTCATGAATCTGATGTCGCGCTTTTAAACACCTGCTCTATTCGCGACCATGCCGAGCAAAGAGTGCGTCATCGCCTTGATGAATTTCAGTCGGTGAAAAAAAGAAAACCGCACCTTGTCATCGGCATCCTCGGTTGCATGGCGGAACGCCTCAAAACAAAACTCCTTGAAGAAGAGAAAATTGTGGATATCATTGCCGGTCCCGATTCATACCGCCAACTCCCCCTCCTTCTGAAACAGGTGGAAAGCGGGCGAAAAGCAATAAACACAATTTTATCTGCCGAAGAAACCTATGCCGATATAACACCGGTGCGGATCAACGGCAATGGAGTAACCGCGTTTATCTCAATCATGAGGGGTTGCGATAATATGTGCTCCTTCTGCGTGGTTCCTTTTACCAGAGGCCGCGAAAGAAGCAGGAACCCTGAAACCATCGTTGAAGAAGCGAAGTCACTTTTTGATACCGGATATCGTGAAGTCACGCTCCTGGGGCAAAACGTTGATTCCTATTTATGGCATCCGTTGCTCGGTACAAAGAAAGAAATAATTAAAGAGAAGGCGAATGCTGATGCTGAGGATAAGGCAGATACAGTTGGCTTTCCTGATCTTCTCGGGTTGGTGGCAACGATCAATCCATTGTTAAGGGTACGATTTTCAACTTCCTATCCGAAAGACATCAGCGATGAAGTAATAAATGTAATGATGAAACATGAAAATATATGCAGGCACATACATTTGCCCGTGCAATCGGGAAGCGATGATGTTCTGATGCGGATGAACAGAGGTTACACCCGCGATTGGTATCTTGACAGAGTAAAAAAAATCCGGTCCGTCATTCCAGGGTGTGCAATATCAACCGATATAATTACCGGATTCTGCGGTGAAACGGAAGATGACCAAATCATGACACTATCCCTCATGGATGAAGTAAGGTTTGATTTCGCTTATATGTTCAAATATTCCGAAAGACCCGGTACACCGGCAGCAAAAAAATATAAAGATGATGTTCCGGATGAAATAAAAACGAAGCGGTTGCAGGAAGTAATCGCATTGCAGCAGAAATTATCGCTTGAAAGCAACCGCAGAGCCGTTGGTAAAATTCATAAAGTGCTGGTTGAAGGAAAATCAAAACGGTCGGATAAACATCTTTTCGGGCGCAATACACAGAATGCGGTTGTCGTTTTTCCGGAAGGGACATGTAAACCTGGGGATTATGTCAATGTGATCGCTGACGGGTGCACTGCAGCAACACTGACCGGCAAAGTAATTGGGTAAGTTGAATGCCAGAAAAGTAGTGCGGCAGATATTATCAGAAAATGACCTCCATCCAGGACATAAAAAACCGGTACACCATTATCGGGAACTCCCCGTTGCTGGAGCGCGCCATTGATATCGCCCGCCAGGTCGCGCCTACAGATCTGTCGGTGTTGATCACCGGTGAAAGCGGCACGGGTAAAGAAGTGTTCCCGCAGATCATCCATCAGTTCAGCGCAAGGAAACATAACGGCTACATTCCCGTGAACTGCGGTGCCATTCCCGAAGGAACCATTGATTCCGAACTCTTCGGCCACGAAAAGGGGTCATTCACAGGCGCCTATGAAGCGCGCAAAGGATATTTTGAAGTGGCGAATACAGGCACCATCTTCCTTGACGAGGTTGCTGAACTTCCCCTCACAACCCAGGTGCGGCTGCTGCGCGTTCTCGAAGCAGGGGAATATATCCGCGTGGGTTCCTCAAAAGTCCAGAAAACCGATGTGCGTATCGTTGCCGCTACCAATATCAATATTGCCGAAGCGGTTCGTAAGGGAAAATTCCGCGAAGACCTTTTTTACCGGCTCAACACGGTCCCGGTTATGATACCCCCTCTCCGGGAAAGAAAACAGGATATAGCCCTCCTCTTTCGCAAGTTTGCGGTTGATTTTGCCGCAAGTTATAAAACAACACCTATCCAACTTTCCGATGAAGCGCTCCGCATGATTGAAAATTATTCCTGGCCCGGAAATATCCGCCAGTTAAAAAATATCACAGAGCAGATATCCATACTTGAAAAAGAAAAAAGGATCAGTGCCGAAGCAATGCTGCGTTACCTGCCCCAGGAACCTGTTTCCGGCCTCCCCGTTTTGCTTGGCAGCGGTGAAAATCATGAATATGCGGAAAGGGATATCATGTATAAAGTGATATTTGACATGAGGAAAGATATCAGCGATGTAAAGCGCCTCCTGATGGATCTCTACCCAAATGATCCCGGTATTTCCTTACGGCACCCGGCAACAGGTCCGGAACCTGCAGCGGTCATCTATGATTCTTCCCGCGCACTTGAGCCACCGAAAACCGAATTCCGGGAACCTGCTTCTGTTGAAAACGAATCTCTTTCCATAGCGGAAAAAGAAAAAGAACTGATCCTTAAAGCGCTTGACCTGTATAAAAACAACCGGAGAAAAGCGGCTAAAGAACTGGGAATTTCGGAAAGAACTCTTTACCGGAAAATTACAGAATATAATTTAGAATGAACTATCGCGGCCCTTACATTTCTTATAGCGATAATGATTTCATTCCCCCTTTGAATCCCGATAGCCCCGATAGTTATCGGGGGGAGGGGGTCAGGGGGATTTCTGACCGGGTCCTGGTTATCATGATAATCATTTTATTCCCGGTTTTATCCGGCTGTAAAGTGAAATATTCCTTTACCGGTGCATCCATATCTCCCGATGTAAAAACCATTTCCATCCATTATTTCCCAAATAATTCATCGCAGGGACCAGGTAACCTTGGTAATCTTTTTACGGAAGACCTGAAAAATAAATTTACCGCCCAAACCAACCTGCGCATGTCGGAATCAGGCGGAGACCTTGATGTTGAGGGTTATATTTCATCTTATGGCGCTCTCCCTGTTGGAATCCAGGGGGGTGAAAATGTCGCATTGAACCGCCTTACTATTGCCGTGTATTTGAAATTCACGAACCGGCTTGATGAAAAACAAAATTTTGAGACAAGTTTTACCCGATATGCCGATTACGACAGTAAGTTAAATCTTACTTCGATTGAAGATGACCTGATAAAACAAATCAATGCGCAACTTGTGGATGATATTTACAACAGGGCTGTTGCTGACTGGTAAAAAAAAGCATATACAGAAGATATAAAGAGGTAAAGAAGTAAAGATAAATGCAATTCTTAATTTCCCGGCTTCTTGACTTCTTGATTTGCTGACTTTGGGTAATTATGCTCTTTCTCCATACCATAAAACGCAGGATTCTTTATTTATGTCTTTTATGTGTGGGACTTGGGACTTTACACGGGGACTGCCAGGTTGTCACTGTTCTTGACCGGACCACCCTTCAACCCGTTGATCGGGCAACAATCACAGGAAAAAACTCAAAAATAATTGCCCTGACCGGCCCCGGTGGCAAAGCCGATATTTCATCATTTCCACCTTCCGACAGCATCATCATCCGTTCCATTGGATACCAGACCGAGGTTCTCGGATACCGTACCCTTGAAGCGATGTATTTCAGGGTGCTTCTTAAAGAGAAAATTTTTTCTCTTGACCAGGTAGTTATTTCGGCAAGCCGTTTTGAAGAAAAAATTGCCGATATGCCGCAGCAGGTGGACGTAATAAAGCCCCGCGATATGGAATTTATGAACCAGCAGACCTCTGCCGATGTAATGAGTTCAACCGGAAATATTTTCGTCCAGAAAAGCCAGATGGGGGGGGGTAGCCCGGTATTGCGCGGATTTGAAGCGAATAAGGTGCTCATCGTGCTGGACGGAATACGGATGAATAACGCCATTTACCGGAGCGGACACCTGCAGAATGTGATTTCCATTGACCACTCCGTGATGGATAATATTGAAATCGTATTCGGTCCCGGTTCCGTGGTTTACGGAAGCGATGCATTGGGGGGGGTGATGCACTTCCACACCAAAAATCCGGCACTTGCCGATACCTCTGCAAAAACCCTTACCCGCCTCCATACCTTCATGCGAACCGCCACCGCCAATTCCGAGATCACCGGCCATGCCGATTTTACCATAGGATTACGCAAAATTTCCTTTCTTACTTCATATACCTATTCCGATTTTGGCGACCTGCGCCAGGGCGCGGTGCGCAATCCGTTTACCGGTGACTGGGGAAAAAGAGGTTTTTATGTGGAAAGAATAAACGGAACCGATTCAATGCTGATAAATGCGAATCCCGACATCCAGAAAAAAACCGCTTATTCGCAATATGATGTGCTGGAAAAAGTACTCTTCCGCCAGAATAAATTTGTTGACCACATTCTCAACTTCCAGTATTCATCATCTTCGGATATTGATTTTTACGCCCGCCTCACGCAGATGAACGGTGGCCTGCCCGTTTATGCGGAATGGTTCTATGGACCCCAGAAACGGCTACTGGGCGCTTACACTCTGAAAATATCAAAAGAAAATTTCTTTTTTAAGAATGGCCGTGTTATCGCATCTTTCCAATCCATTGAGGAAAGCCGCCATTCCCGGAAATTCAAAAAAGACATTCTGTCACACCGCACCGAAAACCTCGGAATCGGCACCCTCACTGCCGACTTTGACCGTGTGATCAAAAAAAATGAGTTCCGGTACGGATGCGAAGGTGTTTTTAATTCGGTTCAATCCATTGCCGGCACCGAAAATATCGTGACGGGTGAAACCGGTCCCCTTGACACCCGTTATCCCGATGGCGGATCCGAAGTGCAGAATCTTGCCGTTTATGTCACCCATACGCTTGAAGTGGACCGGACATTTATTCTTGCAGACGGGTTAAGATACAGCAACAATCGGCTGTCGGCAAGGTTCATTGATACAACATTCTTCCCTTTCCCGTTCGATGAAATTAAACAAACGAATAATGCCGTTACCGGCAATCTCGGTTTCATTCTGCTGCCGGGAAGGGAATGGCGCATAACGCTGAACGGTTCTACCGGTTTCCGCAATCCGAATGTGGATGACCTCGGAAAAATATTTGAATCGGTACCCGGCAACATAATCGTACCGAACCCGGACCTTAAACCGGAATATACGTATACGTTTGAAACAGGCGTTTCAAAATTTATACAAAATACGCTTAAACTGGAGGGTATTGTTTTTTACACTCTTTACCGTGATGCCATTACGCTGCAACCCTGGAAATTCAACGGGCAGGATTCAATATTGTATGACGGTGTTATGAGCCGGGTAACGGCAAATGTCAACGCCCTTGAAGCGTATATAACCGGTTTCAGCGGCAGTTTGCTCGCTGATGTAACCCCCGCATTTTCCATCGTATCTAACCTGAATTATACATACGGCCGGATAACCGGGGGAATAACCGAAACACCGCTTGACCACATTCCCCCCCTCTTCGGCAGGACGAGTTTCAACCTTAAATTGGATAAATTCAGGGGTGAGTTTTTTATCCTGTACAACGGCTGGAAGCGCAAAGAGGATTACAATATTGCCGGTGAAGACAATTTCGCTTATGCCACTTCTTACGGAACCCCGGCATGGTACACGCTCAACATTCGCACTGCATACCAATTGGACCCGCGGCTGCAATTGCAGGTTTCCCTTGAAAATATTCTTGACACTTATTACCGGGTTTTTGCTTCGGGAGTAAGCGCACCGGGAAGAAATCTTGTGGTGACGGTGAGAGGGAGGTTGTAGGAAAAACCCAAGTCCCAAAAACCGAGGAAACTCCCCCTTGAATTTTGGATTTGGGACTTTTATTCCAGATGGACGTTTATGGCCACTGTTTACTTCAGCACCTTAAAATCAAACACCATAGTTCCTTTCTGTTCTTCAGTGGCGGCAGGGTCAGGTGAGAATTTTGCGGTAAATGCCGCCTGCCGCGCGAGTTTCCAGAGGTATTGATTGGTAGTGGTGGAGCCCAGTAAAACCGGTGTCGCCTGCGTTACCTTCCCGTCACGGCCAACAGAAATCTGCACTACCACTTTTCCCGTCTCCTGCGATTCATCGTGAACTTCAATATTCCCGACTAATTTCCTGCCCCGGCCATGTAATGACCAGTTAAAGCCGGTTCCGCTTCCCTTGCTGTAATTGTCCGATAAGGGCGAGCCGTCAGGGTTGCCCTGGTCACCGGTGCCTTCTTTCTCTCCCTCGTTTGCAGAAATTCCCGGGTTACGATCCTTTTTATATAAAGCCAGCGGATTAACGGCAGGTTGTTCTTCCTTCTTTTCACTTTCTTCTTTTACTGTTTCTTCGGAACTTTTAACGGAAGGCGCTTCTTCAGTTGTCTGGGTTTTCAGGTTTTCTGATTTTATCTCAGCGGTTTCATTTGTTTCGGTTTTTACTTCAGTCACGGGTTGAGTTTCTTCTTCTTTGGTAACCTGTTCGGTTTCGGTTTTCACTTCCCCAAATCCTTCATCCGACTCACCGAAATTGATTAAAAATCCACCGAGTTCCTCCGGAAGTGACTGCCTGACTGATGATGTACATTTTACGAAAAGGAGAATTATTACAAGAAGAAGGTGTATTACAACTGTTCCGGCAATTCCCGCGTTCCGCTGCTTTTTTGAACCTGTTATCATAAAATTCCGAAAAATCTGGGATTTATACTTAAAACATCATTAAAAGTTACGTTTCACCTCCACCAAAGTACGAATAACATCAATACAAACTTACGAACTACGAATATCGTACTTCCTATGTTCGTACTTCCCTGCCTGACGGCAGTCAGGGGTGGAATAATGAAAATAAACCATAGAGGGCTGAATAACAGTAGCAATGTTACACTTAATTTTATTTGCCTTTTGTCTTTTGTTAATTGTCTACTGTTTATTGCCTACTGTTTATTGCCTATTGCCTACTGCTATTGCTATTCCTACTGCCGCTCCCTGCCAACTGCCCATGCTGACGCACTGGTCAGCATCCTGACCGCAAGCGTTAGGACTGATTTCTCGTATCTTCGCTCCAAAATTAGCAATTCTTCCGATTCGTTCCTGGTCAAAATTCCATAAACCTGTTTTCCAATGTCGCGTATTCTGATAATTGATGATGAAAAAGCCATCCGCAATTCCCTTCGCGAAATCCTCGAATATGAAAAGTATGAGGTAGCAGAAGCGCCAGAAGGTTCTAAAGCAATTGAATTGATTGCCGACCAGGAATTTGATCTTGTCCTCTGCGATATAAAGATGCCACGGATGGATGGAATTGAAGTGTTACAGAAACTGACGGAGATAAGAACTGATATTCCCGTTATCATGATTTCAGGGCATGGCACTATTGAAACTGCTGTTGACGCTATTAAGAAAGGCGCCTACGATTTTATTTCCAAACCCTTTGACCTGAACCGACTTCTCATAAGCGTGCGCAATGCCCTGGAACGCACAAATCTTATTACTCAGGCCAAAGTCCTGAAAAAACAGGTCAGCAAAAACCTTGAAATGATCGGCAAGTCAAAAGCGATGGACGATATAAGGGAAATGATTGACCGGATTGCGCCATCGGATGCACGCGTACTCATCACGGGCAGCAACGGCACGGGTAAAGAACTTGTGGCAAAATGGATTCATGAGAAAAGTTACAGGACAAAAGGACCTTTCATCGCGGTTAACTGTGCCGCTATTCCAGCGGAACTTATAGAAAGCGAACTATTCGGCCATGAAAAGGGATCATTTACTTCCGCCATCAAACAACGGATCGGAAAATTTGAACAGGCCGAGGGGGGAACCCTTTTCCTTGATGAAATTGGCGATATGAGTTTACAGGCGCAGTCAAAAGTTCTGCGGGCTCTCCAGGAAAACAAGATCATGCGGGTGGGAGGTGAAAAGGATATAACCGTAAATGTACGTGTAATTGCCGCGACCAATAAAGACATCCGGAAAGAAATTGAAAAGAATAATTTCCGCGAAGACCTCTACCATCGTCTGAGTGTAATCGTAATCCACATTCCGGCACTGAATGAACGGCTGGAAGACATTCCGCTTCTTGCAGACCATTTTATCAGCCAGATTTGCCAGGAAAACGGTTACCCGGCAAAAAAATTCACCAAAGAGGCACTTAAAGAATTACAAAAAAAACAATGGACGGGTAACATCCGTGAATTGCGAAACGTGGTTGAGCGTATGGTAATCCTCTGCGGACAAACCATAACGGATAAAGATGTGACAAAATATATATAATCTGTAACTTCCTTATCCCATAATCTCCCTTCTGCACTTCCCTCCATGGCTACCAAAAAAAAACTCTACCGCAAACTCAAAAGCAAGTACCGCCTTGTTGTGATGAACGATGAAACCTTTGAAG
The DNA here is from genome assembly GCA_016193485.1 of Bacteroidota bacterium. Taxonomy (GTDB): domain Bacteria; phylum Bacteroidota; class Bacteroidia; order JACPRZ01; family JACPRZ01; genus JACPRZ01. Next base: position 61,675 of record JACPRZ010000001.1, on the reverse strand, counting down.
AAAAAGCATCGGTTATTCTCTCCCCTTTAAATGTGCTGATCATCGCAAGTATCACAGCGCTGATCCTTGTCGGCTTCGGGGTGGTTATTATCGCTTTTACTCCTCTCCGGGAATATATTCCCGGGTATATGGATGTTTCCCTCTCAAAAAAACTTGTCAAATCCGGATTGCGTCTCGATTCACTTGAACAGGCCATGGTTCTGAAAGACAGGTATATTACCAATATCAACCGGATAATCATGGGAGATAAAATGAAATCAGACAAAAAAGATGAAAATATACCGGTCCCTTCCGGCAGCGCTTCTATACCCTATTACCCGAAAGACCTTTTGCTCGGTACGCTCATCTTTTTTACCCCGGTTCACGGGTATGTCAGCAATCCCTATAATCCTGCAACCCGCCATTATGGTGTTGATATTGCCACTGCGGATGATGAGCCGGTAAAATCGGTCCTTGACGGTACGGTTATTTTCACAGGTTGGACATCCGAAACCGGTTATGTGATAAATGTACAGCATGAACAGAATCTTGTTTCGGTGTACAAGCATAATTCCATGTTGGTAAAAAAGGAAGGCGACCCGGTGAAAGCAGGCGATGTAATCAGTTTTTCCGGTCAGGCGGGTGAACTGAGCACCGGCCCTCATCTTCACTTTGAACTGTGGTACCGCGGACAAACTGTCAACCCGATGGAATACGTGAAGTTCTGATTCCCCGCTCCTTCCTGTATAATTTTTATCCCGTTTTTGCGTTATCTTTACAGAGCCAGAATATTATTGAAGCGATAATAAAAAATATCTCCCGCAGATTACGCAGATAAACGCAATAAAATATTAAACATCTGCGCAAATCCGCGTTATCTGCGGGAAAAATCAAATACCTTAATAGAACGAACTATTTATGGAATTTGTCTAAGTATTCTCTCTTACTGCCATCTTCAACTTTTTCGTAATTTTGCAACACTCAATAAACCGGAACCAAATGGAACTCAAAAAAAATCCGAAAGCCGACCTTGAGCGCAAGCGGGGTTTGTACCTGCAGATAGGTTATCTTTTTGCGCTCGCAGTTATCTTTATCGCTTTTGAATGGAAAAGTTATGACGATAATGCCTTCAATCTCGGATCGTTGCAGGACAATCTGGAAGAAGAGATTATTCCGATCACTGAACAGGAACAGAAACCTCCGCCCCCTCCCCCGCCAGCCGTTCAGGAACTGAATATTGTTGAAAATACCGAAGAATTAAAGGAAGAACTGCAGGTGCAAAGCACTGAAGTGACCGAAGAAACAAAGATTGAACCCGTTATTGAAAAACAGGAAGAAGTTGTGGAAGAGGACGTAGTATTCCAGATAGTTGAAGATATGCCTACCTTCGGAAAGGGTGATGCTGACGTGTTAAAGTATCTTGCTGAAAATATCAGGTATCCCCAGGTTGCAAAAGAGTTGGGTATTTCCGGGATGGTCTTTGTGGAATTCGTTGTGGACAAAACCGGGAAAATAAAGGATTCCAAAGTTGTGAGAGGTATCGGTGGGGGATGTGATGAAGAAGCGCTGCGGGTCATCAAGGGGATGCCTGCGTGGACACCCGGCAAACAGCGCGGAAAACCGGTATCGGTACAGTTCAGGTTACCCGTGCGGTTTGTGTTAAAGTGATTTTCATCCGGGCCATCTGCTTTTCAATTTTTTTTAATGTCTCCTTTTAATTATGAGAATTTTATTCCCTTTTCTTCTTTTTACATTATACACTTCGGTTAGTTTTTCCGCCTATATCCTCATCCCCATGGACAATACCCAGAAAAATCACCTGAAGTCCTATGGTATTGCTTATTATGTATTGCAGAAACAGGTGGAAATGTACTGGCTTCTTAATTACCGGGGAGGGAGTTTTATGTTCAAACATCATTCTTCCCTGGAAAATGAATGTACCATCCGCGGTGTATCCTATGACATTATAGCCGATGTGCAATCAACGGCCATTCTGCAGGAAATATCGGGGCCCGAAGTGAACATGGATGCCATGAAACTGGAAAAACCACCCGCTGTAGCGGTTTATTCACCTAAAGACCGGCAACCGTGGGATGACGCTGTAACCCTTGCGCTCACCTACGCTGAAATACCCTATACGGTGATTTATGACGAGGAGATCATTCTTGGCGCTCTCCCGTTATATGACTGGCTGCATCTCCACCACGAGGACTTTACCGGCCAGTTCGGAAAATTCTGGAGCGGTTCCCGGGGGGAGCAATGGTACAGGGATTACGTAAAAAACAATGAAGAAACCGCTCACCGGCTCGGGTTCTCCAAAGTGTCGCAACTGAAACTCGCTGTAGCCAAAAAAATTAAGGAATTTGTAGCCGGAGGGGGGTTTATGTTTGCGATGTGCGCTGCCACCGATGCCTTCGACATTGCCCTTGCTGCCGAAGGCGTGGATATATGTCAACCCATGTTTGACGGTGACCCCGCAGACCCCGGAATGCAGGCAAAATTGGATTTTTCAAAAACATTCGCATTTAAAGATTTTCTTCTGAGTACAAATCCCACTGAATACGAATTTTCCACAATTGATGCTACCCGGTTGCGCGACTTCATTCCTGCAAAAAATGCCGATTTCTTTGCACTTTTTGAATTTTCTGCAAAATGGGACCCCGTACCCACAATGCTGTGTCAGAACCATGAGAGAATCCTAAAGGGATTCATGGGACAATCCACGGATTTCCATAAAAAGTATGTTAAACCGGAAGTGGTTGTTATGGGTGAAAACAAATCCATGGGTACGATCCGCTATATTCACGGTGAATTCGGCAAAGGCACCTGGACCTTCTACGGAGGGCATGACCCGGAAGATTACCAGCACCTTGTTAAGGACCCTCCGACCGACCTTAATTTATTTCCCAACTCACCCGGTTACCGGCTGATCCTTAACAATGTTCTTTTCCCGGCTGCACGTAAGAAAAAACTGAAGACATGACCTTTGGGTGTTACCCGACACCTGATAAATCTTATTAATTCCGGATTGAATAATTTATCTACTTTTGTGCATTAACTATCATCTTTTTTCAAACATGAAAAATTCCCCCGTTTCTTTCTTTCTGTCAGCGCTGTTTATCGTGCCGTTGGTCTTTCCGGCTTTTGCGTCCGATGTTTCTGTCGAAATGAAAATAAAAGACCGGATTAAAATGACGGTAGCCCGTATCAGGTATAGCCAACGCGATTACAAAGCGGCATTGCGACTGTATCATGATGTGCTTGAAACCAATTCGCTTGATCCTAAGGTGCAACTCTGGCTCGGATTGTGCGAACTGGAACTCGGCAATCCGGCACTTGCGCTTGAATATCTCCAAAAGGCGCTCTATATGAAAAGCGATGTCCATAAAAAAATCCATCTTTTTATCGGTATGGCATACCACCGTACGGGCAACCTTCAGAAAGCGGTGGAAGAATACAACACCTATAAAGCCACCCTTTCACCTTCAAGTGTACCCAAAAATGAAGTCAGCCGTTACCTTGACCAATGCAATTATGCGCAGGAAATGATGAAAAAACCCATTAATGTCAAAATTTCAAATCTTGGTCCTGCAATCAACAGTGAATATCCCGATTATGCACCTTCAGTTACGCTTGATGAAAAGACCATCATTTTTACCTCAAGAAGAGCGGATACAAAAGGAAAAGGAAGGGATAATTATGATCATGGTTTTTATGAGGATGTTTATATCGCCAATTTCAACGACACCACAAAAACATGGAGGCAATCAACCAACATAAAAGGCGGAATAAACACCAATTTCCATGATGCCTCCCTTAGTATCTCGCCTGAAGGAAAACAGATTTTTGTGTACCGCAACATTCCCAATAAAACACGGTCAGGTGATATTTATGTCTCCATTCTCGGTTCTACCGGCAGGTGGTCATCACCGCAGGCGCTTCCTAAATCCATCAACTCTTCCTATTTTGAATCATCCGCCTGCGTGTCGGCTGACGGAAATACACTTTATTTTATTAGTGAAACTAAAGGCGGATTCGGGCAGGGTGACATCTGGAAAAGCGAGAAGACCTCAAAAGGTCAATGGGATGAACCTGAAAACCTTGGAAATATTATTAATACAGCGGAAGACGAAATTGGCGTTTATATTCACCCTGACGGGAAAACTCTCTTCTTCAGTTCAAAAGGGCATAAATCATTAGGCGGATACGATATTTTCCGTTCGGTTTTTCAAAATGACAATTGGTCCGTTCCCGAAAATGTCGGTTATCCTGTCAATACAACTGACGATGATGTGCATTTTGTAATGACTGCCGACAACAAAAGAGGTTATTTTTCCAGTTTACGTGACGGTGGCAAGGGCGAAAAAGATATTTATGTTATTGAAATACCGCAACTGTCCGAACTGCTTCCATCGGTAAAAAAAGAAGAAGCATCAAAATATTCCATCCTTAAAGGAAAAATCACCGATTCCCAGACCCTCCAGGGAGTGCGCGGGGAGATCATCGTTGTGAACAGCGAAAAAAAGGATACGGCAGGCACGACACAATCAAAAGAAGACGGTGAATATTTTATTATGCTCCCGGCAGAAAAAAGTTATCATGTTATTTTTTCCAGCGCACGCTATTTGCCGGTATCGGCAGATATTACGCTTCCCTATGATGCAAATATTACCTATGCCCTTGTAAAGGACTTTGTTGCCGAACGGAAAGAAAAACTCGTTTCGGTCAATCCTGATTTATTTAAAGTAAAAAATATCCTGTTTAAAACCGCCCAGGTACAACTGACCATCAGCGAAGAATCGAAAGTGCAACTGGATGCCGTCATCGGCCAATTGCTTTCTACAACCACATTTAAACTGCTCATTCACGGCCATACCGATTTTGTGGGAAAAGAAAAATTCAATATTGAACTTTCCCTGAAACGTGCAAATTTCATAGCCGATTATGCCCGCACAAAAGGTGTATCCGATAATCGCATTATGGTAAAAGGATTCGGATCGCAGTTCCCTATCGCATCCAACGATACCGAGGAAGGCAGGGCTCAAAACAGGCGCGTTGAAGTAAAACTTATAGAAGATTAAAACCGTTGCGATGCATGGTATTCTCCCGTCTCCGGAAACATCACTTAATCCGGATTAAAAAAAAAATCCGGCTGAAATTCCCCTACATTGTTTCTTCCTTCTGCCTCATTTTTTTGATTTCTGCATCTCTTTCCGCATTTGCCCAGACAAAGGTATGGTCACTAAAAGAATGCATTGACTACGCCCTCGCCAACAACCTTCAGGTCAGGCAGCAGGTTCTTACCGTCCGGTCGGTAAAAGAGGGATATTCCCAGAGCAGGATGAACCGTTTTCCGTCTCTCTACAGTTCTTCTAACTACGGACTGAGTTCAGGAAAAACCGTTGACCCTTATTCTTATGAATTTACAACCGAAAATATTCAATCCGGCAGTTTCGGGCTGAATGCACAGGTTACCCTTTTCAATGGTCTGCAGGCGCTGAACACAATAAGGCAAAATAAATTCCTCTATATGGCCGCCATGTCTGATGCCGACCGTATGCGGGATGAAATATCACTGACCATTGCCCAGAGTTACATGCAGATTCTTTTCAATGAGGAATTGCTGGAGATTGCTAAGCAGCAGCACCTCACCATTAAGCAGCAGGTTGAACAAACCCGCAAAATGGTTGAAGCCGGAGGCCTGGCGCCAGGTAATTTGCTTGATGTGGAAGCCCAGGAGGCGCTTGAAGCGCTGAATGTGGTGAACGCGTTAAACCAACTCGACCTCTCTTACCTGCAACTGGTACAACTGCTGGAGATTGACAGTGCAGACGGATTCATCATCGAAAAACCGGTTACTAATAATCCGGATACAGGTATATTATCTCTTTCCCCCCTGCAAATCTTTAACCTGGCAGTTTCATCAAGGCCTGAAATCAAAAGCGCTGAATATAACCTTGAGAGTTCTATTAAAGGACTCGCTGCGGCAAAGGGTTCACGGTATCCGCAATTAACGCTCAGCGGTTCAATCGGAAGCGGTTATTCGGACCAGCAGAAAAAAATTTCAGGAATTTCCATCACAGGTTATGACACCATTGGCTATACCGTCACAGCGCCTGAACCGGTCATCGCTCCTACCTATTCCTATTCATTTGATAATATTCCGTTCGGCAGGCAGTTTGATGATAATCTGAACCAAAGCGTGCGGTTGAATCTGAGCATTCCCCTTTTCACCAACTGGCAGGTAAAAACAGCCGTTACAAAAGCAAAAATTGTTGCGGAACAGGCGCAATATAATCTTCTGATTGCCCGTAAGGAACTTTTCAAAACCATAAGCCGGGCGCATGCCGATGCAAAAGCCGCAATGCTGCGTTACCGCGCCTCTGAAAAAGCCGCCAAAGCCATGAGTGAATCATTTAAATACACAGGAGAGAAATTCAATATCGGAATGGCAACTTCCTTTGAATACAACCAGGCAAAAACCAAACTCGGTAAAATGCAATCGGACCTGCTACAGGCGAAGTATGACCTGATCTTTAAAATCAAACTGCTGGATTTTTACCGTGGGAAATCATTGGGATTTTAGGATTTTGGGATTTTTGGATTTAGAGATTTAGTGTCTTATCAATAATATTTCAACCAATTATGGTAAAGATATTTTTATTCCCTCTATGAAAAATTGGAATTCCAATCTTGTTTTTTTTGCGATAGAAAAGATTGAAATCTGAATAGTTAAATCCGAAATCCGAAACAATATCTAATAACTAAATTTCAAAAATAAAAATAAATGCAAATACAAACTTATTACCATCAGTTGGGTGTTTGTCTTTTTGAATTTTGAACATTTGTATTTCGAATTTGTTTCGGATTTCGGTATTCGGATTTCGGATTTATGTTTTTCCTGTTTAGTTCTGGCTTGTCCACGTTAGGGATTTAGGGATTAAAAAAATCTGCAAATCCAGAAATCTGAAAATAATTGCAAATGTTTTACCCCGATACCTCCTCCATTGCCGCCATCGCCACTCCTGCAGGTTCAGGGGCTATTGCCGTAATACGGCTTTCGGGAGCGGATGCATTTGAAATTGCATCGCGGGTTTTTCAGCCGGCAGGATTGGAAAAAAATGTCTGCGATTATCACACCCATACAATCCATTTCGGATCCATCATTGACGGGAAGAAACATCTTGATGATGTACTGTTGCATATCTTCAGGGCGCCACATTCCTATACCGGTGAAAATGTTGCGGAGATTTCCTGCCACGGTTCCGTTTATATTCAACAACAGATATTGCAATTACTCGTAAAGCAAGGCGCGCGCCTTGCCCAGCCGGGTGAATTTACCCTGCGTGCATTCCTCAACCGTAAGATGGACCTCTCCCGTGCCGAAGCGGTTGCCGACCTCATCGCCTCCCGCAGCGAAGCGCAGCACAGGATCGCCCTGCAACAAATGAGGGGGGGTGTATCCGGAGAAATCCGCTTCCTGCGTGAAGAACTTATACGCTTCGCCTCTCTCATTGAACTGGAACTTGATTTCAGCGAAGAAGATGTTGAATTTGCCGGAAGAAAAGAACTTCTGACGCTCATTGAAACCATACGTGAAAAAATCAGCCGTCTTACCGAATCCTTTGAGACAGGCAATGCCATTAAAAACGGCATTCCGGTAGTTATTGCAGGAAGGACTAACGTTGGGAAATCAACCCTTTTGAATGTATTGCTGAACGAAGATCGCGCCATTGTTTCGGAAATACCGGGGACTACCCGCGATATCATAGAGGATGAAATTATCATGGGCGGAATGGTTTTCCGCTTTATTGATACTGCCGGAATCCGCAGCGCAACCGATGCCATTGAAGCCGAAGGCGTGCGAAGAACACTTGAAAAAATAAAAACCTCTTCTGTTATTTTATATGTTTTCGATGTAACCGAAATGAAGGCGGAATATCTGAAAACAACCATTGAAGATTTCCGGAAACTTACTTCCGGGAATAAAAGTCATTTGATTCCGGTCGGTAACAAAATGGACAAGAGCAATCTTGCCGAAACAAAAAAAGAATTTTCCTCCTTAGGCAATATACTATTTATCTCAGCGCTCAAAAAGTTAAATATTGATCTGCTCCGAAATAAAATTCTTGAGGTCAGCAGCGCTGAAGCAGGTTTTTCCGGTGATATTATTATTTCAAATGCCAGGCACTGGGATGCCATTGTAAAAGCGGATGAAGCATTGAAACGGGTTGAAGAAGGTCTCACAAAAAACCTGACAGGAGAACTCATTGCCGCTGATTTAAGGATGGCATTGAATCACCTGGCGGCAGTAACAGGGGAGGTTTCACCGGAAGATTTACTTGAGAATATCTTTTCACGCTTTTGCATTGGAAAATAGGTTTTTACCCAGAAAGTCAAAATCAGTTCATCCCAAAATCAATCTCCCGGTAACCGGCAAGTCGTTCATTCACGCTGTTCAAATCAAATTCATCGGGGTCAAATTCACCGCCAAGCCATTCCATCATCTCTTTATACTCTCTACCCTTTTTCTTTTTCAGGATATTGAGCATATCATAAAATCCCGGGATACTGCCGCAGTCCTCAGGCGGGCATTTTTTTTCACCGGCAATGCAAACGGGATATCGTTTCCCTTTTTCTTCTTCCGGAATTTTTTCAAGAACAAGTTCGTGATACCAACTGTCGCCAAAATCATATTCATAAATGATTTTCAGGTTCGGCCCGGTGAAAAATTCATTCAACCTGATTTTTCGAGCATCCTTTACATCGTCTCGCTCCAAATCTTCCGGGCTGCCGATGTAATGGCGGTCGTAACAAAACTGGTACAGGTGGGCATTTTCCCAGCCCATCACATCCTGAATAATGAGGTGCAGATCATAAAAAGTAATGTTGTCTCCTACCAAAAACCTGCGCCAGATTTCAGGATTTGTGTGTGAAAGCGTTATTTTAAATTGAAAGATTTTACTCATGGTATTATTGATTGCTTGTTATCAATATTGAATTTCTTTAAGATGATAAAACAATAGGTTCTGTTTTATCCTTCAGTATAGTATCACCCTTAACTATCCATGAGATTCCGAATGACCAAAGTGCTGCCGCTTCTAACCAGAAAACGGGATTACATTTATCAAGCCATGGATACTTAGTTTTAAGGCATAAAAAATAAATTCCTATCAACACAATGCAAACCAGCATGATTATTCCGCAAACTATGTAAACACGGTTTCTTCGTATTTTCATTAGAGTAGGTTTTTTGGTTTTGTCGGTTTTAGTAAAAAGGAATAACGAAATCCATGAAAGTATTAAAAAAAATAATGAAGCAAATGTTAAATGAAATCTTCCAATAACTTCTCTGCAATTTTCAGTCATGCAACTTGAACTGCACAAATAATCGCAGGTTGAGCAGTTCCTGACTAATGTCGGAAAAAGCGCCACCCCTAATGCACAAAAACCTGCGGCTGTTGTAGCAACGTTATCGGTTTTTTCGTAGCGATAAAACAGCAGGAACACTGCAAACACCCAAAGCACACCTTCAAACACATTTCGCATTACTGTGTGATAATAACAACTAATCGAACTTTGAATCGGTTCACAAAACTGCATGATATAGGCACCGGCTATCAATATTACCGGAAACATAATTCCGAGAATGCCGATTGCTTTTCTCAATGCCGTATAGGAAACTATAATGTCATCCACATTGCCTTTTTTATTTTCCATTTGAATTAATTTTAGTTTTCAAAATAATTCTGCATTAAACTCCGACCTTGATTTTTGTGATTATCCTGATTGCCAGGATTATACTGTGCGCGTGGTAAATTGTGACATTTATTATTTCACCAAAATACGAACCTGCCTGCCGGCAGGCAGGTTTTTTACGGGGTTACGAAGTACGAATCCACCTGTCGGCTGGCAGGTTCGTACTTCGTATGTTCGTATTTTGTTCGTAATTCGATGGAATAATAATTTACTTTTTTATTCCGTTTTATGTATAATTTCCAAAGTATCGTTGCATTAAAGATTGAAACAAATTCTCCAACTCCCTTTCACTTTCTCTTTGCTTCTCCTGCAGTTTTTCTACGCGCTCCACCAGCGAGGCGAATTTTATCTGGAGGGGAAGCGGGGGAAGGGGGAGTTTTATTTCTTTTAAAACTTTAACAGATACTACATTTTGAATTGCCGCACCCTGAGAATACATTTTTAAATCACTTTGAAAATTTTTACTTTCCATCCAAAACTTTAAAAAGACATTCAAAATCTTTTGTGATGGCGTAAGTTTTAAAAGGGCTTGATTGATAATTCCACGCTTAATATTTGAAGGAACAATTGCTACTTTTCCCATTGTTCCCGAACAACTCATTATTAAATCACCAGCATTCAATTCAAACCTTTTCATTTCTTTGAACTTGTCATCATCAATAAAATATCTAATCTCATTGAATTGATTATAAATAGCATGAGATTGTTCATACACAGCGTAACCATTCTCTTTGAAGATTTCTTTTTTTAAACTTCCACCAAACGGTCCTCTGACAAAACCACAAACCTCTCCTAATAATGTTACCTGCCATCCTTTCTCATTGGTAGAAAGATCTCCAAACATTTCCAAAAAAGCAGATTGAAGAAATTGCCCGGTGAGTTGGTTTGCCTGTTTGCGTTTTTGCCGAGCAGCATCGGCTTGCTCAAGGATGGATGAAATTTTTTTTTGGGTTGATAAATCGGGGAGAGGAATTTTAAGGTCATCAAATTTGCCTTTTGTAATGTGCTTCATTGTTGAACCATGAACTTGTCGCTCCATTTCAATCAATTTTGACTGCACGGCATAATAAAAAAATGTTTTATTAATGCCATTTTTCAAATTCACTTTGAAAATGTGTTGATTCAAAACAGCATCTTGCTTATCCCAACGATAAACTCCAAGTGAAGCAGACCAAGAAATCAATATGTCATCATTCCTCACCAAATATCTTTCATCAAATTCTCCTTCGTAGTAGTTAAATATCCCGCTTGTTTCAGTGAGATTTTGTATACGAATTATCGGAAGACCCTTTGTTCCCCAATCTTTTGGCCTAAATGGCATTCCATTTACAAAATCTGCAATATCTCCAAATCGTTTTTTTTCCATCACAAACTTTTTTAATTGCTTTTACCGATTTTAAATCCAATTCTTTTTCTCGGAGGATTGGGTGGCTGCATGAGTTGGCGTATGGCTTCAAAAATTAAGGCAATATCTTTATCATACTTTTCCGTTTTCTCTTTCAATTTACTTTCCAACTTGTCAATTTTTTCGGCAAGATTCCGATTGCTATCAATCAATTTACGCAAGTGGACAAATGTTCGCATAATAGCAATATTCACTTCAACGGCTATTGAAGAATTTAATATGCCGGAGAGCATAGCTATACCCTGTTCGGTAAAAGCATAGGGAAGATACTTTGAATATTTTCCCTTTCCGATATTTTCTAAGGAGCCAATTTGGCTCCTTAGAAGACGATATTCCTCTTTGGTCAATTCAAACATGAAGTCCTCCGGGAAACGCTCTATGTTTCTTCGGACTTGCCTTTTAAGATACTTAGTTTCCACCTGATACAGTTGAGCCAAATCAAAATCCAGCATTACTTTTTCTCCGCGAATAAAATAAATTTGCCGGATGATGTTTTCCTCTCGTAAAATCAGATTTGTATTCATCGTTTTTTATTTTTTTTTTGTATCACAATTTGTGATACCACCGTTTGAAATCTTGAGGTAACAATTTGTGACCTCAAGATAAAATATTATTTTTTTCTAAGGTCACAATTTGTGATAAGTTTCTCACACACTTTTCTTAATCGTTCTCACATACTCTGCAATTTCTTCTTCCAGCATCAGCACTTTATCCATCAGCGCTCCGGGCTTTTCATATTGCACGGGTTTGTGTTCAACGGGTTTGTAGCGGCTAATGCTCAAGTCGTATTTGTTTTTCTTTATCTCATCAACATTCACGACAACAACTTTCTTGTTTTTATTTCTTGCCAACTGCTTACTGCCAACTGCAAACTCCTTTATTATGTCGGGAATATCGTTGTCGGAAATTTTCTGGCGCTTGTCATCCAATGAAAATCCGTCCGCCTGCATATCGTAAAACCAGACCTTGCCGGTTATTCCGCCTTTGGTGAAGACGAGAACAGCCGTGCTCACACCCGCGTATGGCTTAAACACACCCGAAGGCATGGAAATAATTCCTTCCAACTTGCATTTGTCCACCAATATTTTCCTCACGCCCACATGTGCGTTGCTTGTGCCGAACAGCACGCCATCGGGAACAATTACAGCAGCGCGTCCGCCAGTTACCAGCAAATCATAAATAAGTTCTACAAAAAGCAGTTCGGTCTTTTTTGTTTTCGTGGTGAACCGTTCGTTCACATCGCTCTCGTCAATGCTTCCCTTGAAGGGTGGATTAGCGAGAATCACATCGTAACATTGCTTTTCAGAAAATTGTTTGGAGAGCGCATCGGCATATCTGAAATTCGGATTGTCCACTCCGTGAAGCATCAGGTTCATCGCTCCCATGCGCACCATCGTGGCATCAAAATCGAAACCAGAGAGTGCGACCCCTCCCGACCTCCCCGAAGGGGAGGAGTTATTACGCACATCCACCAAAGTTCCTTTTAAGAACTTGTGAAACTTCGGTTCCATTTTATCACCAATAAGATTGTGCGGCATTCCCTCTTCGTCATAGGTTTTTATATCATCCGAAGTATTCATTTCAAGAATATGCTGATATGCTGAAACCAAAAAACCTGCTGTACCCGCAGCCGGGTCGCAGATGCGCTCGCCCGCTTTGGGGTCAATGAGTTTGGTCATCATGCGGATGATGTGGCGCGGAGTGCGGAACTGTCCGTTCTTTCCGGCAGTAGAAAGTTGTCCGAGCAAATATTCATAGAGATCGCCCTGCACATCAATATTCTGCTCGCTGATGTGCATGTCGTCAATAATTTTTACGGCTTCCTGCAAGAGCGATGCTTTGGGTATGGTGAACATGGCATCTTCCATGTGCTGCGTGAAAGAACTGGTTTCGCTTCCGAGATTGCGAAGGAACTCAAACACGGTGTCGCGCACATGACGCAGCATTTCATCGCCAGGCAACTGGCTCCAGTAACTCCACCTCACCCCCTTCCCCTCTCCAATAGGAGAGGGGTGTAGTTTCTCGTATTTATCAAAGATGGATTTAAAATCGGTCTTTCTCCGCTTGGCGGCAGCAGCGCGGGCGTTGTCCATATCTTCTAACCGCTTGAGAAAAATTAAATAACTCATCTGCTCAATGGCAGTAAGGGGGTTGGAAATTCCTCCGGACCAGAATCTATTCCATAAGGAATCTACTTTTGATTTTAAATTACTGTCTGTTAGCATGATTTATATTTTAACCGCTCTCCCGCAAAAAAACGGGACAGGCAGAAACGGTTCCAGAGGGCATCTACTTGGGATTTGAGTGTTGGGTTGGTGAGCATGATTTATTTTATGTTTATTTTAATATGAGGATTACCGTAAAGATGTAAACATGCCCAAGCAGCAGGTGTTGGATAAACCTCATTTACTTTTTTATTTGCATTGAAAACTGATAATTCAATAGGTAATCCTTTATTGATTGAATCTAAAAATTCCGGCAGCCAATACTTAGGTATTGTGACATCCAAAGCCCAGAATGGTGCAATAACTGCATCGTATCCGTTTGCAATAAACCTTTTTACCATTGAGGTAATATTATTTCTGAAAAACTCTGTTTTCATTGAGCCTGAATAGCAGACAAAGAAAATTAGAATCCTTCCTCTTCCAATTATGGAATTAAGATTGTAGGTTGGATTGTTTTCCTGAAACACGATTTGCACTTCAGAAATATTTCTTGCACCGTGCGAACAAATAATATTAATATCTGAAGCAAGAGGATTTGCTAACTCAACTTCCTTGTGTATTTCAAAAGAACATTCTTGTAAAGTTTTTTCGATATTGTTACACAAATAATTCAAAGTAAAGTCACCACTTTCAATTGGAATCCAAATTGATTTGCTATAGTCCTTTTCCAAGGGTTTAATTCCTGCTGTTTGAATCAACCATTCAGTTGAAAGGACATTTGTAACTGGAATCCTTTTCGCAATAAAATTCCCATTCTCATCAAGAAACAGATTGTGGGGATATTTTGAAAGCTCCATATCCTTTACGAAGTAAACTGATTCAGATTTAGGCGAAATTGCAAGTTTCCCAAAACTTAACTTGTTTGCCACTTCTTTTTCTTCGTGCTTAAATTCTTCAGGCAAAATGAGGCGTACACCACTTTTATCCTTCACACTTTCTGAAAAGGTAAGTTCAAAAAAGTAATCTGAATTAATCAATCCTTTAAAAGTGTCATACGACCAATGGGCAAGTGGTGAAAGTGAATACTCCCCATTTATTAAATGAAGTTGAAATATTTTCCCCTCAGAAAATCCTAACCATATTACAGAGTAGTTTTCGCCAAAGGGCAATACTTCCAAAAACGCTGGTTGATTTTCATAAAGTGTTTCCAGGGAATCAATATTTATTTCGGGCAGTATCAGTGGTGCGAGTTCAAGTGATTCCTTTGGCTGAAATAAGATACTGTAATCCGATTTAAGCATCATTGATAATAAAAAGGCAGCAACATCATTACTCGAAACGCTGTATTCAATAAGACGACTTGAAATCCTGATTGCACTCTCATTGTCATAGACAAAATCAGTTCTGTTTCTTGTTTCATTTAATTTAACCAACGACTCTTTTAAATGCCCCTTCAAGTCACCAGAATTTCCATCAATAATATCTCTGTATTTTTTTACCGTTGCTGTAGGAACTATTGATTCAAAAACGCTGAGATAAAAACCAAGACCTGTTGCACTAAAATCAGCAACAGGGTAAATTCTTTTAATGTTGTATAGAGTGAGCAGCCACGGCAGTGCTTCGTTAATCCCTCCTGATATTACTTCCTCTCTTTCTTTATTAAGGTAGTCTAATAATAAAGCAGGAAGTGTTGCTTCCTTTATTGTTAATAAGGAAGTAAAGTATGTATGGTCAAGAGAGCGCCTTTCATAATCAAGAAATTTTAACTCAACTGGTATTGCATTATAAATCTTCGTTACCCAAAGCATGAGGTGAACATTCCTGAACAATTTTATGCCCTGCCAAATAATTTCCTTGACAAACTTATCTGAGTAAGGCGGCTTCTTTTGAAGAATACAAATCATGCTGAGGTTTGCGTAGAGCAATGAAGCATGAACACTTCCAATATTAGAATAAAGACGGAAGGAATTGAAATAACCAAGTTCCGGCAAACCGTTTTTGTAGGATGAAATAATTACCTCTTCAGCAATGTCACGACCAGCTTGGTAATATTCCGATGAAGATAACCTATCAAAAAAAATCCCGACCGCATGATAAAACAACTCTGCATTTCCTAACGATACAAGTATTTGCCTTAGGAAAACAAATTGCATAAGAGTTACCTCAACCATTTCTTTATTCCAATTCAACTTCTTAGAATCATTTTGCAGTTTATTTATAATGAGAGAAGCCATTTCCTTTTTATCATTTTCAGATAAGGAGGAAATATCAAAGTTCTCTTCGGACATGCGTTGCTTATTGTTTTTTGAAAGTGAACTTTCAAAAACGGGTTTCATCTTTTCAAGAGTTTGGTCATTGGCATCATGTTCCATGACGGATAAATCAAACGCTCGAAATTTTCGATAAGCAATTAGTTGCTCATACAATTCAAAAAACAAATTGATGGAGTATGCGACTGAATGAGGATTGTTAGTTTCTAAACTGGATAGAACTTTCGGCACATGCTTTCTATATTCAGCATAATCAGTTGCCATGCTCTCAAGTATATGCCAGTAGCTTTTTTTAAGTTCCTTCTCATGAATAAAATTATCATTGACTTTTTCATAAGTTAATTTTCGGTGAAATTCGAGTACTACAGATTCATTCATATAAGGTGAAAATTCTAATTCGATAATATTAGATATAATACATAAACTTTCTCTGCTCTGTTTTGAAGTTGTCTGTAGCTGTCAAGATGCTTCCGATTACATCAGAGAAACGCAATGTGACAGGCAATCCGTCTCCGTGTATGCAAGCGTTGTAGTTCAACTTTGTTAAAGCCAAAACATCTTTCAAAACGGTGTCTATGTCGGTATTGCCTCTTGTTATCTGAATGTGTAAAGGGTTTGGCACTTCTAAACTTGTTGCTGTGTTTAATCTTGGAATGAAACCTCTTGTAATGAGGTATGCTTCTTTGTCATTTATTTTCAAAGCCATTCCTCTCATTACTCCATAATTGCTTGGCTCACCCTCAACATCACGAAAGAGTTTGAAACCTCCTGTGTCTTTAATTACAATCCCGACAAGATTTGTCGGAGCGTTTCTTTCTTTGACTGCTCTTTGAAATCCGTTCCACTCATCGTCTGAAAATTTTGCTCTCCCGTGAATAAAAAGTTCGTCAGGAAATTTTTTCCATTTGTCGTTATAATCATCCAAAGCCATTGCAAGCAAATCATGTGATGAAGGTTCATCAAGGTGAAATTCCTTTTCATTTTTCCCTTGCCACAATCCTATGTTCCCTCTGAAAACTGAACCGTCTCCGTTTTTCAAAAACATTTGTGCTGCACTACAAACAGTTGACGAATTCATAACTTGATTTGTCTTTTTGAAAACTAAACCAAGATAACAAACACCGTCACGAATATCAGCAAGTTTCCAAGGTAGATTTCCAAACTTGTAATACATAGTCGTTGCTTGTGTCCACGCAAGATGAGCTTTCATATTTTCGTCAAGTGGTTTATTCCTGTATTTGTCACGGAAGCGAAGCGTTGAATCAAGAATGATTTGAACTGGCGTTGAAATTTTTTCCTGAATCAATCTTGCTTTCAGCAAGTGATGAAAGTCACTACTTGTATCAACAAGCCGTTGAAGTTCTTCAACATAATTTTCTTCTCCGGGAAATAGAATTGATGATTGCCCTTGTTGGGCACTCATCAGAAATTTTTTTGTTCCTGCACTTAAATCTTTTCCTGCTGAACCGGGTTTGCATCTGAAATATAGATTTCTCGGAATTACGATAAACCAAATATTTACCTGTGCATCATCGTCATTTGTTGCCCGAACAATTCTTTCTAAATACAAATCAACTAATGATTGTGTTCGTTTCTTTTTATTTTTTTCCTCTAAGTTTCCGTCAATGATGTTTTGCAAAAGCGGTTTATGTATTTCTGGAATTGGAGACCACTTTACACCAAATACCGCTTCAAACCCTGGGAAACTTGGTCTGCCAACTTCATCGTCTTTTATCTTACCATAAATTGTTTTGGTAGAAAAGATTGGCTTATTGATTCTTTCAACAAATTCTTTGTAAGCGGTAAGCCCTTCATCAGTTGCAACGACACCTGCCTTTACTTTAAACGGTGATAGCGGCTCATGAGGACCAAAAAGAATCAGTCCGTCCCGTGGGTCGGCTGTCTTTTGGTCGTAGCCAAAAGTTAATTTAGGTTCAGGGTAATATTGCAGGTTCAATTTCATTTGTTGGTTCTTTGTAGCCGATTGAAGAAATAATTTCTATCGGTAAAACATTTACGGTTAAAAATACATTGCTGTCAACTTCAATTTTAATTTGATTGTCCATGTCAAAATTTGAAATCTTCAACATCATCGCAAGTAATGTTTCCAGCCACTTTCTGTTGAACCAATCACTCGGCAAAGACCTTCTCAATTCGTGTTGGTCGTCTGACTTTAAATGTTTGCCATTGTTGTCGGCAAAAACTAAATGATAAAATATTTTGAAATTGGAATAAGGAAATGTTGAAGCCGCATGACTAATAGCAAAATACCAAGTGAACTCTGATGTAACACCAATAACTGTTCTCCGTGTTTTCCCAATTTGTTTCAAACTCACTTGTTTTTTGTTTTCAGGAGAGTAGGGGAAATGAAAAATCTCTCTCCTATTTGCTTGCTCATAAATTCTCATTTTCTTCCTCACAAGATTGCTTCTGAAAATTTTATTCATCAACTTGACAAGCTTCTTGTTGGGTTCAATCAGTTGAAATTTTTCATCAACTTGAATTGTGTCGTTGTTGAACAAATCCGTTACAGGTAACTTATGGCTTGAACTAATTCTTGTGAATCCTTGAATCGTTTCTATGGAAACGAAAGAAATTAATCTGTCGCCTTCCCGAATGTATGAGAAAGGCATAAGCACAAATTCTCTTTCAATTAAAACTTCAGGTTGATGAATGTAAATGTGTTCTGGTAGGATTGCAGGAAACCAATTAGTCAAATACTTTTCTTCCTTTTCAATTGGCTCTGATTTTATTTTTTGTGCTTCGTGCCAAAACTGAATAGTATTGTTCTGATGTTCTGTTCTCGGAATGTTTGCTTCCTCTAAATATTGCACAAGTTCATGTAATCCATCAGCCCAATTCTCATTGAATGGAATTGCTAATCTTCCTCGTAAACCAACTGTGAACTCACCAAAGTCAGAACTGTCATAATGAAGTGGAATAATAAAACCGTCAATCTCTTTGATTGTTCTTGCACAAAGAATTTCATTCATTACACCTGTGTCGTCTCGTTTTGACTTAATGATGTAGTCATTTGAAACAACTGCAAGAAATCTTACAGCATCTTCTTTGATTATCTTTTCAAAGTCACGGTTAAAATACTGTCCGGGTTTTATATCACTGACATCAACCCAAACTTTGTAGCCAAGCAAACGAAGTTTGCTGGCTAACCAAGCAGCAAAATAATTGTTCTCAGGATTTGCATGACTTATAAAAATTGAATCTCTCATTTATTATTTTTACGCAACTAATTTTCTCGTCAACTCCATCATCTCCTCAATTTCCTTTTCAGTAAATAATTTCTCCACTGCTAATTTTTATTATTAATCAAATTCACAATCACTTTAATCATCATATCTTTTTCTTCCGGTTTGCTTTGTGCAATGAGCAGAGTGAGCGCAACGAGAGCATTATCGGCAATGCGCTTGGTGCCGTCTTTGCGGTAGAGCAAACCGTTTCTTTCCATGAACCACACAAACAAAAATGCAGCAATGCGCTTGTTGCCGTCCACAAAGGAATGATTTTTCACAACAAAGTAAAGCAGGTGGGCTGCCTTTTCTTCCACGCTTGGATACAATTCTTTTTTATCAAAGGTCTGGTAAATGGTATTAAGCGAACTTTTGAATGATTCGTCTTTTTCTTTGCCGAACAGCGAAGACGATTTGAATTTTTTCCGCAAAGTATCAATAGCTTTTACAGCCCATGAATAATCAATCCGGAATTTCTCTTTTTTCTCAGTGCCGGAAATCGTTAACTGTTCGTGGTCGTATTTATCAAGCACATCCAATGCAAATGTAAAATCGGCTATAACCGTTATCAATCCTTTCGCTTCATCCGTAGTAATTTCTTTGCTATGGATGACACTGCCTAATAATTTCACAGCCGATTTGAGTTCGTTCAGTTTGGCAGTGGTGTCTTTCAACCGTTTTTCATTCACCGAATAACCCTTCACTAAATAATCTTTCAGAATGCGGTTCGCCCAAATGCGGAATTGCGTTCCGCGTTTTGATTTTACACGGTAACCCGTTGAGATAATGACATCGAGATTGTAGAACTGTGTTTGATATGTTTTGCCATCTTCCGCAGTATGTGCAAAATTTGCACATACTGATTTCATATCTAATTCTTTTTCTTTGAAAATATTGTTAATGTGCTTGGTAATAACACTACGTTCTCGCTCAAAAAGCGCAGAAATTTGCTCCTGAGTAAGCCAAACGGTTTCCTGCTCCAAGCGTACATCAATAGATGTTTGCCCATTACCGGATTTATAAATTACTATTTCACTTTTACTTTCCATTTTTTTCAACTGTTCGGAATTTCCTAACACTTATTTATGTTTATGCTGCTAATCGTTTCGTTAACTCAATCACTTCGTCAATTTCATTTTTAGAAAATAATTTTTCCACTATCATCCACACCGCGCTCATAAATAATTCCGGATAATTTTTTTTCGCTCTTCGAAAGTTTTTCGCGGGCAGCCACTCTTGCCACATCGAGCAGGCGCAGTTCAATAATTTCCTGCCTGCGCGTTTGCACGGCAAAATAAGTTTGAGCAAATGCCACTTCATTCTTAACAGGATCGCCATTTTGTGCAACAAGATAACAGGCATACCTTGTTAAAGCGATGTCGGCTACTTCTCTTTGCGAACCGCTGCCAATCTCAACCATTTTGTTGACATCAACGAAATGGTCGGAAAGGGCTTCCCCGCTGTTTTTGCAGGAATCTTTCGCCTTATCAATTACCTTCAGGAAATTGCGCCAATCCGAATAATTAAAAATTTCCTGCAATTCACGCGCACTCCAGCACTCAATGCCTTTAAACAGGTAACATGCATGCTCAAATTTTTCAAACAATTCGTTAATCAGTTCTTTTTTCATTACGGTAATTTTTTTTACACTCAATAAATAATATTCCGGGTATTTTATGCGGCTAATTTTTTCGTCAACTCCATCACTTCCTCAATTTCATTGTGTGTAAATAATTTTTCCACTGCGTTTGTTCCAAAGTTACTAAAAGGCGCTTCATACAAATCCGCTTCTTCTAATTTTCGTTTCTGTAAAAATACGGTTTGCACGGTTCGCAGAAAGCGCGTCTGGTCGGCACTGTAATTATGCTCAAGGATAAACGCATCAAACGCCTTGCGTACAATCTGCTCGTAACTCGGCAGGGTTTCAAGTTTCAAAACATGTTTTAAAAAGTCCACCAAACTGCCCACGCGCACGCCAAACGCTTTCAGCATATTGTCTTCGTTCAATGTAATTTCATCCGTTCCTAATTCAGTTTCCAGAGTGCTTTCCAGAGAAATTAAATCGTCCAGCGTAACGGCTTCGCCCTTTTTCAGTTTTTGTATTGCAGAATTTTTGCTTGCCAGGTGCTCAATTTTTTCTTCCACTTTCTTTTTGTATTCCTCCACCATTATTTTTTGTCCTTCCTTTCCTCCTTGTTTTACAATCACCCATTTGCGGGAATCAATCACATCATCTAAGCCGAGTTCAACAATCAGGGAAGGTTTTTCGCGCTTGTATTTCATCAGGGGAGCAAGAGCGATTTTTGCTTCATCAATGTTTTTCAGTTGGGGCTGGGTCCAAAACTTTGTTGAGAGCACGGCTTCGCGGTAAGTAATTTTTTCCTGCACCTGCGGCAGATTGGAAGGAAGCAAATCCACATCCTCGCGTATGGAGTTGATGAGCACCTCACCCCCGACCCCTCTCCAAGAGGAGAGGGGAGAGTTCTCTGATTGAGATTTGAGCAAGAGGAGTCCGCAGCGTTCCATCTTGCTGGTGAAAAATGCTTCCGCCATATTCACATCGGGCACAAAGCGCAGGAGCGGAGCCGCTTTCATTCTCAACAGTTCAATTTTCTGCGGTGTAAGGAATTTCCAGAAATCATCTTCCCATGCTTCGCGCACATCTTTGATATTCTTCTTCACGGTAAAAGAAGCAAGGGGAATTCCCGCAATGTAAGCCCGGCACTCTTTCACGATGCGTTGAAAGTCCTCTCCGCTCTGGTCGCCAATTAAAATTTCCAACTTGCTCAGGCGCGTATTAAAAATGGAAACAAGAATTGGAATTTGTTTTATTCCACCTTCATCTTTGGGCATCATGTTGAAGCGCTCAAAGTTTTCCCAGAAATCAACGATGAGAAAATTGTCTTTTTTATTTTCGGGAAGCCACTGAAGATGTTTACACGCTTCCAAACTTCTTGTTCCGCGCCCAATCATCTGCCAGAATTTTATTTGCGAGCCGACAGGTTTCATAAACGCAAGGTTCATCACTTCGGGAATATCCACGCCTGTATCCAGCATATCCACCGATATAGCGATGCGGGGCAAGTCCTCTTTCTTGAACTTCGCCAGCAAATCACTCGCGCGCTCCACGCCCGATGTAATCACCCGCGCAAGTTGCCCTTTGTGTTCGGGATACATTTCGTTAAAAGTTTCTTCGAGGCGAATGGCGTGTTTCTGTGTGATGGCAAACACAATGGTTTTGGCAGGGAGTTGTCCGCCAGCATCCTTGTGACACACATCCATGAATTCTTCCCACTGGCGAACGAGCGTATCTTTGTTCGTTACTTTCTTTTCCAAATCCGTTCCTTCAAAGTTGATATCTTCGGGATTGATGCCTCTTTCTTTCAGCGATTCCTGCTCTTCCTCCGATAAGTCAATTCCCTTGATTCCTTTGCGCTGAAATTTTGTTTGTGCGGAATAGACATTGTAATCGGCAAGATATTCTTCCTTCACCGCTTTATCATAGGTGTATAGAAATGTGGGTGCGGTTCCATCACATTCAAAAAACCGAAAAGTGTCGCGGTCAAGAAAATGAGCGGGTGTTGCAGTCAGTCCGATTTGCACAGCGTCAAAGTATGCAAGAACATCAGTGTATTTATTGTAAATACTCCGGTGGCACTCATCGGAAACAATCAAATCAAATTCGGCAGGATTAAATTTTTCATAGCATAACTCCAGTGTTTGCAGCGTGCTTACATACACGCGGGCGGTTTTATCAATATTGAAAGTGCGGATGCGGTTCCTTGCTTCGTTTGGCAAATGAACTTTGAAACCATCGGTCAATGCCTGTTCAACCAAACTGTCTCTGTCTGCAAGAAATAAGACCTTTTGCGCCTGGCGCGCTTGCAGGAAAACATCTATCAGAGCCATCGTGGTTCTCGTCTTCCCGGTTCCGGTTGCCATCACGAGCAATGCTTTTCTCTTTTTTCTTTTCTCAATGGCTTCAGAAATTCTCCGGATGGCTTCAACCTGATATGAACGGTTGACAATGCTCTCTTTGATTTTTATTTCGTTGAGCGGAAGTTTATTTTGTTTGAGATGAAGCAAACGCTCAAGATTTTCTTTGGAGAAAAATCCGGCTACCAATCTTTCAGGATATTGTTCCGTGTCCCAGAAGAAAACATCTTCTCCATTCGCCATGAATGCAAACGGGCGGAAAGATTGCTTCTTCCCGATTTCGGTCACATAGCGGAGTACCTGCTCTTTGCCTACACGCGCATCCCGCCTTGTTTTCTTTGCTTCAATCACCGCCAGCGCTTCGCCATTGCTTCTGAATAAACAATAATCGGTAATTCCGCTTTGAGGAGAAGCATCGTATCCTTCAACCGGAATTTCAAAACCAACGGAAGCCCGGTCAGCCAGATTCCATCCCGCTTTGACTAATTCGGGGTCAATGAGGTTGTAGCGCGTTTGAGATTCATTGAAGGTGGAAATACTCATCTTTAAAAGACATTAACATTCATATTGCTTTAAGCGCAAAAATAAATAAAATCCATTACCCCTGTATGGTTTGCAACTCCATTTCCTTAAAGCAGGTTTTTACAGCCGTATTGCAATTCCCCTGTTAATTTCCACGGGCAGGTCTGTTTTTTCAATTATTTCACCTGTCATTCTATCAATTGCAGTTATAGCACCGGGTTGTTCCATTAAATATTTTTCTCTCTCTTTTTTCTTTTGTGTCAGTTCTTTGATTTTATCATCAAGTTCTTTCCATTCATGGTCTGATGAAAAGTCCCACACGGTTCTTGATGTAAGGTTAACTTTTGCACCCGAATATTCAAATGTTTTTTTTCCGTTTTGAGCCGCCTGGTCAAAAGCGTGTTGCTTTAAATTTTCCATTAAGGTATTCAGGTATATTACATATCTTTTGAGTTCAATATATACCTTCAGCAGATCAAATTTTTTGCTGTCGATAATCGCATGCGCATTTTCCGCAGCAAGGTTAATAATTGCCGGTTTGTTCAGTTTCCGGTCAATTTCACCGGGTTTTTTGACAATGTTTGCCATAATATCAGTTTTTATCAATTATATTTTTTCATACGCAAAACTTAGTATATTTATGCAATAATACAAATATTATGAGTATATCGCATTTAAATCCGCTCTCATGACTTTCTGGAAATATTTTTCCAATAATGGCTTCTCAGTGGAAAATATTTTCTACATTTGCAGTTTACCGCTTTTATAATGGAAAATATTTTCCCCCTTCACATGCAGGAAATAATCTTCGGTTCTTCGGACTCCGGCATATCAAAACAAATTTCCAAACTGGAGAAAGAGGGCTAAAAGCGAAATCATTAATTACTCCGGATAAAGAGATTTTAACAGGTCAATAATATCAACCTCTGCGATATGTTAATGATGTTAATGATTGTAACCATTCTCCTCGCAGGCATCATCCTCAGCGGTTGCCTTGTTTTCTTCCTGCCGCTTAAGGACAAAACCATTAAACTCCTGCTTGCTTTTACGGGCGCTTACCTTCTTTCATTAAGCGTTCTTAAACTTATTCCTGAAGTTTACCTGTCGGGTTTTACGGATGCCGGATTTTTTGTTCTGGCTGGATTTTTTATTCAGATTATCATTGAATTTTTTTCAGGGGGAATAGAACACGGGCATATACATGCGCATAAGAACAGTGAAAGGGCTTTTCCGGTTACGATTATGACCGCCCTTTCGGTACATTCCTTTCTTGAAGGTTTACCGCTGCAGCAGGCAAGCGGGAATACTTGCGATTGCCTGTTCCCCCCCCTTTTGGCTGGCATTGTTCTTCATAATATACCCATCTCCATTTCCCTTATGCTGATGCTGATTTCTGCGGGACTGAAAAAGGGACTTGCGCTCCTCTGGCTTACGCTTTTCGCCCTGATGACTCCGGCAGGAGTTGTAGTTGGAACTCTGTTGCAGGATCAGGACGTGGCTGGGTCATTGACCGGTGAAGTTGCCGTATATTCACTTGCTTTGGTGATCGGAATCTTTCTCCATATTTCCACCACCATTCTTTTTGAAACCGGAGAAGAGCACCGGTTCAACTTCAATAAACTGATCGCAATCCTGCTTGGAGTGGGTGTCTCAATAATCGGCTTATCCCTTTAATTATTCAAAACTCGCCTTCTGCTTCTTTTTAAACAAGTCAACGCTCAGGAAAATCTCGTGGGAACCGGTGGAGTAGTTCTTAATGTCGGATAATGTAATATCATAAGAGTACCCGAGTGCGTAAATATCTTTTTTCCCGCCAAACATCAGCACAACCGATTCCTGGTTACGGTAGGAGAGTCCAAGCCAGGCAATCTCTTTGTAATAGAATCTTGAATTGATATCAAACTGCACAGGTGCCGCTGCTGTGGCTTTTACAAGAAAAGAGGGTTCTACGGCATAATCGCTGAAAGCGAATTTATACCCCCCCGTCAGAAAATAGTGCCGTACCATCCTGTTCAGTACTTCGCTTCCACCGATATCCACCCTCATCTGGATGAGTTGGGGTGCGGCAAAGCCGGCATAGTAATTCTTTCCCCAGTAAAACATTCCGAAAGTCGCTTCAGGAACGATTTTCTGGACCACTTCACCCTGGATGGCAGGATCCGGAAGGTCGGTAGTTAGTTTTGATTTATCCAGTGAATACCGGAATCCCATCATAGAAAGGCCAAAGGCAAGCGTATTTTTTCCTACCGGCAGATGATAGGAATAGGCAGCCACCAAGCCCGTGCGGCTTGTGGGGCCCGTTTTATCGCTGAAAATAATACCGCCAACGCTAATGTTCTTCTTCAACTCACCGTGCATGCTCAATAACATGGTTTTCGGGTTATCAGCGAATCCTGTCCATTGGTTACGGTAAGAAGCAAGAAGCGGAAAATAGGATTTACTCCCCGCAACAGCCGGATTTACGATGAACGGATCGTACATATATTGGGAGTGTTCAGGAAGTTGCTGGGCAAAACCCTCAACGGAAAATAAAAAGAATAAAACAAATGTTGCGACAAAACTTGTTGCTTTCATAATTTATGTTTAATTGAAATTGATGGAAATTAGAATATTTATTCAATAATCACAACCCTGTTTTTAAGGGATTTATTTTCTGAAATAACTTTTGAAACAGATTGTGCGATGGTCCGCAAATTTTTATTGCGTGATACAATGAAAATAATTCCATAATGCATCTTTTCAAAATAAATATCATCCAGAAAATCCCTGTCAAATGATATCAAAGTCATTTTTCTTTTTACTGCATATAGAAATATTTGTTCATCATTACTACCGGAAACAGGTGTATTATGGACATGCCTTACAGGTATTCTCTTAATCCTGAGAATTTGCAAAATATCATCAGGGACATTTTCATCAAGAAGCAGTTTCATATACAATTTCTTCGCGGTTCAATCGCTTTGCCGAATACTCCAGCGCTGCAAGAATATCTTTTCTTTCAAGTTGAGGATATTGTTTTAGAATATCCTCTACGCTCCAGTCATTGGCAAGGAACCCAAGAATAATATCCACAGATATCCTTGTTCCCTTGATAATTGGTTTTCCGCGGAATATTTTGCGGTTAAAAGTTATCCTGTCGGAATATGTTTCTTTTCTCATAGTATAATAATAATTCGTTACTCAAAAATAATCAAATTTACCTCACTACCGTAATTGTCCCAGTAAGCGGCTCGGTTCCTGCACCAAATGTTATGATATAATAATACGTTGCCGATGAAACCTGTTTACCTTCATACGTGCCATCCCATGTCTGCGAATATCCTTTAGGACTTGTGTAAATTTTTGAACCCCACCGGTTGAAAATTTCAACGATTACATCCGGATAACCGCTTAACCCCCGGATCACCCATGTCTCATTCACGCCATCCTCATTCGGTGAAAACGAAGAAGGTATAATAAGGCAGTTCTGACCGATAGTGAGAACCGTTGCCGAATCGGTTATCAGGCATGAATTGTAATCAATCACAGTCACAAAATAATCACCTGCCGATAGTCCGGTTATCACTGAATCAATACCGGCATCCGGATTCCAGGTGAATGCATAAGGCGGATTTCCTCCTGTAACCCTTGCAATAACCTGTCCGTCATCTTTGTAATCGCACGATTCATCAGTTGTAATTATTACTGAACCAAGGGCTGAGGGCTGGGTTATTGCAGCGGTTTTGACCTCCGACAGGCATCCGTTGACGCTGTCTTTTACAATCATCGTATAAATACCTGCCGGTAACCCGCCTATTGTTGAAGATGATTGCCATGTTGTGCCGCTGTCAGTAGAATATTGGTAAATACCGCTTCCCCCCCCGGCAATGATGCTGATGGAGCCGGTGCTTCCGCTAAAGCATGAAACATGAGCGAGAGAATATACACTGATTGCCGGTGTACCGCTGCCGGTAATTGCAACCGTGTCGGAAGCAAAGCACATATTTTCATCCCTTGCATAAACGATGTAATTACCCGGTGCAAGCCCTGAAAAAATCCCGCTTGCCTGATAATTTATTCCGTCAGAAGAAAACTGAACGGTACCTGTACCGCCCGTTGCCGATAAATAAATAAATCCGTTTGCAATACTGCACGATGCATTTATTGCCGAATCAACTGAAAGAACAAGTGCCGGAGGTTCTGTAATCAGATAAGTGCCGACCGCTAAACATGAATTGCTGTCGGTAACGGTAAGAGAATAATTTCCCGGAGTAAGATTTACCGGTGGCCAAACAAACGGATTCCATTGATAGGTATAAGGAGGGGTTCCCCCGGTTACAGTTATATATATTGCTCCGTCATCCGCGCCAAAGCATGAAACATTTACAACCGAATCACTGATTACCGGACCATTCAGGTTATTAACAGATGTTGCCGCAGTAATGGTGCAGGAATTTGCATCCGTAACAGTAACCGAATAATTTCCGGCAAAAAGGGAAATTGCGGTATCGTTTGTCTGCGCAGGTACCATGTTCCATAAATAGGAATATGGCATTGTGCCACCGGCAGCGATTACCCATGCGCTTCCATTATCCTGTCCGCAGGCAGCATCAATACTATTTGTCGCTGCAGATAAAGCAGCGGGTTGGGTAAGAAGAGCGCCTAAAATAAGAACACAGCCGCTTGTGTCGGTAACAGTAACTGAATAGTTTCCGGTATCCACCCCGGTGAGATCTTCGTTAACAGAACCGTCTGACCATGAATAAACATAGGGGGGGGTACCTGTTAAAACGGAAATATAAATCTCCCCATCGCTTCCACTGTTGCAGGAAATGTTTTTCACCGAATCTATGATCGCAAGGAGATTGCCCGGCCCGCTGCCGACCGTAGCCGTTACCGAATCAATACACCCGTTGCCGTCAGTAACATATACCATGTACAAACCCGCTCCAAGATTGTAAGCGGTATCATTCGCCTGTGAACCGGCAGAACCATCCCACAAATAAGAATAGGGCGTAATTCCCCCCGTGGCGGTCACCCATGCAGAGCCGTTATTTGCCAGACAGTCGGCATTTGTTGAACCGGTTGAGAGTGAAATGGCAGGCGGTTCAGTGAGCGCAACGGAATCGGTTGCCGTACAACCGCTGTTATCGGTAACCGTTACTGTATAACTGCCAACTGCTACTGCTACTGCCACTGCATTTGTATCCCCATTGCTCCAGGCATAAGTATAGGGCAAACTTCCTCCTGCTGCTGCCACTGTTATTGAACCGCTGCTGTCTCCGTTGCAGGCGACATCCAAAGCGGTAAATACAAGAGTGAGTGCGCAGGATAAAGGAGGTTCAGTAATGACAACACTATCTGTTACCGTACATCCGTTAAAATCAGTAATCGTAACATAAAAGGTTCCTGCTGCAAGCGATGAAATATCTTCGGTAGTTGCACTGTTTGACCAATTGAATGAATAGGGAGGGTTACCTCCGGTTACTGTTAAATCAGCCGATCCGTCAGTACAGCCGTTGCATGATGCATTGACCGGTGAAACCGAAGGCAAAATCTCTGCCGGCTCCGTAATAACCGTTGAATCAATATTGGCACATCCGTTGGCATCAGTAACCGTAACTGTATAAGAGCCGGCTGCAACCAGATTCAGATCCTGGCTCACCGAACCGTCAGACCAAAGGTATGTGTAAGGGGGGGTTCCACCGGATAGTACAAGGTCAGCCACGCCATCGCTGTCTTTGTAACAGGCGACATCCGTAGCGGTAATGGAAGATAATAGAACTGCAGGTTCACTGACAACGACCGAATCAACCGCCTGGCACAGGTTTGAGTCGGTTAAAGTAACGGTGTAGGTTCCTCCGTTTAAAGAATTGATATCTTCAGTGACCGATGAATTTGACCAGTTGAAGGTGTAGGTAATTACCCCCCCTCCAACGGTGAGGTCAATTGAACCATCGCTGTTACCGTTACAGGAAACAGATAATGCCGAAAAAGTTAAACTTATTGCAGGCGGCTCTGTGATTGTAACAGACGCGATCGCAGTACATAAATTCCCATCGGTAACTGTAACCGTATAACTGCCGCTGCCTACTGCTGCCGCTACCGAATCGTTATCCCCGTTGCTCCACAAATAGATATAAGGGGGGGGTCCACCAGAAGCGGAGGCAAATGCGGAGCCGGAGGAATCGCCATTGCAAAATACATCAGTTGATGAGTCAATTGAAACTGATAGAAGAGATGGCTCTGTAATGGAAACCGAGTCAACATCAGAGCACCCGTTTGCATCCGATACGGTAACATAAAATGTTCCGGGAGGCAGGTTATCACCAACAGAATCGGTCTGCGCCATAGGGTCGCTCCATTGGTAGGTGTAAGATAAAACACCACCGGTCGGGATAATTGTTGCGCTTCCGTTTGAATCACCGTTACAAGTGATATTGGAAATACCCGTAATTGAAAATGAAAAGAGGGGGGGTTGAGTTATTATTTCCGATGCAATATCGGTGCATCCATTGGCATCGGAGACAGTAACTGTATAACTGCCTGCTGCCACTGCCGCTGCTACTGAATCCGAATCACCATTACTCCACAGATAAACGTAAACAGGGATTCCCCCGGTAACCGTTGCACTCATCGCTCCGGTTGAATCGCCAAAGCATGCTACATCCGTTATCGAAGAAATAAGAATATTCAGCAAAGCGGGTTCGTCAATGATGACGGAGGTAATCGCATTGCACCCGCTGTTGTCGGTGACGGTAACATTAAATGTTCCGGCAGGCAGTCCTGTTGCCGAGGAATCGGTTTGTGAAAGAGGGTCATCCCACAGATAGGTATAGGGGGGGGTACCTCCGGCAGGAGTAACAACCGCCAACCCAGCGGAATCGCCATAGCAAAGATTATCTGCGGTATCTGTAATGGAAGTAGTAGGCGCGCCAAGGTTGCTGATGTTGACAGAAGCAGTTCGGGTACAACTGTTGGCATCTGTCACAGTAACATTAAACGTCCCTGATGATAATCCGGTTACTGTTGAATCGGTTTGTGAAAGAGGGTCATCCCATAAATATGTATACGGTAAGACGCCCCCTGCAGGCGTAACGATTGCCGAACCATCCGATGAACCGCAACTTGCATCATTAGTATCGGTGATTGCAAGGGAAATGGCAACCGGTTCGGTAATGGTAACCCCGGCTGTTGAAGTACAATTGTTTGCATCGGTAACGGTAACTGTATAGATGCCGGATGCTTGATTCTGAATACCGGATGAGGTGTTGCCGTTGCTCCACAGATAAGAAAAGGGTGGAGAGCCACCGGAGGCGGAGGCGAAGGCGGAGGCAGAGGAATCACCATTACACAAAACATTATTGCTGCTGTCAATAATTGCAACCAGGGGGGACGGTTCCGTAAGGATAACCGTTGCCGAGTCAGCGCAACCGTTTGCATCAGTAAGAGTGACAGAATAATTTCCAGCCGGTATTCCGGAAATATCCTCTGTCACAGCCGAATTGGACCAATTAAATGTATAAGGGAGTGTACCCCCTGACGGAGTTAAGTCGGCAGCGCCATCATTTCCACCGGTACAGGTAATATTGGTGCCGTTAATGGTTCCTGACAGATCAAGCGGTTCGGTAATGATTACAGAATCAACATCCGTGCAACCGTTTGCATCGGTAAGAGTAATAGTATAAGTATTGGCTGAAACTCCCGAAATATCCTGAGTGACTGCACCGGATGACCAGGAATAAGTAAAGGAACCGGTTCCACCGGACGGGGTCAAGTCAGCCGAGCCGTCTGAGCCGCCAAAGCAGGAAACGTTCGTTCCGGTAATTGCCGCATTAAGCGCTGAAGGTTGGGTAATTATTGCAGTATCCACATCTGAACAGCCGGCATTATCCGTAACGGTCACATAAAATGTGCCGGCTCCAAGCCCGGTGGCAGTGGTTGTCGTCTGAACAGGCGCAGTACTCCACGAATATGTGAAGGGGGGGGTACCAAGGGAATCAATGGTGACCGTTGCGGTTCCGGAAGTTCCTCCAAAGCAAAGAACATCCGTTTTTGTTACAGAAACAGTATGGCAGTTGGAACAAGCCATGACCGGTGATGCTATGGCGGGATATGCTTTCATATCAACCTGGCAGGCGACTTCTGTATAACCGCCAATTTCCCCATCGGAATAGGTTTTAATGCCAACCGTCAGGTCTTCACCGAATGTGCAGGTCGCTTTAACGGTAAGTTCAAAACAGACAGTCCATGTAAACCCGCTTCCGAGAGGGTCGCACTGGCAGGGTCCACCGCACATGCCGTCACCCCATCCGTTATCCGGGTCGCCAAGATGGGGGGGACAGCCCATGCAGTCATTCAGGTAAAACCAGCCGCCAAAGGGATTGACCGTATCACCTGTAGTATTGTAATCAACAACATTATCCGTCACATAAAACCATTGCCAGTTTCCATCGCCATCGGCTGAGGCAGGCATCTGGGTAATGGTAAAGGTTGTAGTATCCCAACCGGAACCGATAACGGGAACGATCCCCATCAGCCACTGACAATTTACCTTGTTGTACTGATTAATAGTGTAACAGAATTCAACGGTTTGCCCCGGATAATATACCCCTGTTACATTTCCATCGGTTGTGTCAGCAGGGGGGGTAGCGATTAATGAATCGCTCACATTACAGGCGCTGGGGTCATTGTAATTATAGATACATAGGTTAAACACTCCGGTTTCCCCGCTTTGTGAAGAAATCATAATTGAATAAGTAGTACCCGACAATCCTCTGAATTGACTTATGGAAGCAGTACCTCCGCTGCCCACATCGCACTGGTACCAGCCGCTGCAATTATCGGTCATCAGCACTATTTGCGGATCAGTGATATCAGGACTTGAAACAATAATATCAATAAAGGAAAAGGTTGTGGTGAATGTATAATATACGGTAGGTGAATTATTGATATCGGTACAACCGGCACCGGTGAAATTCCAACTCTCAGGGTCAGCGCCCGTGTTGCAGTCATTGAAGCAGGAAAACACTGTATCCGCGCCTCCTGAAAGTGTTACTGTTTGCGCGGTGCCGCAATCCATATTATTATGGCAGACCATACATGGCTGACAATCCACCCCCCCGCAGTCCACTCCGGTTTCATCGGCATCCTGGATGCCGTTAGTGCAATGGACAACAGGCGCCCAGACACAAATTTCGCCATTCATAAATCCGCTGGTGCCGGTAAGCCGCACCACTCTTACAATATACTGTTGTCCCGGTGTTGTAGGCAGAGTGATACTTTCAGTACCATTTCCAGCAACATCGCTGGCGCAGGCGATTTCGGTAAGTGAAGCGCAAGTGCCTGAGAAGATATAGACCACGGCATCCTGGTTGGTATTTGTATATTCAACAGTAGTCGTGTCCAGTGTTGCTGTGAACCATCCCCATCCGTCCTCGCCTGAAGGCGTCTCACCCGTGCATGTGGAAGGTGCCGGAGAACCGAGAGCGGCTTGAATGTCCCAGGGAACGGCAACACAGGATGCCGTAACGTTTACTTGTTCCGATGGCGTAGTTGAACAGTCGGTTGCAGGGGACTGGGAAAAACAATTTAGTGTTGCAAAGAGAAATGGAAAACCAAACCACGGTAATAAGAAGGTCGTTTGAATTTTTTTATATGTCTTCATCATGATCAAGTTGTATTTTGTCAACGAAAGTAGGAAAAATCCGCAAATCGCACTTTTTCCGCAGATAAACTATTGAACCTATAACCTGATAATTTTTTCACAGTTAGCCTAAAGCATCGCATTCGTCAAACGTTAAGTGATAAATTTTTCATTTCAATACTATGCTGAAAGCGAATTGCAAATCAGACTGCGGCAGGCATGGCCAAAATAGAGAAGGAAAAATTAAAATTTTATTTCTTATTTTCAACAGAAATACTTTTTAGTTCGAAAATATTTTTAACCCTCATAATAGGTACTTTGCATCTAATTGCAATCGCAACAGCATCCGATGTTCTTGAATCAATTTCAATTTCGCTTAATCCATCTGAGATAACCAATTTAGCGAAAAAAACATCTCCTTGTTCTTTATCTATTATTATTTCTCTAATACTAAAACCTGAATGCTCTATAAATTTTCCAAAAAGATCCCATGTTAAAGGTCTTGATGGTTCAATATTCTCTAATGCTATTTGAATGGCTTGCGCTTCAAAGGTGCCAATAATAATGGGGACTCTGCGATTTTTATGACTATCTCCTAAAATTAGATAATAAGCACCACTTTGACGTTGGGAAGAAGTTACTCCAATTATCTCTAATTCAATTTTTTCATAATTTATTTCGTTAATGTTTTCTCTGATTTTATGTACTGTTCTTTTCCTTAAAAATTTACTTTGACTAAGAAATTCCTTTTGTTCTTTTAATTGTTGGTTTATGGATATTAATTGCAAGACCAATTCATTTTCAGGATTTTCTCCGCCTCGTATCCATCCCTTTCCAGGGTGATCTCTCAAAAGTTTATTCAAACTTCTGCTAACTAATGCACCAAGCTCATTTGGATTTTGATAGTACCGACATAGTTTCTTTTCAACTAACCCTCTAAATACTTTTAATTTTTTTTTCCATGTTCAGTTGTTTCAGATTTTCCTACCGGTAGATTGCTCAAATCCTTGTACAAAAATGCTATTGTGGGAATTTGTTTTTGGAGAGTATATTCATATTCCATTTGAGTATAACTTACTCCATTGTTGTTAACAGAACCATATCTTCCGGCAGATATTAAAATATAATAATCACAATTATCAATAACTTTTTTTATATAAGACCATTTGTCATCATTTGCAGCAGGAAACAACTCCATTCCGGTAGGGATGCAGTCAAGTTCTAGCAAAGCCTGCATAACAACATTTCGTTCCTCAATTAAATCTTCATAAGTAGAACTTACGAAAACCTGATATTTTTTTTCCATAGAATCATTATTTAGCCGTGGGATGAAATTCTTCTTCTTCAATCAGTTCACAGGCATAATCGAGAGATGCGCGGATATCTTCTTCCGAAATCTCCCACTCGCGGATAATTTCTTCTTTGCTCATTCCTCCTGCAATGGCTCCAATAATGCGTGTTACAGGAACACGGGTACCTTTAATAACCGGTTTGCCGTGCTGAATCATTGGGTCTATAATAATTCTGGCTTTCATTGTATTTTGTTGTTTGTGCAAAAATAATAAAAAATACCCTCCTGGCGGACTATGCCGCACAGGTCATATTATTATTGCATAAACTACACACCATCACCACACCACCGTCACCGTACCGGTAAGATTTTTTCGGGTATCATCAATTGTAATGATATAATAGTAGGTTGCAGCAGGAACTTTATTTCCCCCGTACTTCCCGTCCCATGGTTCAGGATACCCCTTCTCCGAACTGAAGACCTTTGAACCCCACCGGTTGAAAATTTCAACTGTTGCATCAGGGTAATTTTCAATTCCGCGCAATATCCAGGAATCATTAACTCCATCGCCATTGGGTGAAAATGAGGTGGGGATATTGAGAGCGCTCCCGATAGCTATCGGGACAGGTTGCTTCGGTTCAGGATAGATGGTAACCAACTTTTTTGCGGTATCGGTGCATCCATCCTGCGAGGCAACTATAAGGGTAACGGTAAAAGAACCGGTATCGGTGTATAGATGAACGGGATTATCAAGTAACGAAGTATCTCCATCGCCAAAATTCCAGAATGATGAAGCAGAAAGAACGGACACGTTATTAAAAATAATTTCCGGATCCGAAATAAAAGCCGGCTGGGGAGTAGCGGTGAAGTCCGCATAAGGATATGGAAAAACAGATATATAACCCGGTACGGTCAATAAATCGGAACAACCTTTATCAGAGACCACTTCAATCGTTACTTCAAAATTACCCGGCTGGCTATAATCCATTACCAGATTTTGCTGGGAAATCCAAACTATTGCGATACCGATATCGAAAAACCAATTCCATTGGGAAATTATTCCGCTTGTTATTTTTGAGGAATCATAAAACTGAACCGTAACAGGCCAGCAACCGCTTGTGATATCCGATGAAAATGCCGCCTGCGGCACCGGATTAACGGAAAGTAATGTTATCACGATACTATCGCACCCGGTTATTGCAGAAAGAGTATCCGTGTAATTACCCCCTGAGATTTGCCAACCGCCCCCAAGAAAAATAGTGTCTCCCTGGCAAATGGAAGCGATGGCATTGACTATGATTTGAGAGGGCTGAGTCAAAGCGGTTGTTTCAAAATCAAGGCATCCAAGTGAATCGGTGACAGTTACTGAATAGGACCCTGCCGGAATAAACAGAGGATCCTGAACCGTAAAAGAGTTTGACCAATTATATGTAAAAGGGGGGATTCCGCTGTTCACTGATATATAAATGGCGCCATCAGAAAAATCAAAACATGAAATATTTTTCAGGGAATCAACAGAAATCACAGGCGCATCCGCATTGTTTACAACAACACTTGCTGAATCAGTGCAGGAGTTGGAATCAGTGATAATTACGGTGTAATTTCCGGCAAATAGGCCGGATGCCGTATCATTGGTTTGCATAGCAGAATCATTCCACTGGTAGGAATACGGGGGTATGCTCCCCGAAACAGTAACCCATGCCTGACCATCGTTGAAACCGCATGATGCCGGTGCGCTTCCCACCGATAATACAAGCGGATCGGGTTCAGTAATGGAAGCGGAATCGCTGGCAGTGCACCCAATTATGTCAGTAATTGTTACGGAATAAGTGCCCGTGCATAGGTCAAAAATTGTCGGACCGGTACCAGTTCCAGGCGGAAACCAGGTAAATGAATAAGGTGGAACGCCACCGGTGGGACCGGGTAGTAGTGTTATTTGTCCATCACATACGCTATTGCAGGAAATATTAGCAACAGTCATTATTATTTGAATCGGTACAGGTTCAGTAATTGTTACCGTGGTTGATGCCTGGC
Organism: Bacteroidota bacterium; assembly: GCA_016193485.1. Lineage (GTDB taxonomy): Bacteria > Bacteroidota > Bacteroidia > JACPRZ01 > JACPRZ01 > JACPRZ01. The sequence goes on along the minus strand of JACPRZ010000001.1, from coordinate 25,441 downwards.
AATCATTAAAATCCGTAACAGTAACGGTGAAATTACCGGGGCATAAACCGGTAGATGTTGAAGAATCCTGCAGATTATCCCACAAATAAGTATAGGGAAATGTTCCCCCCCCTCCCGTTGCCGTTGCGGTACCATTGCAATAGCCGGCACAGGAAATATCGGTTTTACTGATGATGGCACTGGCAAGAGGTGCCGGTTCTGCAATAGAAATTACCGTTGATGCGGAGCATCCATTTGTATCGGTTACTGTGGCGGTATAACTACCTCCTGCTAATCCTGATATAGATAAACCGCTATTCCCCGTATTCCATGAAAAAGCATACCCGGATGTTCCTCCCGTTGCAACTACAGATGCAAAACCGGTACTGTCCCCCGCGCAAGTGACATCCTTTATTGAATCGGTAGTGATGAGTAATTGTGGCGGTTCGGTAATTAAAGCAGATGTTGTTGCAGTGCATCCGTTGGAATCAGTTACCGTTATGGTATAGATTCCTGCAGAGACACCCTGCAGGGTGTCTGTACCTGTACCGTTGTCCCAATTATAGGTATAGGTACCTGTACCGCCAAAAGAATTAACTGAGGCGTTACCTGTTGAATCGCCATAGCAGGAAAGATTTGAGACAGAAGAAATATTAACAGAAAGTTGTGCAGGTTCAGTTACCACTGCGCTGTCAGTGGCAGAAGTTCCCAGTAAGTCGGTCACGGTAACCGAATAAATACCAGAACAAAGTCCGGTTGCCATTGAATCGGTTTGCGCGGCAGGATCATTCCAGAAGTAAGTATATGGCTTTACCCCCCCCGTATGAAATAGCGAGGCGATCCCATCACAGGAGCCATTGCAGGATACCGGTTGAGATGCCATGAATAGATTGAGGGAAAAAGGAAAAATTGGCGGCAGGCATTGGTTGTTGCCATAGGCGGGATTTCCTGCAGCATCATAAATAACCGCATCACCGTCACCCCCATTTCCGCCATTAGGAAGAGAATCAACGGTATATACAACGGTGTCTGAGCATGCGCCCGCAAAGGTCATAATAAGAGTGCGGCTGCCGCAAGGGCATCCCTCGTTGTTCTTGAAATGCCCCTGCGTATTCCCGGCACATTGGAAAATCATGTAAATATCATAGTTGAGATAAGTCCAGTTGTGGCTGTCCCAGTCAAAGGCAGTACTCGTTACCATAATGACTGTAGCGCCAGGAGGAAGGATGCCGTTCACGGGTTCGGATACCGATCCACCATAAGAAATCATATTGTTGATGCTGTCAACAATTGCAGCGGTAACAGAGTCCTGGCAAACTCCAAGCCATGAGTTATTGGGCCAGTCAATGTACAAGTCATCTGCATCCAGCGAATCGGGTCCTACCGAAAAGCGCACCATTTCATTCGCCCCTTCAGTTCCCGGGATAGGTTCGCATGCTTCAACAAGAATACTGTTAATCTCAAAACATTTTCCGCAGGTGTCGGCAAAGTAGAGAATAAGAGTATCATTCAGATTTGTTCCATCCGATGCAGTTACGATATAAATACCGGCAGAATCAGCAGTAAGATCAGTAAAACGCACACAACAGGAAGCCGTTGCTATGGAAAGAGTACCGCTGATATTACCCGGACCGGAAATCTGCGTAAGTGAAACGGTTCCCGAATAGGCGCTGCTTACATTACCCGCTGAATCGGTTCCGCACACGGTCAGAGAAAAGGTATCGCTTTTTTCAGTGCATATTGAGGGATAGGAGATGAAATTCAGCCGGTCGGCAACAATTCCCCCCCCGAAAATTTGCCCGGTATTTACAACGCCCGCTGATGCGGCTGCCGGTGGCGACCATGAGAAGTTGGAATAATTTATTCCAGAGCCGGTTAACTGAAGGGAATTCCCGGCAGCGGGTGCCGGATCTTCGTCCACTCCGAAATCAACTGAAACCATACCCGCAGCAGGACCGTCCAGCGCCATGAAAACGCCTTCGTAACTAAGAAACTGAACTACATCGGTGCTGTCGCAAACGCCACCGCAGTTGCAGGCATTGACTAAAGCGATACCGTCTGGACCGTTCTGTATGGAAGCATTAGGAAACCAAACCGCCCCATATCCGCAACCTTCATCATCAATAATTCCAAATAGATTCAGGGTGTCATAAAACAAACTGTCATTCTGATTGTAAAACCATACTTGGTAACATGCGAGGTCGGTTCCGGCAGGACCGGCAATTTCAACGCCCTCATTTACATCAGCGCCAGAGTTATCGTAGTGAAATTCGTTGATGAAGACGGGTTGGGAAGCCCCTCCCCCGATAACTATCGGAGCCCCAAAAGGGTGTAAGAAGAAAAACAAAAACCAAATTACAAAACCAATGAAGGGTGTCTTCCTGCAAAACATGCCGTAAAGATAGCAAAATGTCTCACCCTTCTTTCCGTAAAAATTCTATCAGCGCCCTTCTCTCCTCCTGTGTAGTCACAGGGGGCTGATTTAACGTATCGCTGACATGGTTTTCCACTACTTGAGTGTCTTTGCTGCAAACAAAATTGCCGGTGGAATCCAATCGCATTAATATCTGAATGCTCATCAGTTTATTTTCAATCCAGCCGGATGAACGTCTTTTTGTTACTCCGCGGAGGGCGGGACCAACGACCTTTACATCCAAGGAATGACATCGCGTGCACCTGTGTGTGAAGAGTTCCCTGCCTTTTTCAAATAAAACATTGTCAACAGGGCCAAACCGTTCGTAACTGGCTGAAATTTCATCCATGTAGGAGCCATCAGTTACTGTTGAATCGTTGACAGGTTCATTTCCACCGGTACCGGAACAACCCGCAAAAAATAAACAGGTAATACCGATAAATTTAATAAATCGTGCTCGTTGTGTTGTAAATATTCTTGTTTTCTCCATGTTGTGATAATTTTGTTAATAAATATTTGGGGGTCAAATGTATTTAATTCCATGATTTTCAAAGATGATGTAAATCATTATTGCTTTTCATATTCGTATCCCGGTCACCGTAACATCATCCGTCTGCTCCATGTTTCCTTTCCAGTCATTAAATGTATTTTCAAGGATGGTTTTCTGTTCTTCAACGGGTTTATTGCTAATTGACAGAAGCAGTTCATTCAACTTTCCCCGCTTGAATCGTTTTCCCTTAGGACCTCCGAACTGGTCGCCAAAGCCATCCGAAAAAGCGTATATTATATCGCCAGTTTCAAGAGTTATGCAATGCTGATTAAAGGGTTTTGATGCTCCGAAACCCACTCCAACAGGCATTGCATCTGTTTCAAGTTCCTGTAAATTTCCATCACGCACTAACAACAGTTTAATATTTGCCGAAGCATATTCCAGAATTTTTTCTCCGAAATTATACCTGCATAGCGCAATTTCCATTCCATCTTTAATGTCATCTCTTCCTTCCGGATTCATGTTCCTGATAATTTCATCCCTCAGTATGTTAAGAACTTTTCCGGGTGATGTGATATTGCGCTCCTTTATTATTTCATTCAGAAAAGAAATTCCGAGCAAACTCATGAATGCGCCCGGAACACCGTGGCCGGTGCAGTCGGCAGTGCAGAAAAGTACAGCCCCCCTGCCCCCCAAAGGGGGGTTCTGAAAATCTATCCCCCCTTCGGGGGGATTAAGGGGGGCCACCCAATAAAAATCGCCACTTACAATATCTTTGGGCCTGAAAAAAACAAAGTGTTCAGGAAGGTGCTGCTTTAAAAATTGATCACCGGTGAGCATCGCCTGTTGTATCCGCTGGGCGTATTGAATTGAATCAAGGATTTCTTCGTTTTTCATTTCCACCATTTTTTTCTGCTCTTCAATGATCCTGTTTTGCCGTTTGGTTACCCTGAAGCGGTTAAATATAAATCCAGCAAATACAATTACAAGTGTCAGTCCACCATACAATGCATACCGTTGTGTGCGCTCCTGTTTTATCTGCGCCTGTTGAGTTTGTATCTGCGCTTCTTTCACTTTTTGTTCTTCAACATTTTTCACGCTGTCGGCTGCGGCTTTTTTCTCATAGTCGAATTTCATCTGCTTGCGGAGGATTTCTTTTTGGTTGTCGAGTTTGAAGATGCTATCTTGTAACAAAACGTACCGCTCATAGTGTTCTAATGCTTTTGCAGCATTTCCCGTGGCTTTATAGGTTTCATAGAATGTTTTCTGAAAAATATTTTCATTATTCAAATCCCCTATTTCCCGTAGAATTTCCACTGACTTTTTTGTATACTCAAGAGCAAGAGAATATTTTTTTTGACCGTGATATATCATCCCTATATTACCCAGGGCAATGGCGCTGCCTTGCCTGTCGCCCAAATCATCATATATCTTTACAGATTTTATCTGACATTCCAGCGCTTTATTGTAACCCGCTAAAGAATAATAAATATTTCCCATACTGCCAAATGCAGCCGCTATCCCGCGCTTGTTTCCTATTTCTTCATTAATCTTCAACGCTTCTACCTGGTATCCGAGGGCTTTTGAGTACTTGTCCGGCAATGTTACGCCCATTATAGCGCAGTCAGAAGCAAGTAAAAAATAATAAAAATTTCCTATATTGGCAAGCGAAATAGCTATGCCATATCTGTCGTTAATGTCCTGTTTTATTTTAAGCGACTGTAATTGGTATTCCAGGGATTTGGGGAATTCAGAAATGTTTTTATAAATAAGCCCGATGTTGCCCAGTATTGCGGCAATACTTTGCTTGTCGGCAAGACCTTCTGCTATTTTAAGCGATCTTAACTGGTGGTCCAGTGCCTTAGGGTAATCGGATAATTCCTGGTATATGAGTCCGATGTTGCAAAGGGTAGAGGAAATGCCATGTTTATCGCCAAGTTCTTCGAGAATTTTCAGTGTCTTCAATTGGTAATCAAGCGCTTTAGGAAAATCAGATAAACTCCAATAAATCAACCCGATATTACCCAAGGCAGAAGCGGTTCCTTTTTTTGCCTTCCTTGAAAGCGCTGTAACAGAATCAGAAGATACGATGCTGTTCCAATGAATGAATGCCTTATTGTAACATTCAAGTGCGCTGTCGTAATTTGCCTGTACTGAATAAACAATTCCAAGGTTGTTGGAACATTTCGCCATGCCCGGAGGGTAATTTACTTTTTCAGCCAAGGCAATGCCTTTATTACAGTATTCCTTCGCTTTTTCCATTTCACCCGCTACGCGATATTCCCAGCAAAGCAGGGTGAGGGTGTTAACAATGCCGGTGTCTCTCTGATATGTTCCGGATTGAGAGTTAAGGTTTAATAATTGCTTGTTTAATGAGTCAATTTTGCGATTTTGAGCGGAGGTGTTGTAAATCCCAAATATCAAAAAACAAATGACAATTAAATTCCAAATTTTAATGTTCAAAATTCCAAATGTGGTGCACAACCGGGTGTTTTGGTCATTGGGCAATTGAGTATTGGGATTTATTTGTTTTTTGTGATTTGTCATTTGATATTTCGATGATTGTTCATAAAGTCGTGAAACTTTTTTTAAATTCTTATGCCAATCACACAAACATCATCCGTCTGCTCCAGATTTCCCCTCCATTCATTGAATGTGTTTTCAATTATGGTCTTCTGCTCTTCAACCGGTTTGTTGCTGATTGAAAGCAGCAGTTCATTCAACTTTCCCCGCTTAAACCGTTTGCCTTTATGACCTCCGAACTGATCGCCAAAACCATCGGAAAAAGCATAAATCATATCACCTTTCTCAAGAGTTATGCGATGCTCATGAAATGACCCTGTAATCCCGAAACCAACACCCACCGGCATTGTATCGGTTTCAAGTTCCTGCAAATTTCCATTTCGTACCAACAACAGTTTAATATTTGCCGATGCATATTCAAGAAGCCCCCCTCCGGCTCCCTCTAAAGGGGGGGAGAGGATAGCGTTCCCCTCCCTTTGGGAGGGGTCAGGCCTGCCTGCCGGACAGGCAGGGGTGGGTCTTTCTCCGAAGTTATACCGGCAAAGCGCTATTTCCATTCCATCCTTGATATCATCCTTTCCTTCCGGATTCAGTGTGCGGATAATTTCTTCTCTCAACATATCAAGAGCCCTGCCCGGTGATGCAATATTGCGCTCTGTGATTATTTCATTCAGGAACGACATTCCCAGCAAACTCATAAAGGCACCCGGAACACCGTGGCCGGTGCAATCGGCTACACAGAGTAGAACGCCCCCCTCTCTTTCAGGAGAGGGGGGAAGGGGGGTGAGGTAGTAAAAATCCCCGCTGACTACGTCTTTAGGTCTGTAAAAAATAAAATGTTCCGGCAGGTATTTTTTCAGGTAACTCTCTGTGGGCAGCAATGCCTGCTGTATCCGCATTGCATACTGAATCGAATCAAGTATCTCTTCGTTTTTAATTTCCACCAGTTTTTTCTGCTCCTCAATTATCTTTTTTTGTTTCCGGGTTACCCTGAAGCGGTTAAAAATAAAACCGGCAAATAATAGTACCAGTGTTAAACCGCCATAGAGTGCATACCGTTGGGTCCGCTCCTGTTTGATTTGCGCCTGCTGCGTTTGTATCTGTGCCTCTTTCACTTTTTGCGCTTCGGCATTTTTTACGCTGTCGGCTGCGGCTTTTTTCTCGTAGTCGAATTTCATCTGCTTGCGGAGGATTTCTTTCTGGTTCTCTATTTTGAAGATGCTATCGCGTAATAAAATGAACTTCTCGTAATGTTCAAGCGCTTTTGTGCTGTTGCCCATTGCTTTGTAGGTTTCGTAAAGAGTGTGATGGTCATCTTTTTCATCATTTATTGCACCAATTTTGTTTGCTAACTGTTGGGCCTTTCCAGCATTTTCAATTGCAAGTGAATATTTTTTTTGCATAAAATAAATCATGCCGATATTTCCGAGATTGATTTCAATCCCTTTTTTGTCCCCGAGTTCTTCAAATGCTTTCAATGCCAAAAAATAATAGTCGAATGCCCTGTTGAGCAGCGAATCGCGCTCCACAGGGTGAACTTTGGGGTAGTCGGATTGCTCTTTATAGACAACTCCGATGTTGCCGAGAGTGGCTGCCATTGTTCTTTTATCTCCCAGTTCTTCTGCAATTTTCAACACCTTGGAATAATAGTCCAGCGCTTTGGGGTAGTCGGCTTGGTCCTTATAGACACTTCCGATGTTGCCGAGCCAGATTGCAATTCCGTTTTTATCTCCGAGTTCATCTTTTATCTTCAATGCCTTGAAATAATAGTCAAGGACTTTTGGATAGTCGGCTTGAAAGTAATAGACAATTCCGATGTTGCCGAGGGTGGAAGCCCCCCCCTGCCCCCCCGAAGGGGGGGATAGTTTCTCAAATATTTTCAGCGCTGCAAAATAATGGCGCAACGCTTTTGGATAGTCCCCATTTACATAATGATTCCGACCCAATTCATTGAGCGCTTTCGCAAAGCGTTTGGCATCTTTAATTGCTTTTGCAATTTTTTTTGCCTCTGTTGCAAGGAGAATGGCGCTGTCGGGGTTTTGGTAGGAGTAAATGCCGGCAAGGGTGAGGAGGGTGTTTCCTCTGTCGGTATCGTGAAGGTTTTGTTGCAGGCGGGAGGTGAGGGAATCAATGGTTCGGCTATGCTCACCAGAACTTTTAGGGGTTTGAGAAAAGGAAAGAGAGAAAAAAGAAATGAAGATTGAGAGAAAAATTTGTGATGTTTTATTTTTATAGTAATTCATTGAATTTTTCTTTTATCATCCTCTGTTGGTAAGCAATTCTAAAATTTGATTGTCTTGGCATGTTTTAATATCATGTGCAAGGTTATTTCTAAAGTATTTTTGATACTTATTGTTAATCATTTTATCTGTAATTTCACGAGGAGATAGTATTCGCTTTGGGTCTGGAATAACAGGAGTAGCTATGAGTAGATCAAAATCATTCATCGCATCTTGCCAATTAATTGTCAACATTCCATTTTGATTTATCGGTGGTTCCACATCTTCATCACACTTGTAACCAGTTGCAAAAAATATCTTATAATAACTTTGATAAATGTCTGTCCATTTTTCCTTTAAAAATTCAAATTTAGAGAAATTGATTTTTTTAAGTGCCGGGTTAATAAGTAACCCAACGGAACCCCACATAGAACTAATTCTGGTGTTAGCCGTTGTATAAATTCCTTCTGCGATTGCAAGTGCGATTGCTTGTCGTTCTAAATCTTCAAATGAGTTGATTGATTCCCTAAATTCAAGAATTAAACCTTGGCCCAATGCATTTTCATTACTTTTGGAAAAAACCATAGTGTAGGTGTCACTCCTGCTTGATGATTTTCTTCCGTATCGTATCGGTACAGGTGTCAATTTGGGGTTAGAGAATAAATTCTGGACTCTCCAGTCTCTTCTAATGAAATCATTGTCTTTCTCTTTTAAATGATCTTCCCAAATAAGCGAGCCAATAACAATTACTCCGCCTTTTAATTTCATAGTGGTAAAGAATTTTCCAGTTGCGATATTATGCTGCAAATTGCCCTTTTTTGTTAGTTACTGGATTTTTTGTTCAGACCATAAAAACCTCATTTCTCCTCCAAATAAAAGCGCCACAAAGTACCAAGTAAAAAAGTCGCTCAACCTGCCATATTTGGGATTGAGTTTATAATTTAATACCTTATGTTACGCAAATACAATTTTTACCCCCGCCTCAGGCGGGGCAAAGTTTTTCGCAAAGGACACAAAGAAATCTTCTTCTCTGCGTGCTTTGCGTGTATTTTCTTTGTGTTCTTTGCGGTTAATGATTTTTCTGCATAACATCAGTTAATAATTCATACTGCCAAACTATCCCAATCCGAAAGTCAACACAAAAACCCAAACAACCACAGCGGGATTTTATTCTGACGATAAATGTCAGTATATTTTTTTGAAGCCGGCTTCAATGCCATTGGCTGCGAAAAAAAGATTGGGAAATATTGTTATCGGTCAGTTGTACCTGAAATCAAAATTATGGTTCATAAAACCTGATTCCGGCAATATTGATAAAATCCGCTTTGTTGTCGGTAAAAATATCTAATCCGTAAATCAGAGAAGTTGCAGCAATTAATGCATCGGGCGGTAATAATAAATTACCGGGAAGGGATTGTCTTGTTAGATGAAGCGCTTTAATAGAGATGGTGTGGTCAATATGGAGAATATGATATGCTTTCAGTTGTTTTGATAATTCATAAACCCGCTTTGCGCTATTGGCTCCCTGGAACAATTCCAGTGCAGTGATTACTGAAATGGCTATTTCCCCCCTGATAGCATCAACCTGTAGTTTTTTTTCTTTATTGCCTCTGTAAACCTTGATTAAAATATCGGTATCAACTAATATTTCTTTGTTCTTTGCCATAATTTTTTCCTGAAATTAATGGGATTGAGTTTAATATTCTTCCATTTTCCGAAGAGCAAGGTGGGTGATATCATCTCATTTAATTCGGATTTATCAGATTCAATATCGTTCTCTTTTTCAATTTTTACAGCATATCCCAATTTCGTCAGGAGTGGCAGGAGAAATGTATTATCCCTTTCAGTAATTCTGATTGTTAATGTGCTCATAATTGTATCCGGTTAAACATGCAAATTTACGGAAAAAATGTTATCTTCGCCTTCCGGAAATGCAGGAATACGCAAATCAAAAAAACCCCACTATCCAAATGGCATATTCAATACAAAAACCCAAACAACCACAACGGAATTTTGTTTTTGAAGCCGGTTTCAATGCCATCGGTATCATTTGTATTTTACAAAGTACAAAAACAATAAAATATTGCTCTTTCTAAAGAGTAATTTGTTTTTTGCCGCCACGACTAATACGCACGGACATACCATTATATTCTTATCCCTACCACCGTCACATCATCCGTCTGTTCATTAATCCCTTTCCACTCTGCAAATTCGTTCTCCAACATCTTTTCCTGTTCCCGCATGGAGGATGAACTCATTTTTAGCAGTAATTCACGCAAACCTTTTCTACCCATTTTTTTATTTCTTGCACCACCGTGCTGATCGCGGATGCCATCGGTAAACATATAAACAGT
>JACPRZ010000001.1:0-15454 GCA_016193485.1 Bacteroidota bacterium | reverse complement strand
CATATAAACAGTGTCGCCTTTTTCAAGGGAGACGGATTGAAGGGAAAAAGAAGATGTCTTGCCCGATCCTGCACCGATGGGCATATCGTCTCCGCGGAATTCCGTTATTGCCCCGTTATGCGCTACCATGATGCCCGCATTGGCACCGGAAAAGTCAAACTTTTTATTTGCAAAGTCCATCCGGCAAATGACCATATCCATTCCATCCTGGATATCCTCTTTGCCTTCGGGATTCAGGGAATGAATAATTTCCTGGCGCAATGAATTGAGTACTTCATCGGGAGAAATAATTTTTCGTTCAATGATAATTTCGTTCAGAAAAGATATTCCCAGCAAACTCATGAAAGCACCGGGTACGCCATGACCGGTGCAGTCGCAGACGGCCAGGACGACCTCACCCCCCGCCCCCCTCTCCTTATCAAGGAGAGGGGGTGAGGGGGTTTGGGGGAGGGGGGTAAGGTAATAAAAATCACCGCTGACAACATCTTTTGGACGGTAAAAAATGAAATATTCCCGCAAATACTTGTCGAAATATTCTTTGCCCGTGAGCAATGCCACCTGAATGCGCTTTGCATACTGAATGCTGTCAAGGATATCCTCGTTTTTCAGTTTCAATTCACGGTGGGCTTCCTCTACCATCTGTTTTTGTTTTTCAATAAGGCGTTTCTGTCTCCTGATAACACGGAACCGGTTGAACAGGAGCGCCAGAAATCCACTGAGAACAATAATCCCTATGACCGTACCCCAGATAACCATCCTCTGTCTTTTTAATTCCGAAGTTTTAATTATTTTATCCCGGTTCAGAAGTTCAATTTCTTTCTGTTTTTTACCCGTTTCATATTTTGTCTGCATTTCAGCAATTTGCTTTGTAGTTGCCTCGTTGAGTAATGAATCCTTGATATCCGAATACCGCTGGTAATAATCTAATGCGTTTTTATAATCTCCCTCCTTGCGGTAAATCTTTGCAAGATCATGGTAGGTATTTTTAATCAATCTGCGGTGTCCTGTCCGGAGGGCGACCCTGAGCGCCTTCATGCAAAAGGATAATGCTTTTTCGTTATCGCCCTTCAGCAGGAAGACAAGCCCGATATTGCTTAAACTTGACCCGACTCCTGAACTGTCGCCTGACCGGGTATAGACCTGCATTGCTTTATTAAACCAGGTTATGGCAAGATCGTATTCTTTCATCTCGCCATACATGCCTCCGATATTATTGGTGATTGAGGCGACTGCATTCAGGTAATTCAATTCCTCCATCAGTTTCAGCGCGCTGAAATAATAATCAAGAGCCCTTTTAAATTCCTGTTTGTAGGAAAAAATATTGCCGAGAGAGTTTAAGGTCTGTGCAAGGCCTTCCTTATCGTTCAGTTCCGTTCTTAATTCCCGTGTCTTTTCAAAATATTCTATTGCTTTTTCAAATTGTCCCTGTGCCGTAAAAATCTGCCCCATGTTGTTCATTGCGCTTCCAAGTCCGGGTTTATGATTTATTTTCTCACATATTTTAATGGCTTCAAGGTAATATTCCATGGCCTCGGAGTAATTTCCTTTATAATAGCACGCTTGTCCTTTATTGTTAAGAATGCGCGTAATTTCCATTGAGTCAGCCATACCATGGGCTATTGCCATGGAACTGTCATAATAGGCAAGGGCTGAATCATAGCGGTTCCTGTAATACAAACAGGTTCCGGTTCTGTGTAAAGAGATTACCTCTCCTTTTTTGTACTTTATTGATCTTGAAGTACTGAGCGCCCGGGTTGCGTAGAACGATCCTTTTAACGAATTTGATGGCGCATATCTTAAGGAGAGTTCATTCAGCAAATCGACTTGTTGCCTTCCTGCGGTTATTTTACTGAGAAGCGATTCAAGAGAATCAATAATCCTTTGCTGCCCAACGGATAACAAGGGGAATAACAATGTCAATAAAATAAAGAAAATTCTCATGAATTCTAAATTCTTTAGCCCCTTATACCTTATACCCTATTCCTTATACCCTATTCCCTATACCTTCTTTCCTTCCCTTCACTCCCTCCTCTTTGTATCAATCACAATAGTCACCGGCCCGTCATTAATCAGAGATACATCCATCATGGCGCCAAAAATACCGCAATGTACTTTTTTTCCCACTTCTTTTTCCATTTGCAAAATAAACTTTTCGTACAGCGGTTTTGCAATTTCAGGTTTTGCCGCACGGATGTAGGAAGGACGATTACCTTTTTTTGTCGAAGCGTGCAGCGTAAACTGGCTGATGATTAAAACATCCCCGTTCACATCCTGTACCGGTAAATTCATCATCCCGTTTGTATCATCAAAAATTCTCAGCCGTGATATTTTACCCGATAGCCATTCAATATCTTCCTGCGTGTCGGATTCTTCTATGCCTGCAAGAACAAGAATTCCCTGTTGAATGGAAGAAGTGATCTGGCCGTTAATGGTAACGGATGCGGATTTTACCCGTTGGATGACAACACGCATAATCTACGAAAAACGAATCCTGACGGTTACCGTCAGAACGAAATTACGAAATCGTTGTTTTGGTGAGAATCGTAAACCGTTCAGTATTTTCTCTTTTCGTAGTTTCGTAAAATTTCGTTTTTCGCAGTTTAATCAAACGACTGGTTGGATCGGGAAGCGAGTTCCACGACTTTTTCGTATTCCTCGGGAGCCAATTCATTAAAGAAGTAGTTGGCCGGGTCAATTTTTTCCCCGTTCCGGATCACTTCATAGTGAAGGTGCGGAGCCACGGATGCGCCTGTATTTCCCACTCTTCCCACAACCTGCCCGCGTGTTACTTTCTGCCCTGGCGCTACAATTACTTCATCGAGGTGAGCATACAGGGTTTTGTACCCGTAGCCATGGTTCACAATAACATGGTTCCCGTAGCCGGTTCCGCTCTGCATCTGTTCTTCCACAACCCCGTTACCCGTAACATAAACATCGGTCCCCTTCGGAGCGGTAAAATCAATGCCGGTGTGCATCTTTGTGGTTTTATATATCGGATGAATGCGATACCCGTAACCAGATGCAATCCATTGAAGGTTTTTATTATTCAACGGCTGAATGGCAGGGATTGCCGCAAGCATGGATGCTTTGTTTTTCGCCATCATCAGAACCTCTTCATACGATTGCTGCTGGATGTAAATCCTCCGGGACAGTTGATCAAGTTTTTTAGTCATCGAACCCATCAGTTGGGAATGATCATATCCTTCAAGGTTCCGGTACCAATCCACCCCCCCGTAACCGGCTTTGCGGGCATCCTCAGAAACGGGATCGGCTTCAAAAATGATGCGGTAAATATTGTCATCCTTTTCCTGTATCTGCGCAAGCATCTCTGCCGCCTTATCCATTCTTTTCCCTAAAAGGTTATATTGCAGCGACAGCATATCAAGTTCGCGTTTCAACATTCTTTCTTTCGGAGAATCGTAAAAGAAATAGAGAAGGGTTACAATAATGCCGGCAAGAAAAAGCGCCACCACAAGGAATGCGCTTGTTTTGCGAAGTGTTCCCTTAATGGTTTTTTCAACCCGTTCATACGAGAGGGTATGGGGATTGTAGAAATATTTTGCCTTTTTCCTAGCCATCACAGGTTGCGAAAGTAGGAAAAAATATTACACCTTATTCCATCATTCCCTGCCTGTCCGGCAGGCAGGCATTCTTTCACCATTCCCCTATCCCTCTATCCCTCAATTTATCCTGACGCATTTGGTCATGCTGCTGACAGTAATCGTCAGCATCTTTATCCGTTGATCTTTTATCTTTGACCTTGTATCTTTGACCTTGTATCTTTGTCCTTTTATCTTTCCCTTAATCTCCCCTTCCCCTTGTCGCGTTTTCTCCCCTTCACCCTATCTCCCCTATCCCCCTATCCCCCTTCCCCATACCCGTATTTGCATTTATTCGTTATTCGTACATTCGTACCCTATTAGTAATTCGTTGATTTCCCCATGACTTCCTCCGAAATCCGCACCACATTCCTCGAGTTCTTCCGGCAGAAAGGACATGCCATCATTCCTTCTTCTCCCATTGTCGTAAAAAACGACCCTACGCTCATGTTCACCAATGCCGGCATGAACCGGTTCAAAGAAATTTTTCTCGGGAACAACCCTGATAAATATTTCCGCGTTGCCGATACACAGAAATGCCTCCGGGTTTCTGGCAAACACAATGACCTTGAAGATGTGGGAACGGACGGGTACCATCACACGATGTTCGAAATGCTCGGCAACTGGTCTTTTGGCGATCAGGATTCACAGGATGGTATTGGTAACGGATATTTCAAAAAAGAAGCCATTGAATGGGCATGGGAATTGCTCACCGGTGTCTATAAAATTCCGGCTGACCGCCTTTATGCAACGGTATTTGAAGGCAACGGAAAAGAAAAAACAGAACCTGACAGTGAAGCGTTTCGCCATTGGGAAAAAATTATCGGAAAGGATCGGATTATTTATGGTTCAAAAAAAGATAATTTCTGGGAAATGGGCGATACCGGTCCGTGCGGTCCCTGCTCCGAAATCCACATTGACCTGCGTCCTGATGAAGAAAGAAAAAATGTCCCCGGTAAGTCGCTTGTAAATCAGAGCCACCCGAAGGTCATTGAACTCTGGAATCTCGTTTTTATTCAATACAACAGGATGTCTGACGGGTCGCTTAAAAAACTGCCGGCACGTCATATTGATACCGGGATGGGTTTTGAACGGCTCTGCATGGTATTGCAGGAAAAATATTCCAATTATGATACCGATATTTTTTCAGGACTCATTACAGAAACCGCATCGTTATCGGAATTTCAATACGGTTCTTCCCAAAAAACCGATATCGCTTTCCGTGTTATAGTTGATCATCTCCGTGCTATATCTTTTGCGATTGGTGATGGACAACTGCCCTCCAATACCGGTGCGGGATATGTGATACGGAGGATACTCAGGCGGGCTGTGCGATACGGATATTCATCGTTGCAGTTAAGGGAACCCTTCCTGCATAAACTTGTGCCGGTGCTTGTTTCCTCTGCCGGTAATGTATTTCCGGAATTGACAGCCCAGAAGAATATCATTGAAAAAATAATTTTTGAAGAAGAAGAATCCTTCCTCCATACCCTGGATAAAGGATTAAAACGGATTGACCTTGTTATCGCTTCTGCAAAAAAGGAAAATAAAAAAACGGTTGACGGTAAAACATGCTTTGAATTGTACGATACCTACGGTTTTCCTGCCGATCTGACCGCACTCATCCTGCGGGAACAGGATCTCGCTATGGATGAAAAAGATTTCCAGGCATGCCTCGGTGAGCAGAAATTGCGGTCGCGAAAAGCAACAACCCTTGAAACAGGCGACTGGACGAAGTTCATGAATGCCGGGTCGAAATTTGTCGGGTACGATATGCTCAATACCGAATCCGACCTGGTGCAGTACCGCAAAGTGAAAACTAAAGGAAGGGAGTTATTCCAACTGGTTTTTACTATCACACCGTTTTATCCCGAAGGGGGGGGACAGGTTGGCGATACCGGAATTGCCGAAATGGGAAATGAGAAATTAGATGTACTTGATACGAAAAAGGAAAATGAACTGATTGTTCATTATGTGTCCCGTATTCCCGGGTCATTATCCGGAAAAGCGCTCCTGATGGTTGACGGGCATAAAAGAAAATATACCGCCTGCAATCATACTGCGACTCACCTTCTGCATGCCGCATTGCGCAACGTGCTGGGAACCCATGTGCAGCAGAGAGGGTCCCTGGTGAACCATGAACAATTGAGTTTTGATTTCTCTCATTACGAAAAAGTTACTGATAAACAGTTGACAGATATTGAAACGGTGGTGAACCGCAGGGTAAGGGACAACATTTCCGGCATGTTTGAGAGCATGCCTCTCGGAGAAGCGAAAAAACTTGGCGCTATGGCGCTGTTCGGTGAAAAATATGGCGAAACGGTGCGCGTGGTTTCGTACGACAAAAATTTTTCGGTTGAATTATGCGGTGGAACGCATGTAACTTCTACCGGTGAAATCGGGTTTTTTAAAATTACTGAAGAAAACGCGGTGGCTGCCGGAATCCGGAGAATTTACGCTTTGACCGCTGCAGGAGCGGAAGAGCACACCAGGAAACAATTATCCCTCCTAGAAGAGGCATATTCTTATCTGAAGACGACCAACCTTACCGAAGGCATTAAACGGCTGCTTGATGAAAACCAGAAACTCCGGAAAGAGATTGAACTCTTTGAAAATGAAAAAACAGAACTGATAAAACAGGAAATCAGCAGGAAAATCAGTGATGCCGGCAATTTCAGGATAATTATTTCTATGGCGGATGTTCGTACTTCCGAACAATTGAAAAATCTTGCTTTTGAACTGAAAAATACGCCCGATAAACTCCTCGTTGTCCTCGGAGGCGCACCCGGGGGCAGGCCGCAGGTAATAGTGGCGTTATCCGGTCCGCTGAACGATTTGAATATTATTGATGCCGGCCAGATGGTACGAATACTCGCTGAGGATATTGACGGTGGGGGGGGGGGACAGAAGCACTTTGCCGCTGCCGGAGGCAAAAATGCTGCCGGACTGGAAAAAGCCCTTGCAAAAGCCGGGGAAATGGTCAGGGAAAAAATCCTGCTTTTAAAATCGTGATCAGGAAATGTAATACCCCCTCTCTTGTTTTTAAGAGAGGGGGTAAGGGGGTGAGTTCATTGTGAAGACCTCACCCCATCCCCTCTCCTATTAACAGGAGAGGGATGATACAATTACCGTTTTATCGTTCCTTCCATGCCCTACAGAATCTTATTCCTCTTCTGGTGTCTGCTTGTGATTCTGCTGAGAGAATACCGGCTGCTGGTTGAACCGCGCTTCTGGGCTGAAGAAGGAACTATCTTTTATGCTTTCGCATTTAACAACTCAGTTTTTGACCTGTTTTCCAAACCACACATCGGGTACTATGCACTTTACAACAATTTATCGGCACTGCTTTCTGTCACGCTTGTCCCGGTGGAATATGCGCCTTTTGTTACTACATACCTGGGTATTTTTATTGTTCTCCTGCCGGTACTCATTATTCTTTTTACAAATTCCCTTTTCTGGGATACCACGGCAAAAAAAATCATAATTTCACTCTTTATCATCTTTCTTTCGCCTCACGAACTCTGGCTGAATTCCACCAATGCTCATTTTTACCTTGGTTTATCCGCGCTCCTGGTACTGACAGCCGATGAGACGCGGGAGAAGTGGAAAAAAATGGCATCCTGGTCCGTACTTATCCTGGCAGGATTATCCGGTCCTGAAACATGCTTCTTCATCCCGGCATTGGCGCTTAATCTATGGCGCAAACCATCCGGAGAAAATATTATCCGGTTTTCCATCCTCGCAATATGCGCTCTCGTGCAAAGCGGTATACTGATCTGGTCAGCATTATATCATAATCAATACGGAAGATACCAAAACTTCGATTTCAACCGTTATTTTTTGTTTTATATTCGGGATAGTTTCGGGCTCCTGTTACCGATCGGACAAAATGACCGGAAAAATGTTGGTTTTGCCGTTGCTCTTTTCTCCCTTTACTTATTTTACAGGAACCTCCGGTATAAAAATGTTCAGTATCTTATTATATCTTTCTTTATTTTTGGATTTTGTTCGACCTTTGGCTCCATATCCATGAGGGGGGGAGACCGGTATTCCTACATCACTACAATAATATTATTGATGATTCTCACCCGTGAATCCTTGGAATATTTTTCATTCAGAAAATTTATCCCGGGCGCCTCATTGTTCATCCTCATTATTTCCTTCACCCTGGCAATTCTTTTTTACCAGCAACGGGTGGGATCCCAGTTGTCTGAGGATAATCCCGTCTGGAAAACCGAAGTCGCAAAATGGAAAAAAGACAAAACCTATACCTTAAAAGTTCCCCCGCACAACAAACCGGACAGATGGGAAGTAGTGTTAAGCGGCAATTAAAAAAACGGATGTGAATAAAATAATACTAGCACTATTAATTCTTCTACGGTCCTTTTCAATTAACTGCCAGACAAAAAGTACTGGGAACAAACTGAATTTTGACTTCGAAATTATTGAGAACGAACATCCAACCGGTTGGGAAAAATACGGAAGTTCCATTGTTATTTTCTATCTGGACTCGGTAACCGTCAGAAATGGAAAGTATTCGGCTGTTATTGAGAATAAAAAAGGTACCCCGGTTTTTAGGGCATTGGGTTATTCAATCCGGGAAAACTATGATGGGAAAAAAATAACCCTTTCAGGTTATATTAAAACCGAGAATGTTACGGATGGGTATGCTGGTCTGTGGATGAGAATTGACCCTTTTGTTGCATTCAATAATATGGAAAAAACCGGAATCAGAGGCACTACCGGCTGGACAAAATATGAGATCACCTCAAAAATGAATCCTGCAAAAACAGAGCAAATTATTGTCGGAGGATTATTGGCGGGAAGAGGTAAAATGTGGATAGATGAATTAAAAGTAACTATTGACGGGAAAGACATTAATGAATTAAAACCGTTTGAAAAAAAATCATTCCCTGCTGGTAAGGACAGGGAATTTGATGGGGGTTCACAAATTAAACTTGAAGCGCTTAATAATAATCAGATTAAAAACATTAAAACACTTGGTTTGGTTTGGGGATTTTTAAAATATTATCATCCTGATATTGCCAATGGTGAATTTAACTGGGACTATGAACTCTTCAGAGTCCTTCCGGATATTGTTAACGCAAAGAAAAACGTTGAACGAGATACTGTTTTATTAAAATGGATTATTAAACTCGGAGCATTTGGAAGTAACAGTAATAATAAAATCATATCATCAGAAGTAAAATTCCAACCTGATTTGGATTGGATTATTAACTCTGATTTTTCAACAGCGCTGACCTCATTACTTTTAAAAATCAGAAATGCGAATCGACCGAACCGGAATTATTACATCGGATTGGAGCCGGGTGTGGGTAATCCGGAATTTAAAAATGAAAATGCCTATTCATCCATGAAATATCCCGATGCCGGTTTCAGGATTTTATCGCTGTTCAGGTATTGGAATTTTATACAATATTTTTTCCCGTATAAAAATCTTATTGAAGAGGACTGGAAAAATGTTTTGGAAGAATTTATTCCGAAAGTTGTGTATGCAAAACATGAAACGGAATATACGCTGGCAATCCTGGAACTTATCGGGAGAGTTCATGATACGCACGCCAATATCTGGAATCGCAATCAATCGCTGAATAAATATTTTGGTGAAAATTATGCTGCTGCTGAAATATCATTTGTTGAAAACAAAGCGGTTGTTACCGGTTTTTATGACGACAAGTTCGGAAAGGAAAGCGGTTTAAAAACAGGTGATGTCATAAATAAAGTAAATGATAAACCGGTAGAGGAAATAATTAAAGAAGGGTTGAAATATACCCCTGCATCAAATTATTCAATCCATTTGAAGCGTATTGCCGCTAATCTTTTACGAACTAATGACTCTTTGATTAAGGTAGGGATTTCAGCGTCAGGCAGGGACAGCAGCATAACTTTAAAAACATATTCCACTGAAGAAATCAATATCTACTGCAAATATCAGGTAAAAGATACCTGTTTCGGAATTATTGAAAAAGACATCGCATATATTCATAATGGCTATCTTAAAAGGGAATATTTACCGGATATATGGGAAAATTTAAAAAACACAAAAGGGTTAATACTTGATTTACGAAATTATCCATCTGACTTTCCTCTTTATGCATTAAGCGATTATCTAATGCCCAAAAGCGTACCATTTGTCAAATTCACAAACGGCAGCATTAAAAATCCCGGGCTTTTTACTTATTACGGGCCAATAAAAGTTGGAAGGAAAAATAAAAACTATTATAAAGGTAAGGTTGTAGTATTGATAAATGAAGATACTCAAAGTTCAGCGGAGTTTCATGCTATGGCATACAGGGTTCATCCAAATGCAACTATAATTGGTTCCACTACAGCAGGTGCTGACGGAAATGTTTCTGAGTTTTATTTGCCTGGCGGGATTTACACAATAATAAGCGGGATAGGGGTTTATTACCCTGACGGAAAAGAAACGCAGAGAATTGGCATTATTCCCGATATTGAAATTAAACCTACAATAGAAGGTATAAAAAATGGTCGTGATGAATTACTGGAAAAAGCAATTGAAATAATAAATGGACTTTAAAAACGGTTTCAATTCCATTACCCAGTTTCCATTCATTCATTCCAGTTTTCCCCCTATCATCCGTCCCATTGTCTCCTTGTCTCGTTTTCTCCTCCGAAGGAATCCGCATGTCTCTTCTGTGTCCATATGACCCGACCCCTTATCTCCCCCATCCCTTTATCCCCTTATCTCCCTTATCCCCTCTGTTCATAATACAGTTAATAAATCATTTCATTATTTAACCCTTCATGAAGTACCTTTTTTTATCTTTACTCGGTAATTACTGAATACTTTTATCCCATGAATAAAATACATTCTTTTCATCCGTTGCTGAATTGGTTGTTACCCATACTCATTTTCACCTGTTGCGGTTCACCCGGTAAAAAAGATGGTACTGCAATTACCGGTGAGAAACCGCGCAAGGTTTTCAGGTATAATGAAGCGGCAGGAATTTCTTCGCTTGATCCTGCTTTCGCCCGCAATGTGGAAAACATCTGGGCGGTCAACCAGGTTTTCAACGGGCTTGTCCAGATGGATGAAAAACTCAATATTGTTCCCTGTATCGCACAAACCTGGAAAATCACTGAATACGGTTTGAAATATACATTCCATTTGAGAAATGATGTTTATTTCCAGGATCATGAAAAATTTGATGGCGGCAAAGGAAGAAAAGTTACGGCAGCAGATTTCAAACATAGTTTCTTCCGCATTACCGACCCGGAAGTCGCATCACCGGGGGCATGGATATTCAATAACCTGGACAGAAGCAAAGGATTTTCAGGGTTTGATTCTCCTGATGACTCCACTTTTATCCTATGGCTGCAAAAACCGTTTGCTCCTTTCCTCGGACTCCTCACCACACAATATTGTTCGGTGGTACCGCATGAAATTGTTGAATTCTATGGTAAGGATTTCCGGAATCATCCCGTAGGAACCGGACCATTCAGGTTCAAACAATGGGAAGAAGGCGTTAAACTGATCCTCGTAAAAAATGAAAATTATTTTGAAAAATCAGATGGCCAACAACTGCCCCGGTTTAATGCTATATCGGTTGCCTTCCTGTCCGATCCGCATGCCGCTTTTCTCGAATTCCTGAAAGGAGAACTTGATTTCCTCTCAGGACTTGAACCCGGTTATAAAGACCTTGTACTGACTAAAAACGGTGAACTAAACCCGGAGTTTAATGGTAAATTTATCATGCAGGGCGAACCATACCTGAAGACGGATTACATCGGCATTCTCGTAGATGAATCGATGGATATCGTAAAAAAAAGTCCGTTGCAAAATAAACTTGTCAGGCAGGCGATCAATTACGGAATCAACCGGGTCGATATTGTCCGCTTTCTCAGAAATAATGTGGGAACTCCGGGAATATCCGGTTTTATTCCTGCCGGATTACCATCATTTGATTCAACCAGGGTGAGAGGATATAATTACAATCCTGAAAAAGCGCGGACGCTCCTTGCCGAAGCCGGTTTTGAGAACGGTGACGGTTTGCCTGAAACCGTGCTAACCACTACATCGGCATTTCTTGATGTTCTGGAGTACGTCCAGTATCAACTCGGTGAAATAGGTATTAAAATAAAAATTGAAGTTGTACCGGCAGCAACCCATCGGGAAATGGTTGCGCGGGGAAATGTAAATTTTTTCCGAAAAACCTGGGTAGCCGATTACCCGGATGCCGAAAATTTCCTCGCTTGTTTTTACAGTAAAAACTTCTCACCGGCAGGACCCAACTATACCCATTTTCATAACGAAAATTTCGACCGCCTTTATGAAAAATCTCAGTCCGAACTGCTTGATTCAGTACGTTTCGGTTATTACAGGCAGATGGACCAGATTATTATGGATGAAGCACCAGTGGTTGTTTTATATTACGACCGCATAGTGCGGCTGGTGCAAAATAATATCAGCGGCATTACCTGCAACCCGATGAATTTGTTGACCCTGAAAAAAGCGGATAAAAAGTGAAAATTATCCGTTAACCCTCAATCTTTTTTTCTTACATTTGAAGTTTATTTGCCGCATAAATGCAGGTCTAATGGACATTTCGTCCGTCTGAATCCATCTCCCAATGTTCAGGAAAACCTATCTCTTCCTTATACCTAATTCCTTATTCCTTATACCTTATACGGTATTCCTTATTCCTTTTACTTTTTTCCTCTTACCTTTTACATTCATTTTCGCTGGCGCTCCGGCCAATGACGATCCCTGCAACGCTATCACCCTTACGGTAAATTCTACCTGTGTTTTCAGTTCTTATTCCAATGCCAATGCAACGGCTTCAAGCGGTGTTCCTGCTCCCGGCTGCGCCAACTATCTGGGGGGGGATGTGTGGTTCAAGGTAACCGTTCCGGCTTCCGGAAACCTTATGTTTGATTCAAATACCGGAGTGGTTACCGATGGCGGCATGGCAATTTATTCCGGTGCCTGCTCCTCGCTCTCTCTAATTTCCTGCGATGACGATAACAGCGCAAATGGCTTAATGCCTTATATAAATGCAACCGGTTTATCGCCTGGCTCCACAATATGGATCCGGTTCTGGGAATACGGCAACGATAACAACGGCACTTTTTCTATCTGCGTCCGCGAACCGGCTGGCTGCGCCACATGCACCAATGCACCAACCGTTGCGTCACTTCCTTTTTCCCAGTCAGGAACCACTTGCGGATACTGCGATACCTACAACTCCACCATGCCCTGCGCAAGTTCCTACATGAACGGTGAGGATTTTTTGTACAAATACACCCCGGGTACAAACCAAACCGTAAACCTCACACTTTCAGGAACCGATACATATACCGGAATTTTTGTCTTTGACGGCTGCCCCTCCACAATGGGAACCAACTGCGTGGCGAGCAATACAAATTCTTCCGGTAACCCGTCCATCTCATCCGTTAATCTTACTGCCGGAACTACCTATTACATCATGATTTCAACATGGCCTTCACCGAACTGCACTCCTTTTACAATTTCAATCACTACTATCACCTGTATGACATGTGCCAGCGCAACGGTCATTGCTTCACTGCCCTACACGAACAGCAATACAACCTGCGGCAATTGCAATACTTATACTTCGACTGATGTCTGCGGAAGTATCTATATGAATGGAGAGGATTATCTCTACCAGTACACTCCCGGCACCACTCAAACCATGCAAATTGCTTTATCGGGAACCAATACCTACACGGGTATTTTTGTCTATGACGGATGCCCTTCCGCAATGACCACAAACTGCCTTGCACAAAGCACAAATCCTTCCGGTAATCCTACTCTTGGTTCATTTACCTTTAATGCTGGCACAACCTACTATATTCTCATTTCAACCTATCCTCTTCCTGACTGCACACCTTTTACCATCAATATCTCTCCCCCCCCTCCCCCGACCGACCAGGATTGCCTCGGTGCTATTCCGGTCTGTCAGGATTTTTATGACCAACCTAACTCCTATAGCGGTACCGGCAATATTCTGAATGAAATCAATTCCTCTTCTTCCTGCCTCGCGAGCGGTGAGAAAAATGATGTATGGTACGTTTTTACTGTACAACAATCGGGTGACCTCGCCTTTATTATCACTCCATACACTTTTGCGGATGACTACGACTGGGCTGTTTATAACATCACAAACAACAATTGCTCCGATATTTACGGAAATTCTGCAATAGAAGTAAGTTGTAATTATTCAGCAGACGATGGACCAACCGGCCCTGACGGTTCCACTAATTTTACAAGCCAGGGCGCTGCCGGAAATCCGTTCAATGATGTAATCACGGTCACAGCAGGACAGACCTATGTATTGAATGTGAGCAATTTCAGTTCCACCCAGGATGGTTACCAACTGGATTTTAATCTCTCAACAGCAACAATATTTGACATCATCCCCCCCCAGATGACCAATATCGTGGGAACACCTTCCTGCGGAACAACCCAGATAACAGTGCAATTTTCAGAACCGATTCTTTGCAGTACGTTGCAATTGAGCGATTTTACTCTTACGGGACCGGGCGGCCCCTATACGATGTCATCAATGTTTGCAGCAGGTTGCGCCAGTGGTGGGGAATATGAAGATGATATCACGTTTACTATTTCTCCTGCCATTACAACTTCCGGTACATTTAATATTAATCTTGTAGGAACCGTGACCGATTTCTGCGCCAATGCCGCCCCCCCTGCAAGTTTGCCTTTTACGATTACCGGTGTCACTGTTACTATTACTCAGACCAACGTGAACTGTAACGGTCAATGTACAGGATCTGCAACGGCATCCGCATCAGGTGGCGCTTCACCTTACACATTCGCCTGGAGCAATGGAGGAACTACTACAAATAAAACCAACCTCTGTGCCGGAACCTATACCGTTACCGCAACTGATGCCGGTGGATGTATGGGAATCGCAACAATCACAATTACCCAACCTGCCGCTATCACCGTAACTCCAACAGTTACAAACACAACCTGCGGAAATTGCAATGGCGCAATATCAGTTTCAGTTTCCGGTGGAACACCAGCGTATACTTATTCATGGTCCGGGGGGGGTACTACATCTTCCATTACTTCAAAATGTTCCGGTACTTATTCGGTAACGGTAACCGACAGCAAAGGATGTACAACAACGAGCGCTTCCACTATCGGTGCCAGTACTCCGGTTACATCCACCTTCACTTCAAGTGCAAATCAATGCCTGACCGGAAATAGTTTCAACTTTACCAATACAGGAACTTCAGGGGGGGGTGTAACCTACTCATGGACTTTCCCCAGCGGGACTCCGGCATCGTCTACAACCAATAACCCGACCGGTGTCACCTGGAGCGCTGGCGGAACATATACGATTACCCACACCGTCACCCAGGCAGGATGTCCAAGCACAACTACCCAAAACATTACCGTTTATCCGCAACCATCAGCATCAACATCCGTCACAAATGTCAGTTGCGGAGGTCTGTGCACAGGTGCAATAAACCTTACCGCATCAAGCGGAACTGCTCCATATAATTACGACTGGGCTGATGTAGCCGGAGCCAGCAACAGCGAAGACAGAACCAACTTATGTGCAGGTACATATACCGTAACGGTAACCGATGCAAACGGATGTACGGCTACCGCAACTTCTGCTGTCACACAACCGACTTCAATCTCAAATACCAATTCTGTTAATAATGTTAATTGTGCAGGTCAATGCACCGGTTCCATCACAGCCACCCCCTCCGGTGGCACATCGCCTTACACATATATTTGGACAACCTGCGCTTCCATGTGCACCAACACCATCGGCAGTTTGTGCGCAGGAACATATACCGTTACCGTAACGGAT
>JACPRZ010000003.1 GCA_016193485.1 Bacteroidota bacterium | reverse complement strand
TCGTCAGCCCGTTGAAGGATGGCAGTAATCCGGGAATGATAATGTTAAAATGATGGATCCTGTAATCAAAAGCGCTTTTAATCATCCCGTAGAGAAAACCCGAAAAAGGTAATCCGGCCGACACAACTGCTATACGGTTAAGAAAAGTAAGCCGGTCAATACCCTTGTTGCTGCCAGGGATTACAGGATGCCGGAAATAACGTACAATCCACTTTATCAATCTTAATATATCATCAAGCAAGATGGGAATAATTCCGATTACTTTGCAAAAAAGCATTGTCACCACAAGCGAAAAAGAATAGAGAACCAGGGCTTTTGGCAACCGTTCCTGGGGAATAAAGGTAAATGCAAATGCGAGGCATAACGAAAAGAAGGTCAGCGACCAATACCCGGACCGGATAATTTTTTTTAAAATGGGTTTTGTTTTCCCGGTGAGGGTGATTATTGCCTGGTAAAAATAAAAGTCAACCAGGAGAATGGCAATTACCGTAAAAGTCAACCTTATCCAGCCCATGAAATTGTAGTTAGATTTGACCGCCTTCAATAAGAAGTACAATATCTTCAATCATTCTGTCTTCACCCTTAGGATCATACCTGTATTTAAGGTCCGATCCGAAAATAATGGCGATGGACTGCCAGAAATAAGCCGGAAATGAACCCCTGTAGTTTTTAATGATATCATAGGATGTTTTGCCCGTCTGGCGGTCAATAAGTTTAATCAGGATCCTGCCCTGTGTAATGGTAAGGGATTCAATATCACTTTTGTATTTTGAGAATAATTCTTTTTCAATATGCGAAATATATTTCTTTTTTTCCCGGTTCCGCTCCATCGCCTCCATTTCTTTGTTGTATTGTTCAACCAATTTTACGGCTAACTGGGCATAGGGATAAACCTTTTTTACATTGTAAACGAGGCGGTCATATTTCCTTCTTTCCATCTTGTTTTTAAAAATCCGGTCTTCGTATATCCGTATCTCCGGCAACGTGTAAAACAATATTGTGTCACCGTTAATTACCCTCCCCATCATCGCAACTCCTCCATTCGTGACCTGTGCATTGCCGGTGCCTGGTAAAAAGGGTACAATCAAAAGGAGTAATATTGGAAATTTTAGTGACATAAAGACACCTCAAAAAATTATTATTCTTTTCCCGCAGACCTGCCTGCCGGCAGGCAGGTCTGCGGGAAATGGGATTTTTGTCGTGCACCCTCGTGAACTGCAGAATAAAAATCGTTTCCGTTACTATTCACCCCTAAATCCCCTAAAGGGGACTTACCTACTCCCCCTTCAGGGGGCCGGGGGGTGAATAGAAACTCGTTTCCTACCGGTACATTTTTCTTTTTCTCCATGGTGTCCTCTCTTCACTATTATCGCTCTGAACCTGGAAACCGGAGGTTCTGTTCACGGTAAGCCAGGCGGCAAGCAATGCGGCCGTTTCACATTCCTCTTCAGAAGCAGGCCGGTTATCAAGAGGGGAAAAATGGTTGTCAATAAAGAGTGTATCGAATTTCCCGCTGCGGAAAAGAGGGTGGTTAATGACAAAAAAACAAAAGTCAATTGTAGTACTTACACCGGATATGCTGAAATCGCCTAACGCCCGTAACATCCGTTCTATCGCTCTTAGCCGATTATCCCCATGAACAATAAGTTTGGCAATCATCGGATCATACCATACCGGTATTTCCATGCCTTCTTCATAGCCGTCATCTACCCGGATACCGTTGCCAGCGGGTCTGCGGTAAACCTTAAGTAAACCGCTGTCAGGCAGGAAACCGTTGGCCGGATCTTCAGCATAAATCCTCGCTTCAATGGCATGACCTTTAATGGATAACTCCTCCTGCCGGAAAGATAATTTTTCACCGCGCGCAATATTGATCTGTTCCCTTACCAGGTCAATTCCGGTTATCATTTCGGTAACCGGATGTTCAACCTGCAGGCGCGTGTTCATTTCAAGAAAATAAAAATTGTTCTTTTCATCTGCAAGAAATTCAACGGTACCTGCATTATGGTAACCACAGGCGGATGTGATCTTAACGGCACATTCACCCATTTTCCGCCTCATTTCAGGTGTAAGGATGGAGGATGGCGCTTCTTCAATCACTTTCTGATGCCTTCGCTGGATGGAACATTCCCGTTCAAACAGGTGGATAACATTGCCCTGGCTGTCGGCCAAAACCTGGAATTCAATATGCCTCGGTGATTCGATGTATTTCTCTATAAAAACCGATCCGTCACCGAAAGCCGATTTCGCTTCGCTTGACGCCCGTTCAAGGTTTTCCCGGAGTTCCTTTTCAGTGTGCACTATTCTCATGCCCTTTCCGCCTCCGCCAGCCGATGCCTTAATCAGAACAGGGTAGCCGATACCGGTGGCAACTTTCTTTGCTTCCGGAAAATCAGAAATAGTGTGATCGGTTCCCGGAACAAGGGGAATATTGAGCCGGGCGGCTAACTTTTTTGCCGAAATTTTATCACCCATCATTTCAATGGCGTCAGGGGGGGGACCAATAAATGTTATTCCGGATGCCTGAACTTCCCGTGCGAAGCGGGGATTTTCAGAGAGGAAACCGTAACCGGGATGAATGGCATCAGAGCCGGTTTTCGATGCAGCAGATATGATTTTGGAACCGTCAAGGTAGGAAGCCGAAGAGGGGGGAGGACCGATGCAAACCGCTTCATCGGCATAAAGGACAAAAGGGGCTTTCCGGTCAACTTCGGAAAAAACGGCAACGGTTTTAATGGACATCTCCCGGCAAGTGCGCATGATGCGCAGGGCAATCTCACCGCGGTTGGCAACGAGGATTTTTTTCATTGCGGAAAATGCTATTCTCCACCTATCCTATACACTCCTTTACCTTTTCTGCCGCTTCCTGCAGGAGGGTAGCGGAATGTACCCGCAGGCCGGATTGTTCAATAATTTTTTTGGCATCAGCGGCATTGGTTCCCTGTAAGCGTACGATGACGGGAACTTTAAGCGATCCGATATTTTTGCATGCATCCACTACGCCCTGTGCAACACGGTCGCAGCGGACAATGCCACCGAAAATATTGACGAGTATCGCCTTTACTTTCGGATCTTGAAGTATTATCCTGAAGCCGGTTTCAACCCGTTTTGCACATTTCCATCTAATTTTACATAGTTGAGGTCAGCGCGGTTGGCTTCCACTTCAATAGGATCTTCTTCTGAAAGGTCCCGTAAGCCGGGATATTCAGGGTGGCGGAAAAGTGAATTATCTTCAAGCGTAACCTTGCAGTCGGCAGCGATAATTTTATTATCGGATGTTTTAAACAGAGGGTTGATCTCGAAAAGCGAAGCATCAGAGGAATCATAAGCATGGTAAAGTTTGGGAAGAAAGGATTGAAAATTTTTCCATGCATCACCTGATAATCCGAGGTCAAAGGCGACCCGCCTGCATTGATACGGTAAGAGACCTGTCAGAGGATCAATTACTTCTTTAAAAATAAGGTCAGGCGTTTTATGGGCGACTTCCTCAATGGACATTCCACCGGCAGGAGAATAGATGATGATGGTTTTGCTGATCTGCCTGTTTAAAAGAAAACTCAGGTAAAATTCGGCCGGCTCTGAGGCGCCCTTATAATATATACCCTGTTCCACCAGCGCTTTGTGAACCTTTTTCCCTTTAGGACCGGTTTGAGGCGTTACGAGGTTCATGCCGATAATGGCGCCCGCATACGACCTGACCTCTTCCAGCGATTTTGCAATTTTAACACCCCCCCCTTTGCCTCTGCCCCCGGCATGGATCTGCGCTTTTACCGCCCAGGTGCCGCACCCGGTGCTTTTCTGAATCTCTTTTGCCGCTTCAACGGCCTCACCTGCGGTTTGCGCTACCCGTCCCTCCGGTACAGGCACGCCAAATTTCCGGAGTATTTCCTTTCCCTGGTATTCGTGAAGATTCATAAATCTACGAATAGCGAATTTGTACGAATATACGAATAATTTCCATAAATTTCAATCAATTCCCATCAATGCCTACCCTCTCCATTTTGGAATTGAGCAATTTAAATCCGCAATTTTGACAATCTGAAATCCGAAATTTATCATTTGCCCACTGCCAACTGTCCATTGATAACTGGTTTGTATCACTTTCCCGCCCCGATCTTCACATACTGGTACTTTTCATAATTACCTTTCCCTTCAACCGGATCCCCTTTATATTCGGGTCCCTGAACTTTAGGTAATATTTTTATTTTTATTTTTTTCTCATCCGCTCCTTTTTCCTTAAGCGATGCGATCAATACATCTTTCGCGCTTTCAGACCGGATCCGGGCAAGTTGCTGATTGGTTTTAAAAGTAGTTGTCGGAACTTTTGAAGCGCTGCCTTCAATCACCAGCGAGACCTCTCCGTGCATGCTAATGAAATTGATAAGATTATTTATAAACGAAATATATTCCATTGAACTGTTTTGAATTTCTTTCACGTTATAACCAAAAAACTGCTGATACAATTCCGGGAAAGCGGCAAGAACGGTCGCTGTTGTTTCCGGTTTGATCACATCGGGTTTATCAGGCAGTTTTACATCCGGTACCACAGGGGTAACGGGTGTAGTGACCTGTTGCGTTGTATCCTTTACTTTACCTGTTGCGGTAACCGGTTTCAGGTCGTATGTTCCTTCCATTTCCTTGTATTCGGATCCTTCCGGGATGAAGAGGTTTTCGGACCGAACTTCTTCACCGTTGATTTCATACTTGATTGAATAATCCCTTCCGGATGGCAGAATTACAAGGTATTTCCCGGTTTTTGAATTTGGTATATAGGAATATTCCATTCCTGAACCATTATCCACAACAACAACCCGTGCATCAAGAGGATTTCCGTCTGCATCGGTAACGGACATCACTCCTTTCAAAACGGTAAGATGCGCCTGTTCTTTGAAGGCAAGCGTTGTTTTGTAAATGTCTTTATCCCCGTATGATCCTCCCCTGATTGAAGAAAAGTAGGCGCGCTTGCCGTCAGCCGATAAAACAAGGTAAATGTCATCATCAACCGTGTTGATCGGGTACCCGATATTTACAGGATTTGACCATTGATCTTCAGGGTTAATTTCAGAATAGAAAATATCAAAACCCCCCATCGTACGGTGGCCTTTGGAACTGAAGTAAAGTGTGATCCCATCGGCCTGTATAAAGGGTCCGTCTTCATCGTATTTAGTATTTATTACGGGTCCCAGATTCAGGGGCAGCGACCATTCGCCATCGGGAAGTTTTTTACAGCGGTAAATATCCCTGCCGCCAAATCCGTTTTTGCGGTCGCTGGTGAAATAAATTACCTGTCCGTCAGCAGAGAGAGATGCATGTGTTTCCCATGAAGGGCTGTTGATGTTCATGGAAAGTTTTTCCGGTACGGTCCATATATCTCCCATGAGTTCGCTCTGGTAAATGTTGCCGTCACCGTCATCATCCCGGTAGAGAAACAGAAGTTGACCGTCATGTGATAAGCCGATCGCTGCATCATGGTCAATTGTATTTATACTGGTTCCGATAGATGAAGAATATGTCCACGACCCTTCATTACTGATTGAAATATACACATCCTCCATATATCTTCCGTCTAATTCGGTTGTGCCACCGGTAGTATTATCCCTGCGTGAAGTAAAAATCAGAACCGATTCATCAGCCGTCATCACCGGGCAGTAGTCGGGAAAGGGGGAGTTTACCGCTTCACCCATGTTTTCAATAGTCACCTGCAGGGAATCGCGCATCAGTTCTTTTGCCGTATTGCACATTTGAATATAGAAATCGGCTTCTTCCTGCAGGATATGTTTTTTAGGATAGAGGTCCTTGAATTTGTTTATCCAGGCGATTGCCGTATCAAACTGGTAATTCAGATGGAATGCTTTTCCGAGGAGGAAGTAGGCATCCATCGGTGCGCGTTTTTCCATATAGGAGAGGTCATCCCAGTCGCGTGTGGTGTTCCGTACCGCTTTGCGCAGCCAGGGTATGGATTTGGTGCGGTCAGTAGCAAGGTTCAGGTAGCACATGCCTATGCGGTAATGGATATTGGCATTATCGGGTTGGAGGGAGTCCATGATAAAGTAAACAGGCAGGGCATAGGAATAATTTTTATACTCCACGTGGTAAGCGGCTTCGGTAAAAAGTTCACGGAAGTTTTGTTCCTTGTCCTGAGCAGAGGAAACGGAGTGCACGAAAACAATTACGGGTACGGTAATAAGACCACGTAAAGATTTATAAAAAGTAAATTTTTTACGGCTGCCCTGAACCGCACCAATCGGGGCGCTCTCCGTTACACTACGGCCGAATACCAATTTTAGTGAATATATATCCAAGCGAAACGGATTTGCAAATGTTTTTATCTCTGTAATCTTTTTGCAAATCTATGTAATCCCAGTATAGAAGGGGCAATTATACGAATAATTTGGAATGGAGGATAAAGGAGTTCAGGGGTATTGCGGAATATCGCGCCCGGTTGCGTTAATCCGGCACATGATTGCCGGATTAACGCAATAATTTTGTACTTTTGCTGCGGATAATAATTGTTGGCAGTAACCCTAAAAAAACGGTTCTCCGTAGACACTAACGCAGTAACTTGACGCTTAAAAATAACAAATGGCAATCAAAACAGAAACACAAACGACAAACGGCAAGACCGACATTTTTGTAACGGACACAGTTACAAAATTAAGATGGCAAGTTTATCGTATTGACAAAGACAAGGAAGTAATAAAATTTTTTCCTGGTAAGGACAGAAGAAACAATGACACTTTCTTCTTAAAAGAAATTACACTTGAAGGATTTAAAAAATTACCTATTGAATTTTCTCAAACGGGCTATGTAAAAGCGGGTGCACTTTATTACCTAAATAAAAAACTAAATGGTAAGAGCATAAAAAAAGTTACAATTTCTAAACCAAGAGAAAGCAGTTACAATGTAAGCGAAGTAGTGATAAATTATTCTGACTTTCAGCGTTTGAAAAAAAGATTAAGTAGAATTGCTTATGAAGCCAAAATAGATAAAGGGAAATATGCAGACGAGTTTTTCTATGACACATTTCCAAACGAGTTTACTGCTCAAAATGAAACTTCCAAAACAAGATATTTGAAGGTAATTAACAACATTGACAATGACATTATTCCGCATTTTGACAACAATTCTGTAACCCGCTTTGAAGATTTTTACGAACAACTTTTAGCGACAAAATATAAAAACGCAGACAAAAAAGTTCGCTTTGTAACAAGAACAAAAATAAAAATAGACAAGTTAGCGGTTGATAATGTAATTGCTGAATTTGAAAAACTTTTAATTGAGGCGACTTCCGAAGCAGATTGGGGAAAATTTCTTTTGAAAAATTTATTTCTGGTTGACTCAAAATACATAAAAGCAATTCAACAATTAAATGTTGTTTTAGCGGGAGCGAGAAAAGTGGACTTTGGACTTGTGGACTATCAAGGACACCTTGATATTTTTGAAATAAAAAGACCGACATCCAAACTTTTATCAACCGAACAAGACAGAGGTAATTTTTATTTTCACACAGATATTATAAAAGCACTGACACAAGCGGAAAAATATCTTTATCAAGCAGAGGGCAAGCGAGACACTCTTGAAAAAGATATTCTTATTGAACGAGACACCTCTGTTAAGGTTATTAAACCAAGAGCAATTCTTCTCATTGGACAGACAGCACAACTTGACACTGAAAAAAAGAAAATTGATTTTAGAATTTTAAGAAACTCTCTTAAAAATATTGAAATTGTAATGTTTGACGAGTTACTTGACCGACTTAAAAATTTAAAAGGGAAAGTTTTTGAGTAGACAATCAATAGTGCTGACAGACACTGCATCCCGACAGACAGAAGGGCTACTGCCAACAAGGGATTAGCGTAAGCGGGGGCAGACGAGAAATTTTATAGTTCATTGCTTTCTATTATCTTTGTTTCGTGGGACAAGTTCGTAGCGGTTTATCCCCGCCTACGCTAATCCCCGAACCGTTAGCA
>JACPRZ010000071.1 GCA_016193485.1 Bacteroidota bacterium | reverse complement strand
TGCGCCATAGGGTCCCTGGGGGTCATTGGTTTCAACCGGAAAGAAATGTATCTCCGGTACATCTGACGCAGTGAGCAGTTTGTAATCGTGAAACGATGGATTTACCACCCTCCCCTCCTGCAAAACCAGTTCCTCCGACAAACCATAACCCATTCCCATCATAATTCCCCCCTCAATTTGTCCTGCCAGGCCGAGAGGATTCAGAACCCTGCCCACATCCTGCGACACATAAACATTAACCACCCTGACGTTCCCGGTATAGGTGTCCACTTCAACTTCAGCCGCCTGGGCGGCAAAAGCATAAGCCCCTGAAACATCACCCCTGAATTCCTTATCCTGGAAACTGCTCGATGGTTCGTAGAAATCAGTTACCACGCATAATTCATTCGGCCGGCCGAAATGCAGTTCCCGCACAACTTTATCCAACGCCACGGATTTACCGTTGGTTTTGTTTATGATCATCCCTTTTTCGTATAACAGTTCATCAGCGGAACATTGCAGCAGTTGCATGGCTTTTGGTGAAATTTTCTCTTTTATTTTTTTTATGGCGCCAAGTATTGAATTTCCGGCAACAAAACTCGTTCTCGAAGCATGCACTCCGACATCCCAGGGTTTAACATCGGTATCGGTATTGATGACTTTTATTTTTTTCAGGTCAATGCCTAATTCTTCTGCCGCCATCATGGCCAGCACGGTCTCCGAACCCTGTCCGATTTCGTTGGATCCGGTGATGATGGTCAGCCAGCCGAACGGATCGAGTTTAAGCGTTGTGCCGCATCCGTCCGAACGATAAATTTTAGCGCCCCCCCCTACATGCAGCATGGAAGCGAACCCGGTTCCCCTTCGGTATCTTCCCGTTGCAACAGATAGGTGATGGTTCATTTTCCGGTAACCGCTTTTTTCGATTATTGTTTCCAGCGCATTTTTATGACCGCACGTAGTATAGGTAAGTCCCTGCCCGGTGACATCGCCCGGCAGGTTGGCGTTGATCAGGCGGATTTCACTTTTATCCATTCTCAGTTCATCGGCAAGAACATCAATGGTGCGCTCCAGGGCGAATGTCGCCTGCGGATTTCCGTAACCCCTGAAGGAACCGGCATAGGGATTATTCGTGTAAACGGCAGTCGCTTCAAACCGGCATGCCGGCACTTTGTACAGCGAAGAAAACGTCTGCATCATTACAAATGAAGTGGTGGCGCCCCATGAAGTATAAGCGCCATTATCTTTAGTGATTTTCACATTCCTGAAAGTGAACCTGCCTTCTTTATCTGCCCCGGCAGTAATGTCAATGGTCATCGCCTGCCGGGTAGGGGAGGCGATGAATTCCTCCTCCCGGTTATAAATGATCTGAACCGGTTTTCCTGTTTTCATGGAAAGAAGGGCGCAGATGGGCTCAAACGGGTACATATCAAGTTTGCTTCCAAACCCCCCCCCGATTACGGGTTGAATAATCCTTACCTGCGATGGCTCAAGTTTCAATGCATGGGCTATATCGCGCTGGTACAAAAACGGCACTTGCGTTGAAGAGTAAAGGGTAAGGCGTTTTTCTACAGGCGACCAGTCCGCAGTGATATTGCTGGTGGCAAGGCAGCAATGAGTTACACGCGGCAGGGAATACCTCCTTGTTATAACGCAGGCGCTCCGCTTCCTCTGCTCTTCAATGTTGCCGTGCTCATAATGAAATGACTCGGCTGTATTTTTGTGCGTTTTTTTCCCATAGAGCGGTTTGGTATTGACACTCCATGGGTTAATAAGCGGTGCATTATCTTTTATGGCTTCAAAAGGATCATAAATTCCGGCCTTTACTTCATATGCAACTTCAATCAGGCGGATTGCTTTCTCGGCAATCTCTTTTGTTACGGCTGCAACAGCGGCAATTTCATCCCTGATGCAGGCGACCTCTCCTCGTTTCAGCACCGGGTTATCACGGGTATACCCTATTAGATTGACATCAACATCTTCAGCAGTGATAACGCAAACCACACCTTCGAGTTGCTTCGCTTTTGATGTGTCTATAGAAATGATTTTAGCGGCAGGATATTGCGTACGGAGGATAGAACCGTGCAGCATCCCGGGTAACGTAATATCATGGCCGTAAACGGCTTTCCCGCTCACGCGGATGCCCGCATCTAGTTTAGGTACAGGTTTGCCAATAATATTTAACATTAATTACAGAGATTTATTAGACCTCCTGCGGAAGTCATTTTTTTTGCCACTAAGACACAAAGTCACTAAGAAACACAAAGAATTTCCTTAGTGAAACTTCGTGTCTTCGTGTCTTTGTGGCAGGAATTTTTTCCATATATTGACTTACGCAAGAGGTCTATTGTAAAAGATTACGAAGATTTCTTTGAATAATTCAATCTGCGCACTTCGCAACTTTTATTTCCAAAATTTATTATCAATCCCACACTCAATCCAGTGGCTTTCAAATAAGATAAGATTTGATACTCAAATACAACATCCCTATGCACATGAAATGCACAAGCGATTATTTTTTCCGTCAGAGGATCTCTTTCTTCTTTATTCATATATTAAGGTTTAAATGGATTAAGAAATCGGTTCTTTCATCTTTGAAATCACAGTTTCATTAACTTTAATGAATCTCTGTAATCTTTTCATCCATCTTCGTAATCGCTGCTTCAGCTGCATCTATAATTTTTATATATCCCGTACACCTGCACAGATTTCCTTCAAGTGATTTTTTTATTTCTTCCCTGTTCATTTTCTTTTTTGCGTTTTTATTCCGGTTAACCAGCGATTTTATTGACATCACCATTCCGGGTGTGCAGAACCCGCATTGGATCGCGCCCTTGCTTATCATGGCTTTCTGAACAGGGTCAAGATTTCCATCCCTTCCTGTCAAACCTTCAATAGTCGTAACTTCTTTGCCATTAATATTTACTGTAAGATAAAGACATGAGTTTACCGCATGACCATCCACGAGTACGGTGCAGGCGCCACATTCTCCTTCCCGGCATCCCGGCTTGGTCCCGGTAAGACCGAATTCTTCCCTGATCAGGTCAATCAGAAGCATGGATGAAGGAATTGAGCATGTGGCTTGCGATCCGTTTAAGGAAAAAATAACGGAAACAAGGGTTGAAGGGCTGTATCCGTTCCGGTTTTTAGATGGTACTCTTGTCTTCTTTTCTTTCAGCATAGTACTACTTTGATGAATTAATAACTACACTAATTATTTGCCACAAAGACACAAAGGCACAAAGGTTCACGAAGAAATACATTGTCATAAAATTATCCGTTTTATACCGCTTTTAATTAGCGGGACATTAAAGTTGATCAGATAGCCAAGTCGTTTCCCTGTTAATTTTAAGTGACTCAATAATTGTGCTTCCCAGACAGGATTGACAGTTTCCAGCGCTTTTAGTTCACAAATGGCTAAATCATTAACCATAACATCAAGACGCAAACCCTCTTCAAATACGATTCCATCAAACACAATTGGTATATCTAATTGCCGTTTTATACTGCACTTATCCTTAATCAGAACATGGCAGAAACAAACTTCATAGACCTTTTCCAATAATCCTGGTCCAAGCGCTTTATGAACCACATACGCGGCATTGACAATCAGTTTGCCGGTTCTTTCTTCTTCTGCAGAGAGTGGTTTAAAATCTCCTTTGTGCATCTTGGTGTCTTTGTGCCTTCGTGGCAAGTTTTTTTATTACTCGTTAATACAGTTAATTTTTTGATTTACCAAAGTAGGAATAGGTCAATGGATTATTTACAGCATCACGGAAATATTTCAGGTGTTCCGGTGAAATTTTTCCTACAATTTTATCAATAAAACGGGAATCCACGGGAAATTTTTTTTGCGAAGCGGTAACACCCAGCACAATGATGTTCCGCATGACCGGCTCAATACCCGGCAGGTCATCTTTTATTCTGATGACTTTCCTGATGTTTTCCTTCAGGTATTCAATAAACCGGCCGGTATCAGGATAGGGAACCGATCCGGTGTTTACGGCATAGGGAATTATTCTCTTAACGTCAATTACGGCAACGCTTTCCCCGTGAAGGAGATTATTACAGCGGATCGCTTCGAGGGGTTCAAGCCCGATGAGGAAATCGGCCCCGCCCTCTTCAATGAATCCGTAACTGTTTTTTCCGAAAGTAATAGAGGATGTAACGGTACCCCCCCTTTGCGACAGGCCGTGTATCTCGCTCACGCCAGTAGGAATGCCGGCAAGCAGAGATGCCTCAACAAGAATGTCGCTGAGGTACACAATACCCTGCCCACCGACACCGGCTATCAGAATTTTTGTGGTATTATTATGAGGCATTTAATAGTGGATTCATGAGTGCATGATTGCTAAAAAAATCATATTCATGGGACTTGGGACTTGATGCTTGGGACTTGGGACTTTCTTACATCCCCTCCATCTCCCACCGCACTGCATCATTCGGGCATACATCAATACAAAATCCGCACAGGGTGCATTTATCCATATCCACCTGTACTTTACCGTTAACACGTAACATCGCAGGGCATCCGAAATTCTCGATGCAGTGATTGCATTTCATACATGACTGGTACAGGTTATATTGATCCGTTATTTCTGCCAGGTTCCCGTTGATAATAATTGTCTCCGCCTGCCTTGCCGGCATTGACCGGTTTAAACGTTCCAATCCGTCTTTCCCTTCGTAATCATAAGAATAATTTCCGAGAAACTTCCTGATCCCTGTTGCAGCCATCTTACCACCGGCAATGGCTCCTATTACGCTCATGTGATTGCCGGAACAGAGATCACCCGCGACAAAAATATTTTTATAACCGGTATAACCGTTTTCCTGTTTAATGATGCGGTTGTTTTCGTCAAGATATTGACCGTCCAGCGGTGAAAACTCTGCGCATGCGCTTTCCTGCCCTATTGCGGTTATTACATAGTCACATTCAAACCTGCTCAGCATTTTTTTTGTACCGTAAGATAAGAGATCAATGGAGATTTTTCCATCGGTTCCGGTCGTACATTTCTGAACATAACTGTCGTGCAGGATGAGGATACCCTCCTGAAGGGCATGGCCGGTTTCCTCCGGAAAGGCGGGCATGGCATCGGATGTCTCGATGCAGGAAACAAGTACGATATTCATCGGGGAGAGTTTTTTAACGGTTCGCGCTGCATCAATGGCGCTATTCCCCCCCCCGATTACCAGTACCGCTGAGCCGGGGTGCAACGAAAGACGGTTCAGATGAAAATCTTTCAGGAAGGTCAGAACATCCCACTTCTGGTTATCCGGAACATTTTTGTCAACGATCTCAAGTTTTTTTGAACGGTTCAGCCCGATGGCAAGAAGCACGGCATCGTTGGCACCGGATAATTCCTCAAGAGTAATTTCTTTCCCAAGAACTTTTTTAAAGTGAAAAGTAACTCCCATTTTTTCCAACTGCCCGGCTTCATGAATAAACGCCTCCTTATCCATTCTGAAGGACGGAATGGCATACGTGACCATGCCGCCCGGCTTGTTTTCTTTATCATAAACGATGACCTGAAAACCTGCCTGTACCAGGTCGTATGCAGCGCTGAGACCTGCAGGACCGGCTCCTATGATTGCAATTTTTTTCCCGTTAGGTTTTGCCGATCTTGCGCGTTGAATGGGATGTGCAAAATCGCGGTAATTCCCGTTCTTAGAAGAAACAAATTTTTTGAGGGAACGGATGGGTACAATTCCGGAAACATGGTTTGTTGCGAATAATTCACATGGACGGTGGCATATATCCCCGCAGGTCTTTGAAAAAAGCATTTTATCCCGTACAATTTCAACCGCTGATTTGAAATCACCTGTCTGAATGGCGTTAAGGAATCCATGATTGCAGATATTTGCCGGGCATAATTGCTCCTGCGCGGGAATCTGGGTATGAGCGGCAATTTTCATTTTCGCTCTCACCAGGTTTCCCCGTTGGGTGTGCGGCAGGGAACAGGAGAGGGACATATCGCAGTGATTGGCGCAGGAATTGCAACGTTCCGGGTCAATCACGATTTTCCTGCGGGCGAATTTTTTCAGGTTAAGACCGGTAAGAAATATACAGGGCGCTTTTGCCACCACCACCGACACTCCGTCCGCCAGCATCGCCTTTTTCAATATCTGATAACTTTCTCTTAAGTTAAACGGGTTGATGGTCTCCACTGATTTCACTCCAAGTCCTTTTACCACAGAAACAATATCAAGTTCATTGTATTTTGGAGGGTGAGCCGCTCCGGGATGATCCTGATGTCCGGTCATTCCTATGGTGCGGTTATCAAAAATAACTACCAGCATATTGGCGCGCGTGTAAACCGCATTCATCAGTGAAGATATCCCTGAATGAAAAAAAGTGCCGTCACCCACCAGCGCAACCGTTTTTTGTTCCTTTCCTTCTGATTTCATCGCTTCATACAATCCCTGAGCCATCGAGATGCTCATGCCCATGTGATGAATGGTATCTATCATTTTAAGGGGGGGTAGTGCGCCAAGCCCGAAACAACCGATGTCCCCGCACAGGATCATTTCCTTTTGTTCACGCGGTACGAGTAGTTTTAACAGGTAAAAAGTGGCGCGGTGCGGGCATCCGGCACATAATACGGGAGGACGGGGTGAAACGGAATTTTTTAGATCATCCGGCAATACCGGCAACTTTTTATTTTTCAGCATCCGGATACCCGAAAATTCCTCAACGGAATCCCGCACTATATCAAGGGAATATTCTCCCGTAACCGTAAGCGATGAAAAATTCTTACCGTATATTTTGCAAGGCAATGAATATTTCTGGGCAACAATGCGCACCGCATTTTCAATGAAGGGTTCAAGTTCTTCAAGTACGAGTACTTTTTTGCATCCGTTCTGAAGAAATTTCCTGATTTCATTTTCCGGGATGGGATGAATCATCCCTGCTTCCATGTAGCGCAATTTACCGGACAGGTTATTCTGTGCGGATATTTCACGGAAATAAACCGATGCTACCCCGGAAGATATGACCGCCATCTTTTCGTTCTTCCCTTTAGAACTTTGAACACAATATTTTTTCAACATAGACCGGCAAAGGGGATCATCCAACCGGGAAAGCAGTTTTTTGTGTGCAAGACCGGTTCGGGCCGGAATATTAATATGCTCGGGAAGAAACCGGAACGCGTGAGAAGACATGGGGGGGGGTATAGAATGATAAACCGTCATGCCGCGTGTATGCGATACCCTTGTGGTCATCCGCACCATAACGGGAAGTTTTATTTTGCCGGATAATACAAAAGCATCTTTTGTCATCCTGCAGGCATCGAGCGGTGAAGAGGGATTGAATACCGGTATTGATGCCATGGGACCCCAGTAACGCGAATCCTGTTCGTTTGAACTCGAATGGCAACCGGGGTCATCGCAGACAACAAGTACAAGCGGTGCGCCAATGGTCTGGTAGGTGATGGTCATCAGGGCATCGGACGCTACATTCATCCCTACATTTTTCATCACGCACATGGCGCTTTTACCTCCGATAGAGCAGGCGATGGCTTTTTCAAGAGCGATTTTTTCATTTACGGAGTATTCAAAATAAACCGGGTATGAAGTCAGTGCCGGGTATTTTTCTTTGTGAGCCGGCTTGCCCTGGAATTCGCTTACATGATTGAATACCTCTGAAACTTCGGTGGAAGGAGTACCCGGATAGGAAAAAACAGCGTCAACTCTGCACTCAATTGCAGCGCGTGCAACGGCAACATTTCCCATAATGCAAACCTTCTTAGGTTTGTCATAAGAGGTCAGAATATCAATGGTTTGTTTCAGCATGCGGTGGATATCATCGCCACCACGAAGTTACGGAAGAGAGCCCTTTTTTTACAAATGGTTTTTAATGACTTTTATCAGGAATTTGCAGCAATATTTTCAGATTCTCTTCAGCAGGAAGCCGTCCTTCTAACCAGTGAATGTTAATTCCGTTTCTTTCCATCCTCCGGAACCATGTCATCTGCCGTTTTGCAAACCTGTGGATGGCGGTGTTGAGTTGTTCAAACATCTGTTCACGGGTGAGTTCATTAAGAAGGTATTGGGTGATATATTTGTATTCCAGTCCGAACGCCATCAGTTTCCGTGAGTCAATTCCCTGTGCGAGAAGTTGTTGAACTTCTTCAACCATTCCCGTGTTCAGCCGCATTTCAAGCCGTGCGGTTATCCTGCGCCTGTGCAGTTCCCTGGGAAAGTGAATTCCGTAAATGAGAGCATCAATTTGCGGAAAGGAGAAATCCGTCTCCGGGTTATCCATGTGATATTGTTCAATCTCAATGGCGCGGATTAACCGGGACTTGTCCCGGATTTCGGTTGTTGCATGAAGGGTTTTCATGGAGGAAATCATGGCGGTCAGTTCTTCCATGCTTTTTCCGGAGAGTTCTTTCCGGAGGGTTTCATTCTCCGGAACTTCAATGAGGCGGTAGGGTTTCAGAACCGATTCAATATAGAGCCCGGTACCCCCGCAAAGAATGGGCAGGTGTCCTTTTTCACGGATAAGATTGTAAGCGGCAAGAAAGTCCTTCTGGAACCGGAAAACGCTGTACTCTTCGGTCGGTTCGGCAATATCAATCAGGTGATATGGAACCCGGTTGCCATCAACTATGTAATCATCCAGATCTTTGCCGGTACCGATGGTCATTCCCCTGTACACCTGCCGCGAGTCAGCGCTGATAATTTCCCCCCCCATGCGGTGCGCAACAAGAGCGGCAAGGCGGGTTTTGCCGGAGGCGGTGGGGCCGAGGAGAACGAGGAGGGAGGACATTAATCTCATCAACTTTTACCAAATTCTGTTTCTTAAAAATGAACGGTAATCCTCTCACTGTCAATTTCCACCACATCATATTCGGAAAGCAAGTTTTTGATCCTATCAAAGGAAGTTTCGAAAATTTTCAGTAAATCTTTATTTTGAATATTTCCAGTGGTAACAAGCAGTAATTTTGCAGGCATTTTCTTCAAAATATAACTATCAAAAAAATCACTGTCTTTAGTGACAACGACCCGGTTCTCACTGGATGCAAGGGAAATGATGTTCTCGTCCGGTGTAGCATTTTT
Source organism: Bacteroidota bacterium (assembly GCA_016193485.1). Taxonomy (GTDB): domain Bacteria; phylum Bacteroidota; class Bacteroidia; order JACPRZ01; family JACPRZ01; genus JACPRZ01. Next base: position 6,153 of record JACPRZ010000071.1, on the reverse strand, counting down.
CAAAGGCATATCCAGAGTATGAATGGAATTGAATCCGCGTTTTAGAAAATAAGCAGAGAGGGCTTTGGGAAGTTGCGCATCAACGATGAAATTCACAAAGCGGCTTTGAAAATGTTTTTAACATTAGTAAGACGTGCAGCATATTCAAGGCAGGCAAGAAAATCTTCCCGTTCAAGATCGGGATAATCCTTCATCAATTCATCTATGGTCATCCCGGAGGCAAGAAGTTCAAGAATATTCTCCACGGGATAGCGTAAACCCCTGATTGTTGGTTTTCCGTGACAAACATTTTCAAGAATCGTTATCCTATTAAGAAATGAATTATTCATTGTATAAAATTTTAGCAAAATTAGCAAAAAGTTTAATTACCTGACAATCGGACATTAATTATAATTTTGTATCCTGTAAATTTAAATAATCTTATCTGCTTTCAGTACCCCAATCTCATCACCCTGCAACCCCGCCTCCTTCAAAATCTTTACATTATGTTCTCCAAGACGCGGAGAACAGGAAAGAGCAAAATTATTTTTTCTCAGAAATTCAGAAGCATAGGAAGGAGGGAAAAGATTTATCTTTCTACCGGATGATAATTTTGTTTTAATAAGGTTTTTCCGAACAAATTCCAAGGCGGCAACATCTTTTATTGAATTTACAGGTGCAGCGGATAATCCGAAGTTTAGGCACATATTCAGAAATTCACTAGTGGAATATTTTTTTGTTTTTTCTCCTATTTCTCTGTATATCTTTTCTTTCTCATTCATCCTCCCGGCATTTGTCTTCCGCCCCGGGGTGGCAAGATGTTCAAATCCCTTCACCGATGTGAATTTTACCCACTGCGAATCGTTGCCTATAGCGAGATATACATACCCGTCTTTTGTGGGATATACGTTGCAGGGAATAAAACTGCGGTGCTCATTGCCGCTGCGTTTGAAAAGTTCATCATCGCTTTTTACGAATTCCAGTTGCGGCAGGGCGGTAATAAGCCACGAGGCAGCACACTGCGCCATGGAGATGTGAATAGAATCCCCAGCTCCCTCCCCAACCCCTCCTAAATCCTCCCCAAAGGGGAGGACTTTGTAGTCTGGCTGATTTTTTAATTGTCTGATAATTTCATCAACAACACCATCAGCATTAGCCAATACTTTCTCATTTCTGAAACGAACTACTTTTAATCCTCGTTCATTTAGTATTTGTGTTCTTAATTCATCTTCTTCTTTTTTATAGTCGTGAATATCTCCGTCTACTTCCACAACTAATCCTTTTTTTAAACAAACAAAATCTACAATAAATCTGTCAATAATATGTTGTCGTCTGAAATAAAATTTTGTGGCATTTCTTCTGAGTGTTTGCCAAAGCGCCATTTCAGCGGTTGTTGGATTTTTTCTCATTTCAAGCGCTTTTTCCTGAAGCAAATTCCACATCTGTGAATCAGTGGTGTGATAGCCGGGAATTCCTCCCCTCTCCTTTGGAGAGGGGTTGGGGGAGAGGTGTTTTTGTTCCAATAAAGCAAGCAGTACTTGAGTAAATGCTTCATCTCCCGCTTTCAGGTCAATAACCGGGATTCCGCAAGGAACAGGCATTCCGTTTGCCTCACCCGTAAGGTAGGTAAAGCCAAGCATTGCCTGCAATGCGGGGTCATAGCCGGCACGGTCGGGATAATCGGGTCCCATTGCCGAAATTCCGCACCAGATAAGAGAAGGGTTGTATTTACGGAGTGTTTCATAATCAATTCCTAATTGCCTGTACCGCTTCGGCAGGGTAGCGCACATAAATACATCAACATTTAATTCTTTAATAATCCTTCCAAGCAACTCCCGGCCTTCCTGTTTCTTAAGGTTGATTGTAATGGCTTCTTTCCCGACATTGGGAGCGATATAATATGAATGTAAATCGGGAAAACCGAGGTCAACGCCAATGTAGCGGTTGGGATCACCTGGGTTCCCCCCCCCATCTTCGGCAGGTGATTCAATACGAATGACGCGCCATCCCAACTGTACAAAGCGCTGGGTGGCGTAAGGGAGGGCGAGGGCTTGTTCTAATGATAGTACGGTTGGCATTTTAACTTTATTCAGTTGATATCAGTGTAAATTATGCTACGCTGGCATTAACGCTTTGGCTGGTATTTGTATTTACAATAAATGCCTATCAATGCCTACAAATACCTATCAATGCCTGTCATTTCGCCTCTGCCCATTTAAAAAAACACCGGCTCCTCATACTCTCCGTAAACCTCTTTCAGCACCTGAATAATTTCTCCCACGCTTGAATATACTTTCACCGCCTCAATAGTTGCAGGCATCAGGTTTAAATTTTTTCTTGCAGCGTTGCTAAGGTTGTCTAATGCGGATTTCACTTTCTTATTATCGCGTGTTGATTTTATCTTCGTCAGTTTTTTTATCTGCTTTCCCGCGGCTTCAGTGTTGTAGGGATGAAACTCCACGGGTTTGACTTCCTCAACTCTTTGATAGCAGTTCAATCCCACCTTAAGGATTTTGCCTTTCTGTATTCCTTTCCATCTTTCATACGCCTGGTTTGAAATTGCTTCCTGTATTTTTCCTTCTGTAATTCCTTTTACAATGCCTCCCATTTTATCCACTTCCGTCATCGTTTTCCGGATTTCCTTTTCAAACCGGGCAGTCAGCGTTTCAACATAGTATGAACCACCCAACGGGTCAACCGTATCGCAGATACCCATTTCATGTACGAGTATCTGCATGGTGCGTAAAGCAACTTCTGCGGCTTTTTCAGTGGGGATAGTGAATGCTTCATCATAGGTGCAAAGCGCCATGGTTTGAGTGCCGGAAAGAGCGCTGATAAGAGCGTAATAAGCAGTGCGCGCAATGTTGTTTTCAGGTTGTTCCTTGGTGAGACCGGCCCCCCCCCCGCCTGCAATCATGCGCATCCAGCACGACTCATCCTTGTTCGCACCGTACTCTTCCTTCATGATTTTAGCCCACAGCCGTCTCCCCCCCCTGAATTTGGCGATCTGTTCAAAGAGATTTCCGTAAATATCGAAATTGAACGAGAGCCGTGAAGCGAATTCATCTATGGAAATTCCCCTCCTGAGCGTTTCATCCGAATATGCTTTCGCTATACAAAAGGCATACGCCATTTCCTGCACCGGGTTTGCCCCCGATTCCCTTATATGATACCCGCACACGCTCACGGGACTGTATTTCGGAACATTTTTTGCGCAATATTCAATTGTATCCACAACCAATTTTACCGATTTATCCACCGGGAAAATCCATGTGCCGCGTCCTATGAATTCTTTAAGGATGTCGTTTTGCGCGGTTCCGCGCAGGTTTTGTAAATTATAGCTAAGTTTTTCGGCAAGGGCGAAATACATCGCCATCAGGACAATTGCCGAACCGTTTATGGTAAGTGAAACGGTTATTTTCTCAAGGTCAATATCATTAAAAGCGATTTCAAAATCCTCAAGCGTATCAACCGCCATACCCACTCTGCCCACTTCACCGAATGAACGGGGATCATCTGAATCCAGTCCGCACTGCGTAGGAAGGTCAAAAGCGACATTAAGTCCCGTTTGCCCGTTTTGGATCAGGAATTTAAACCGTTCGTTGGTTTCTTCCGGAGATGCAAAGCCGGCATATTGCCTGATGGTGAAGGGACGCTTGCGGTACATCAAAGGGTGAATACCCCGCGTGAAAGGATATTTGCCCGGTTCTTCTTTTTCCGCTTCCGGATTTGCCTCCGATACATCTTTACCAGTATAAAGAGGTTTTACTTCAATGCCTGATTCAAGGAAGACCTTCTTTATTTCTTCCCTGGTAATTTTTGATTCCTTTGACATTTTAAGATATTATGTAAATTCAGATTTACACCATGACCTTGTCATACTCGCTTCCCACCCGTCCGGCTCTGCACAACTTGCTGACCATAAAACCTGCTGAATGTTTTGCCTGTATGGCAAGAGCATCGTCAAGAGATGCAGAGCATGAATCCTCAATACATTTTGCGATCGCATTACGGGCTTCTTCAATGGCCTGGTCGCCTGCTTTTGATATCTGAACTTTGTCAAAGGGAATTTTTTTCAGCGGTGCAGGATTGACTTTGCGCAGAGGCAGGACATTTTTTCCATCTTCCATTATCTGCCATGCCTTTTTCAAAGCGCTATTGAGGGGACCTGCAAAATCAACAAGCCAACCGGCAGCATCTTTGGCTTTTACATTTGAACCTTCAAGAAGCATTGATATTACATGGTGCATCTGTTCCGGTTTTGTTTTTCTCACTGCCCAGTGGCAGCCCTCCATACCCGGTACAACCGGAAGCGTAACTTCAGGCATTGCAAGAACGGCATCGTCAACAGCAATAAGATAATGGCAGTGCATCATCAGTTCAAGCATTCCGCCCATGCAGCGTTTCCCGTTGATGAATCCCACGGAAATTTCAAATTCATTATAGAGCCGTCTTGCCGTTGCCGACCAGTTCCCGGCAATTTTTTCACCGGCTTTGGTGTCGTTCAGTGCCGGGAAAAACTCATTTGTATCGGCTCCGACCATCTGGGTTGACAAATGGAAATCACCTGTTAAAATCACGCGTTTTATTTTCTGATCGGTAAGCCAGGTAATTGCCCGGTTGAGTTCAGCGTCAACATCGCTGTTGTAACTCTCCCGGCTTATGGTGATGACTCCCGCTTTACCATTGTGTTCGGCATTTACATAAAGTTGCTGCCACTCCGGTTCATCCATTTTTGACAGAACATCATTGTGCCAGGCGGTTTCAGCGGCAGGGGGGTATAGAGCGTGATATTTTTTTACGGTTCTGATTATTTCATCCTTACCGGTTTTTCGCATAACGGCCGGCATTCCTCTTGTGAATTGTGCGCATAATTCCCCGATGGCATTCATGGATGAAAGATGAGATCTTTTTTCGTGCACCATCAGTGCGGTCATCTGGAAAAGAGGTCCCAGTATCATAGCATTCAACACTTCCAAGTCTTCTTTTTCAAGTGACCAGTTGACAAGCGGTCGGAAATGATCCAGCGGATACCAGTTCTGTCCGGTTTCTTTTCTTTCATCAAGTTCGGGAGTGGGTGTAAACAAACCGCCATAGTTTTTGCCAAGGTGATGAAGACATGACCATGTAAGGAAATTGGCTCCTTTTGCTCCAATGGCATCATGTGCGCGGAAAGGATTGGGTCCTGATAGTTTCCGTATATATTTATCGGTCTTCCAGAAGGGAGTGTTGGCGAGGCGGTGATACTGCAAACCGGCATGAGTGATTCCGCAAAAGAGAACATCAAGTACGAACGACCAGTTATCGCTTACCTGGATGGGAATCATGCCGAGCGCCCAGAGCAATTGTGTAATCGCAGAAGGTTTCGGCTCCACGATCTCCCATATTTTATTTATTTCATGCGGAAATGCCGGGTGCGCTATTCCCACCCCTAACTGCGAGGAAGGAAATCCGGAAGTTACCGACCGGATTTCAATTCCGGGAAATGTTTTTTTAAACAAGCCGTAATGCGCTTTTTTTACATCAAGTATTTCGGGAATGGCTTCCAGAAGGAATTTCGGGTTGTACGATCTGATGCTCTCCGGGAGATTTTTTCCGTCATAACTCAGCCGGATAATATTTTTCATGATGGAGTTGGCGGTATCCCTGCCGAAAGCGGTTGCCAGTCCGTTGTACTGGCGCGTGATGCCATCGGGTGAACCGGGAAAGTCAAGCGCGATGATCGGGATGTTATAAGGCAGCAGCCGTGAGCCGAACTGCATTGCCTTTCCTGCACCGACAATGCCGTTTGCACCGGAAATGATCATCGCACCGCGTTTTTGTGGCTTACCGAAAACCGCTTCTGCCATATCGGCCGCTTCAACCGGTAACTTTCCGTTCTGAAAAATTTCAAGAACGGATCCAAGTCCTAATGCATGGAGAGTAGATTGCCGTATTGATTTTATCATGGTAAAAGAATTTTTCCGATTTGAATATTATTAATGATTATTGCCTTTTGCCTATGCTGACGCACTGGTCAGCATCCTGACCGAAAGCGTCAGGACTGCTCATTGCCCATTGCCAACTGCTTTATCCCACCCTGAAGATTGCAGCAATCCCAACATCTCCTGCCGCACATCCGAAAATCAGAATATACCCCCCCCCAAGGTCAACTGCTTCTTCAATCGCTTCCAT
>JACPRZ010000068.1 GCA_016193485.1 Bacteroidota bacterium | reverse complement strand
TTTTACAGGTTTTATTTTAAGGAGCAAGGAGTTTAACACGGAGAGGGAATTTTTGGGTTTTTACGGTAATTAATAAAGAAAAGTTACATTTTACGAAAAAATTATTTTGTCTGCGCAAGCAAAGCAAGTTTTTGCTGAAAAACTGTCTGATCGGCAGCCAGGGGTGCAATTTGTTCTTCAAGGATTGCTATGGGAGTTTCCAAAACAATAATTAATGAAAAAATCTATGAAATCTGTGGCTCATGTATTCAAGGTTTTATCCCGTTTGTAGTATATGTACAGTTTGGAGTTTGGCGCCTGCGTGCCGATGCCGATATTACCTATGCCCATGCATTGTGTTCTTGCCAAAGGAGCACAATTTTCTCCGTTCTTCCCGCCCATATTTTCCTAAAAAAAAACCCCCATGCTTCAAAATGTCAATTTTAGTTATATTTGCCACTTGTTTAATAATCTTTTACCATGAGAAACAACCTTTTATTCCTTCTCATCAGCGGAACCCTGCTATATGGTTGCGGGGGAGGCCAAACGGGTGAGGAAACCTCCACTGACCTGACCCAGTTCAAAACCGACAGCAATAAGGCGACCGCCCTGCAGGTTGGCGGTGTAGTATTTTGCATTCCGTCACCATTCCAAACCGCCTACCTGATAAAGGAGGTTGGCTCCAATTATAAAAAGGAGATGCTTAACGGTTCCGATAAAATAAACTCCTATTCAACCAATTACGCCAAAGGGCTTAACCTCGGAATATATGGCGCTGACCTGGGGTACACTACCATTTATGAAATGCCGCAGGACGGTATTAATTACCTCACTGTAGTGCGTTCCCTTGCCGATGAACTTGGCGTGAGTGATGCTTTCAGCAAAGAAACCATTGAACGCATTACCAGGAACCTTGGTACTAAGGATTCCCTTCTGCCCCTTGTTTCGGTATGTTACCGGTCGGCAGATGAGTACCTCAAAAACAATGACGCGTCCGATTTAGCCAGTTTGGTGATTACCGGTGGATGGATTGAAAGCATGTATTTTGTAACAGAAATCGCAGCGGTAACAAAGAACAAGAAGATCATTAACCGTATTGGCGGGCAAAAGCAAACTCTCGATAATATAATTAAACTGCTGGGTCCTTTTTCAAACCAGCCGGAATTTACCGAACTGATTGACATGCTTGTAGATCTCTATTCTTCTTTTGATGGGGTGGAAACCCAGTATACTTTCGTGCCTCCGTCAGATTTCCCTGAAAAAAACAAGACCAAAGTGAACAGTACCTCCGATGTAAAAATGTCGGATGAACAGTTAACAGTCATTTCACAAAAAATCCAATCATTAAGAAATCTAATTGTCGGATAACAATGAAAAAATTAGCCGGTTTACTCATTATTTTCGGGGTTTACGCGTGTTTACCTGCCGCAATTCATGCCCAGTGCGACACCGTTGCCAATCTCTGTGAAAAGCATATTACCGCTGATTTCGTATCAGACGGCCAGCAATACCGGTCGCTACTCATTGATGAGGAAGTGGCGGAGTTTCATGCTACTTTTTTCGGTGAAAGCACCTACCGTATTGCAGCATGCAGCGGGTTAACTGACGGGAATATCATATTTACCCTATACGATAAGGACCGCAATATTATCTTCCAGAACAGCAGGTATAAAAACGCCCCGTACTGGGATTTTGAATTCGCAAATTCAATGGATTGCGTTGTTGAGGCCAAACTTGACCCGATCAGTAAAACATCAGGATGTGCCGTTTTGTTGATTGGATTTAAACAATGACCCTGGATGGATGGGTACAGATGTATTTTCCAGGTTTCTGTCATATACCCCTTATACCTTATACCCTAGACCTTTATTCTTTTCTGATCCATGAGTGAACGTATCTTAAAAGCCCTGATGCATTTATTTGCGATTGTCGCAGAGGTTGATATTGACGAACAGGGTAATATTACTACAAAAGGAAGGGCTGTTGTTGAATTATTCCTCAAGCAGCAGTTAAACCTGGAACAGGTAGAGGCGTACCTGAAAGTATTTGATGAGTTTCTTGTTTCGCACCACCAGATAACTTCAAAAAAGAAAGAAGGCCAGAAAAAGAGAACTTCGCTCGGCTCTGTAAAAGTTCTGAAAATATGCAAGCAAATTAACGAAGAACTGGAGCAAAGGCAGAAAATTATTGTCCTTGTACGCCTTATTGAATATGTAAGCAGGAACAAACAGGTTACACCTCAGGAACTTGAATTCATTACTACGGTAAGCGAGTCCTTTAACATTACCAACGAGGAGTTTCAAAGGAGCATGTCTTTTGTCACCGATCCTGTCGAACATGTTCCGGAAACGGAGTTTGTACTGGTTATTGACTGCAAATCAACACCACCTAATCAAAAGGTAAGGCATTTTAATATTGAAAACATTGAAGGACAATTAAGGGTTCTTGAGATTCCATCGGTGAATATGTATGCGCTGAAGTATTATGGTACCAGTGAACTGTACCTGAACGGCCAGATCATTCATAATGACCGTTTATATGTTCTCACTCCCGGTTCATCCATCCGCAGTTCAAAAGTAAAACCCATCTATTACAGCGATATTGTTTCTTCTTTCATGACCGATCTCTCAAAGGAGAAAATTGTGTTTACGGCCAATAAAATTCAATATCGTTTCCGCACAGGTAATATCGGGCTTAGGGATGTGAATATAGCGGAAGAGTCGGGAACCCTTGTTGGGATTATGGGAGGAAGCGGGGCGGGGAAATCAACTCTTCTGATGGTATTAAACGGCATTGAAACACCAACCAGCGGCAGCGTAAAAATTAATGGCATAGACATCCACAGGGAAAAAGATAAAGCGGAAGGGATAATCGGTTTTATCCCGCAGGATGACCTTCTGATGGAAGACCTGACGGTTTACCAGAACCTTTTTTATGCCGCAAAACTCTGTTTTAATGACCTGAACGATGAAGAAATTTCCAAAAGAGCCCTTAACCTTTTAGGTGATCTCGGGCTGTATGAACCGAGAAACCTGAAAGTAGGCAGCCCTCTTGATAAATATATCAGCGGTGGTCAGCGCAAGCGGCTGAACATTGCACTGGAACTGATACGCGAACCATCGGTATTATTTGTGGATGAACCCACCTCCGGCCTCTCTTCGCGTGATTCGGAAAACATAATGGATCTGCTTAAAGAACTTGCCCTTAAAGGGAAACTGGTTTTTGTGGTCATTCACCAGCCCTCATCCGATATTTACAAGATGTTTGACGGGATGGTGATACTTGATGTGGGAGGATACCCGATATATTACGGCAACCCGGTTGACGCTGTCGTTTATTTCAAGAAGATCGTGGAACATGTAAACAGCGATGAAAGCGAGTGTTTGCGCTGCGGGAATGTCAACCCGGAGCAGATTTTCAATATCATCGAATCAAAGGTGGTGGATGAATATGGCAATCTCACACGCACAAGAAAGGTTTCACCTAAAGAATGGAATAATTTCTACAGGGAAAAAATAGAATCCAACGGGCTCCTGAAAACACTTGAGGAGGTTGAAAGCAAACCGGTAAAGAAAGAGATAGCCGGCTCGCTGAAAATACCCAACCCGATCAAACAGTTCATGGTATTCCTGACGCGGGATGTTCTTTCAAAAATCGCAAATACCCAGTACATGGTGATCAACCTCCTTGAAGCTCCCCTTCTGGGTTTCATCCTATCCTGGCTGATAAAGTATTACAACGCGGATGTGAGCAATGTGAAGGGATATATTTTCAGGGAAAATGAAAATATCATGATCTATATGTTCATGTCCGTTGTTGTGGCTCTCTTCCTCGGACTGATGGTAAGCGCTGAAGAGATCATAAAAGACAGGAAAATTTTAAAACGGGAAGCATTTCTCAACCTGAGTAAGGCGAGTTACCTGATATCAAAAATCACTATTCTTTTCATTCTATCGGCAGTTCAATCCATCGCTTTTATCCTGGTAGGCAATACCATTCTTGAAATCAAGGGAATGTACATTGACTATTTCCTGATCCTGTTTTCCGTTTCATGTTTCGCCAATATTCTCGGGCTGAATGTGTCGGCCAGTTTTAATTCGGCTATCACCATTTATATTTTGATTCCTTTTCTCATTATTCCCCAGTTACTGCTGAGCGGTGTGATGGTGAAGTTTGATAAACTAAACCCTGTGATAATCGCACATAATTCAGTCCCGGTCTGGGGTGAAGTCATGGTTACCCGTTGGGCATATGAGGCGCTGGCGGTAAATCAGTTTAAAAACAATAAATACGAAAGCAGATTTTACGATATTGATAAGAAAAGGAACAATATTTCGTACAAAAAGAATTTCTGGATTTCAAAATTACGGGGACTGGTTGACCGCGTTCAGAATAATATGGTTATGCAGGGTAAAGAAACGGACATTGAAAACGATCTGAAATTGCTCTATAATGAACTCAGTTTTGAAGCAAAGGTCATCCAGCCGGCTTTCCAGGAATTAGATAATCTTGTCCCCGGTAAATTTAATGAAGCGATAGCACAGAACGTAAAGGATTTCCTGACCCATCTGAACAGGTATTATATTTTTGAATATAACCGCCTTACGCAGGTCAAAGACAGTATGATAATGTCCTACCAGAAGACGCCTGAAGCCAAACAAAAATACATTGAACTTGAGGATGATTACAAGAATGATGCATTGGAGGACCTGGTCATCAATAAAAATGAAATGAGTCAGACCATTGAGGTAGAAAACCAGATTATTCAGAAAACCCAGATGATATTTGTAGACCCGGTGCGGAGCGGATATATCCGGGCGCATTTTTACGCTCCGCGGAAAAATTTATTCGGACGGTTTATTGATACTTTCTGGGTGAACATTATAGTGATCTGGGGCATGTCGTCATTCCTGATTATTACACTATACTTCGATATACTGAAAAAATTCATTGATTCTTTCGGGTTAATATCTGAAAGGTTTACAAAAAAGAAGAAGTAACACAGCGGAAATAAAGAACCCCTGCAGCAAAGCTACTACAGGGGTTTCATTACTGTAAGACGGATCAGATTTATGCTTCCTGAATCGAAATTTTGTTGAACGGGATATTTACAATGGTTTCGTAGTCCTCACCTGCTTCGAGCATATCTTCATCATCTTCTTCATAATACCAGTTTATCTGCATCTGGGTATTTCCTTTTTTGAAAATTTCCTCAAGTTTTTTGAATACATCAAGTATGCATTTGGAAGAACTGGTATTAAAATACTCCAGTTGAATTTCCACATTGGTTTTTGGCTGCGGACCCTGTCCGTACCGTTCAAGCCAGTCGAGAAGCGGTTTATAAAATTCAACCGAATTTTCAGGTATTGACCTCCCGCGGATTTCCACATGTCCTTTTTCGGCATTGAAAAAGACCTTCGGGGTTTTTGGTGTTGCTTCAATTTTAATTTCTTCCATAACTTCAATAGATTAAATGGTTATTGAATTTCCTTTTCATCTTCCGTCTGCCTGATTTTAATATTCAGGTAAAAGAAGGAATGGCTGTCATTAACAGGAACAAATGAATAGCCGAGTTTTTGTCCCGATTTGCGTGCAATATCGATCATACCGAGTCCACCGCCTCCTTTGGACGAAAATTCCCTGTTGGAGAGAATCTCTTTATAAAAATTTTTAAGTTCTTCTTTATTTAGGGTGTTTATTTTATCAAGCCGTTCTTTCATTCCGTTAACGCTCTCATTCATTATGTAATTACCGGTGACAATAATATAACCGTCCTGCTCCCGCGCAATAAGGAACATAGCGGTTTTTGCCCCAATTTCATCCGTTTCGGGCTGTTCATCTATATGATGGTAGAGGTTTTGCAGACATTCCACCAGGACGTTATAGACCTTCTTTTTTATTTTGGGCGCTTCCTGCAAGTTTTCCATCTTTGTCTCCATTATCTGCAGGACTGAAGTCAGAAGTTCCGATGTAATCTCGCCTTTAAAGGACAACAACACGTTGTTCCTCTCCATCTTCTCATAGAAGTCGTAAATATTAAGGTTCATCTGTCAGATGATTGATGGAATACCGTAAAAAGACCTGCAAATATATTGAAAACATTTGAATACGCAACCACCCCTGTTTTTTTTGAGGTAATTTATGCTGATAAGGGTACCCCATAGGGGCACCCTTCTGCATATTATTCTGATGCTGAATGATTTTGTGCTGACGCTTCGGTACAGCATCCTGACATTTATCGTCAGAACAAATCATTCAGATCAGGATATACTGATGAATTTGATTTTGGATACTCCTGATGATGAATATCAGGATGCTGACCTGCAAGCGTCAGCATTGCAAAATCAAATTCCGTCAGTATAAAATTTTCAGGTAAAGTAGTAATATCCGTCAGTGAAGAATTACTCAAGGGTTACATTGAAGGAATTCCCGTTTACCGTAATCTTCACTTCTCCATCGCATACACCGGATCCGGAAGATGCAGGGTATGCAAAATCAATAGTGCGCTCAGCTAAATTATTGGGAGTTATTTTCATGGTTCCGTCTTCAATCCATTTACAGGTACTGGCTTTACGTATTTTTGTCGCTTCTTCAATGGTAACCGAATAGGTCCTGTTTTTCCTGTTCTGCCCGCTGGCAGTTCCGTAATAAGTAATCACATCATCCGAAAAATTTGATGGGGTTGAATGTCCTGCTGTTTGTTCAACGGTAACATTTCCCCGGTGCCTGATCTTTTCACCGGTCGTGAGAGTGATTACTGCATCACCTGTTCCGTCCAAACTCATCACCTGCCGGTTAAATTTCGGGTTCAGGGAGCTATTTCCGGTATCAATCCCGTTAATGTCGGTAAGGATTACTTTCGCTTCAATAAGATTATTGTTAACATAATAATTTTCTGTAGTTACCGTGGCTATGGCTCCGGCTTCCTTCCACGGTTTTGAAAAAGATACCATTAATTTACCCTTCCGTATTTTTCCATCGCAACTTACACAGGTCGTATTATTACCGAAATCAATGGTCACCGATTTTGGGAATAAAGCGGAATCATACGGGGATACGGTCAGAACCTGTACGCAACCGTTACATCCTTTATTATAAAAGGTGGTATCACCTGCCATCTTTTTCTGTAAGCCCTTTTCATTAATAGCCACCCCGTTCACTTCGGTCTGAACATAGGAAAATTCGGCATCTGCCATGCTATGGTCAATAACCGTCTGTGATTCTGTGTCGGGTTCGGGCTTGTCCTTGTTGCAGGAAGTTATCAGCAATGCCGTGCAGGTTACACAGGCAATTAAGGAGAGAATGGAATGTGGTTTCATGGGTAATTATTTTTTATTTGCTCTTTTGACGATAATCTTTGAAAAAAGTTTAACAAAAGTACAAAAATGTACTGACAGGGAGTTTAAAAAAGTCATCAAAAGCGAATTCCGGCAACGAGTATATCGTCAACCTGTTGATCGGAACCCTTCCATTTTTCATGTTCGGTGATAATTATTTTTTCCTGTTCTTCCATGGTAAAGCCACCCGCCTCGCGCAAAAGTTTCAGAAACCGCCTTGTCATGAATTTTTTTCTACCGGTCCCGCCAAACTGGTCAATGTACCCGTCTGTCGTCAGGTAGATGCATTCATTATTTCCCAGAAGAATTTTATGTGTTTTAAAGGTGCGGTCGGGATTGAACTGGGTTCCGCCAACCGGAAAGTCATCACCGTCAATAACCTGTAGTGAGATTTCAGGAGCAGCATTGACACCGTGCGCGGGTGCGGGTATTCCCTGCAGGAATGAATTCCTGGCTACAAAAAGCGGGTTATTGGCTCCGGCAAAAAGTACTTCCGCCCTGATATCCTGCTTATCGGGGTAAGGATCTGGAATTATGGCACAGAGGGTAATATCCATTCCATCCTGTGAATCGGAACCGGATTCCTGTTTTAATGCCGTCAGAATTTCACGGTTTAACTGGGTAAGAACTTCTCCCGGGTCAGTGATTCTGTTTTTGATGACAAGGGTGTTCAGGAGATTATGTCCAATCATGGACATAAAGGCGCCCGGAACACCATGGCCCGTGCAGTCGGCAATGGATAAGAGCACAGCCCCCCTGCCCCCCGAAGGGGGGTTCCGGGAAGAACACAACTTAAGATGATACAGAACTTTTTCAATTACTCCATCCGGATTGCCGATAATTTCATTATTTGTAAATCGAATAACAGAGAACCCTTTTTTATTCAAATAACGCGTGCGTTCTTCATCGCTTGTTTTGTTCTCAGGTAATTCATGGATCAATCCATCTATCTCAACCACAAGTTTTTCCTGCAAACAAACAAAATCGGCAATATAATATCCAATAATATGCTGTCTTCTGAATTTATACCCATCTAACCTTTTCCCTCTTATTAATTCCCAAAATATTTTTTCTGCTTCTGTTGGGACACTCCGATGTTCCTTCACAAAATCTTTTAACTGGCCATACAAAAAAGGGTCAGCAGTTTGGTATCCATA
>JACPRZ010000014.1 GCA_016193485.1 Bacteroidota bacterium | reverse complement strand
ATGTAGAGACGAGGCATGCCTCGTCTCTACTTTCCACAGGGCGGGAATGTCCAAATTGTCGTTGTTGTACACCCTTTTGCAAAATCGTTACCCTTCAGAGAGAGAATTATTGTATTTTTGTGTTTTGTCGGACAGCAGTGATAATAAAGGTACAAAAAACTCATTAATAATTTGCAGTCGGGTGCAAATTTTTAAAGACAGCAGAATACCTTATCAAATCCGCTTCACGGTACCACAACCCTGAGTGAGTGCGGCCGGATTTTCACCCTGATTTCGTTTTCATGAAGTATCACCGGCTCACCGTCAAGGTGAACCAGGAGTTTATGATGAAGTTCCCGCGGCAGGTATTTAAAATGCTTGTATCCTGTAATTCCGGGTTTTAGTATCAGTTCTTGTGTCCGGAAGGAATGATAAAATTTAGAACGGTCAACGGTGTTGAAAAACATTCTTGCAATCAGAAGGGGAGATAAGCGCATCGGGAATTTCCTGAAAATACAGACGTCCATCAACCCGTCATTCAGCCGGGCGCGGGGTGCTATTTTTGTGCCGCTGCCGAATTGCGAACCATTGGCAACCGTGATAAAAAACGCCTCTCCCGAGAACTTTTTTTCTTCCGATTCCAGCATATAACCTGCGGCTTTATAGCGGTAAAATTCCCTGAGGACAAGGTTGGCATAACTGCGGAATCCACGTTTTTTCTTTTTCGGAAATAACCAGGCAATATAGGCATCGAACCCAATGCCGGCAACATTTACAACAATTCTGCCATTCAGATTAAACGTATCAATGGCCGTAATTTTTGCATGGTTGATAACCCTAAGCGCTTTCCGGAAGTTTAACGGAACCCTAAGATGCCTTGCCAGCCCGTTTCCCGATCCACCGGGAATAATTCCTAACGCAGTAGGCGTACCTGAAAGAGCGCGACCCGCTTCATTGATGGTGCCGTCACCTCCGCATACTGCGACCATAAAATATTTTTCCCGTACCGCCTGGCGGCTGAGTTCCTCTGCATGGCCCTGTTTGCCGGTATAATGAATATCTATCTCATAACTGCTGTGGTCAATAACCGAGGGAATTAATTTGCGCAATTTCTCCTTACGGGTTGTGCCTGACTGCGGATTGATGATGAAACGGATCTTTTTATCAGGAGGCATAGGAGTTTTCCTTATTCAGTGCACGGGATGAAATTACGCATTCCGGTAAATTGCATTTGCAAAACCTTATCAACCGTATTTCAACCTTAATAGAAAATTTAAAAACTTGCTAAAATAAACCTTATTACCTTATTACTGACTTTGAATAAGCTGATAAGGTTCAAAATCAGTGCATTGTTTTTTTTCTATTAAGGTTTTATGCAAATTTCATAAGGTTAAAGCGGAAAACACCCCCCTCCGAAAGGTGTGCGGGTTCGAGTCCCGCTCCGGGAACCAAACCCAAAAGAAATGAAAAATCCAAGAATACAGAATGACAAGATGAGAAGAAATACAATTCATCATTCATCTTTACATCTTTTTATCTTTATTTCGTTACTATTCACCCCCTATCATTATCCAAAACCTCCGCTGAAGCGGAGGGTTAGTATGCTACTCTTATATTATTTGTGTAATGGGGCGGTCGGGGCTTACCATAAAAGGTATTATACTTTATGACAAGAACGATAGGCAAGCCCCGACCGCCCCCACAATTACTATGATACAATGTCATACTCACCCCCTGATTTATCAGGGGGGTGAATGTTATTTTCGTTTAACCAGTGAATTGTAATCCAAATAATAAAGCATTTTCAGCGAAAGGGAATTAGTTTTCGGCAAACCGAATGTCAGGTCAATATTTTCTTTGAACGAAGGAGGGATTATTTCCGATTCATCAAGGATCGAATTCTTCCATACTAAGGACATTTCGCTGCCCGGTGCGAATTGCCACGTAAATACAAAGTCAATATTGAAGGCAGTAAAACTGATATCCGCATTTCCGTCAAAATTTACGGGAGCCAGGGATCCGTTTTCTTCAAGGTTAAAATATTCATAATAGTCAGCCGATGACCAGTAATGGCGGCACCGAACGGAAGCGGACATATCAGCGGCAAAAATATAACTGCCGCTGATGGTATTGACCATGGTGGATATGTTCCTTTTGCCGAAAATAACCGAATCGCCCGCGAGGGCTGCATATCCTGCACCGCTGGAAGTTACCGTTCTGCTGAAATCGTAACTTAATAGTGCTTTGGTTCCTATCCTGACAATTGGTCCTAATGAATAACTGCGATATTGCTGGCGGGGCATATCATTATTGTTTCCGTAACCCAGGTTTACATCCACGGCAAGGGGTTTGCTATAATCGCTGGAAATGTATCCGGAAAAATTATACCATTCCGGCTGCATGTAAAACCTGCCGGGAACCCTGGGCTCGTAAAAATCAGGTGATTTCACAGGAGAGAAGTTAAACCAGAAACCTGCTGAAAGGTAGTTAGCAAAAGTTGTAAAGTTATTTATATTAAAATATAAACCTGTAGGAACGGATGGCTCATAAAGGCGGGTATAATTGGCTGCAAGGGCGGTATTGGTTTTTAAAATAACCCAGAAGGGTTTGTAGATGCCGTACCTCATATAGGTGCGGAGGAATGTTTCGTTGTTGTAATCAAGGTATCCGAGGTCATTGGGATCATATTTGTCATCCGTAAGCGAATATTCGGCTTCGGCTGTAAAATTTCCTTTCACTTTTGCAACCGTAAAAGAATAAAACTGGCCGTTTGTAACCGAACCGGAATTATAGACAGAACTGACGGCACCGGTTCCGTCAACGGACCAGGAGTTCGCCTCGTTGAGTATCCTGAATTCGGTTCCGGTAACATTGGCATCGGTAAATCCGCCCGACCTCATTACATTGGTGTTGATAAAACTTATGTAGGAGTTATACCTCAGCGACTGATCCAGAACGCAAATATTGTAATTGGCGAGGGGTTGTGTAGGAAATTTTCTTTGGGAGCCGGTAAGCGTGTCCATCGCTTCTGCATAAGCGGGTGCGGTTGTCGCATTAAGCGCCCCAATACCGGTTTTATTTTTTGTCCTGCCTGAAATTTTCGTGGCGTTATAGAGTTGGGATGAAACAGGATTAGCGGTAATGATCTCACCTGTTGCGGCCAGATCATCCGCATCATAATAGAGTGCAGGGGTTCCGGCAATCCTGCGGGAATAAAAAATATCTCCTTTGCTGTACAATTCAGTGCCTTCGGTAAAAAATTGCCTTTGCTCTTCATAATATACTTCAAAAGGAGAGAGATTGAGCACTACATCATCACTGCGCACCTGGCCGAAATCAGGGATGAGGGTGGCATCAAGTGTGAACGATTCGCTAATACCGTATTTTACATCAGCGCCCGCATTGAATGAAAACGTGTTAATGCCTGCATCATTCTTCAGGTAAGCGGAAGCATACGGATAAAACGACAACCGAAGAGGGGGGGTGATGTCAGAAATATTCTCAAGGATGCCGAACTGGCTCACCACTTCATCCGAAGTCGGATCCACTCTGTTCCATGTGGAATATTCCCGTATTCTCCGGATATTCCTGAGCATATTCATTCCCCATTTCTGATTTTTTTCCGGGGAAAACCGGAGCGCTGAAAAAGGTATTTTAAATTCTGCCGACCACCCGGTATCGCTTATCGCAACCTTACTTTCCCATACGGCATCCCATGAGGGGTCATCCCCGCTGCTCATGAATTTTAAATCCGATTGCACACCGGCAGCGGTAAGTATAAAAGTGAAAGCGTTTTGCCCGTCAAGGTAGGTGTCAAAACCTATGGCTATGAAATCGGCAAAATCAGCCTCGTCATCCCGCCTTGTGAGGATGCCGGTAACGCTGTCACGGGATGGCTCATACATCATGGCAAAAATATAAATTGCGGTATTATCATAGCCAATCCTGACTTCCGTTTTTTGAGAGGAGGGCAGCCCGGGTTGGGGTTCAAACTGAGTGAAATTACCCGCCAGCGGCAGCGAACGCCAGCAGGAATCATCCGGAAATCCGTCTATGCGGGGGGGAATAGCGATCCGGTCAGTTCTGTACATTCTTTTAACCGGCTGACCGTACAGCGGGAAGAAATTGATTATTGAAAATATTAGAACACCAAAGACCGCCCTCATGGCGGCAAAGATAGCGAGATGGGGGGAAAGCGAGACAGGGAGACGGGGAGACAGGGAGACACGGGGATAACGATGTGGCTGTTATACTGATGCCATTTGGATTTGCAGTGTTGTAATTGACTTTACGAAATACGAATTTTTACTAATATACGAATTTACGAATAAGCGCGATATTCGTAAATTCGTATGATTCGTATTTCGTAAAGAAATGATTCATTGCAATTTTATGTTCGTTGAGTATACACTCCCTCACAATAGTTCTTCCACGATTTTCTCCACCCCTATCCCTTCGGCTTCGGCTTTGTAGTTGCGGATGATGCGGTGCCGCAGGATGGGCCTGGCAACCGCTTTCACATCATCAATATCAGGGCTGTATTTGCCATGGAGCGCGGCATGGCATTTTGCGCCAAGCGTGAGGTATTGGGAAGCGCGCGGACCTGCGCCCCAGGTAAGATAATCATTGACAACGGGGGGGGAATTTTTTGTGCCGGGTCTTGTTTTGCCGGCAAGGTTCACTGCATATTCAAGCACATTATCTGCCACAGGAATCTGCCGGATGAGGCGCTGGTACGCGGCAATATCTTCACCATGCAAAACAATTTCAGGAGCGGCTTCATAGTCAGATGTGGTCTGTTTTACAATCCTCAGTTCTTCTTCATGCGAGGGGTAGTCCATCAGGATATTGAACATAAACCGGTCAAGTTGCGCTTCAGGCAGCGGATACGTCCCCTCATGCTCTATGGGATTCTGGGTTGCAAGCACAAAAAAGGGATCTCCGAGAATATAACGCGTCCCTGCAGCCCCTTTTACAAAGCGGAACTTCCTGTTTTCATCGAGGATTTCGGTGCCGATAATATCGGATGGCATCAGGTCGGGTGTGAACTGAATGCGGTTGAAGGTAAGACCGAGCGTCTTTGAAATGGTATTGACTAAAAGGGTTTTCGCCAGGCCCGGCACGCCAACCAAAAGACAATGACCCCTGCAGAAAATGGAAATAATAACAAGTTGTATCGCTTTCTCCTGTCCTACAATGACTTTGCCTATTTCATGGCGGAGGTCATTGTATTTTCCGACAAGGGAATCTACTGCATTAACGGGAGAAATATCGGTTGTTACTTCCATTTACCGGAAATTAAAGGCGCAAAAGTATTTATTTTAGGTTACTATTCACTCCCATATTCAATAATATCAAATTATTGCCACAAAGACACTATACTATGCACGGGTTAAATTATCGCATTTTTTTTCTTTACGAAATACGAATTTTACGAATCAGATGTTCACCCCGCTGGATAATTTCATATCCCATGGGGTTCATTCGTAAATTCGTATTTGTTCGTATTTCGTAAAGCATAATTCAAAATTCAAGGTTTTATCCCGCTTTTAATATAAGACACAAAGCAACACCAATAAATTCTTTGTGAACCTTTGTGCCTTTGTGGCAGAATTTGTATAAAGAGTGAAGAATAACGACACGACATTCATTTCAGCACCTCCTTCACAAAATCACAATGGCTGAATGCGGTATCAACCGTAATAAAAACAGATTTTTTCTTTTTCAATACCCAGTTTCTCAGCGTTTTCTGTTGCTTGTCGGCAAGGGCGAATTCCTGAATTTTCTGGTAATCATCTTTAAGATTCGCCTTATGAGGGTCGGTGCGTGATTTCAGCAGTACTATCCGGTACGCATCTTTTCCTTCCCGTGTAGCAAAAGGAACCGGTTCCGAAACATCTCCTGTTTTCATTTTTTCGCTCACAAAGTAAAGGGTCGGATCGAGATGAGGCGTCTCAAAACGCGATGTTCCGGTGTTCGGGTTCAGAAGAAGTCCACCGTTTTTTGCTGTTTCGCTGTCATCGGAATAAGCGATGGCTGCTTCCGAAAAGGATATCTTACCCGAATTAATTTTCTGTACTATTGTATCAAGCGAGAATTTTGCATTGGCAAGCCCTGCATCCGAGACCTTCGGTTTCAAAAGAATATGGCGTACATTTATCCGGTCACCCCTGCGTTCAATCAGTTGGATGATATGAAAACCGAATTTGGTTTCAATAATGGATGAAACCTCGTTTTCCTTCAGGTTGAATGCCGGAGTTGCAAATTCGGGAACCAGGTCGGCACGTTCGGTAAATCCGAGTTCACCGTTTTTCTTTGCCGATCCCGGATCTTCCGAATAAAGATAGGCAAGAGTGCCGAAATCCTCGCCACCGGTAATGCGGTTCCTGATATCAGTGAGGCGAACTTTTACCCTTTCCTTTTCATCAACGCCTGTTGACGGCAGTTTAACGATCTGTTCTATTTCTAACTCAGAGTTAATTAAAGGCAAACTGTCTTCGGGAATCTGTTCAAAAAAAGAGCGCACTTCCGATGGAGTGATCTTGATATTGCCGGTTATTTTTTGCTGCACCGTCTGTATCATCAGTTGCTCTTTTATCGAAGAGCGGAATTCGGCTTTGATTTCCGGGATTGATTTGTCGTAGTACTGTTCAAGCCGCTCTTCTGAACCCAATTGGCTGATGAAATACCTGAGTCGCCTGTCAAGTTCCCCGTCAACCTGGTTATCTGAAATCTCCACGCTGTCGAGCGCTGCCTGGTGAAGGAGAAGTTTCTGGATGATCATCTCTTCCAATATCATGCACCGGTCAATTTCCTCCCCGGGGTTCATTTGCCGGTATTGCTGCAATTGCATTTCAACATCGCTTAGTAAAACGATCTCGTTGCCTACATGAACAATGATCCGGTCAATATCAACCGGTTGCGAAAAAGAAATTGCAGAAAGGATAATTAAAAATAAAAAAGTGCAGATTGTTTTCATAGCAACTATCTTTACGAATTACATATTACGAATTACGAATCAGTTACGAATGTTACGAATAATGCCAATCAATGCCTATCAATTATTAATCTCAACCATCTTTTTTTCCACTACAGGGAAATCGGCAATTCTGATAATATTATTATTTTCAATCTCAATTATCCTTATGGGTACCGTTACTTCTGAAACAATATCGGTTATTACTTCATTGCTGGTATCGGTAATAACGATTTGTCCGAAAGGATTATTACCCGCCTGATCAGCGAAACCCTGTGGAATGGAGCTCAATTCCACCGGGAAATCCTGTTTATTATCACCTGCCAGTATTTGCATCAGCCGGGTAACTCTAGCGGCATCAAGTTGTGCAAAAATATCATCAAGCAGCAGGATGGGTTGCCTGCCGGTTTGCCGGTGAAGGTATAAAAGAACGGCAAGTTTAAGGGCGATGACAAATGTTTTCTGCTGGCCCTGGGATCCGAATTTTTTTAACGGGTATTCGTCAAGATGAAACAGCAGGTCGTCTTTATGCGTCCCGGATGACGTAAATTCAAGAGCGAGGTCCCTCTGCAAGGAACGCGCAAACAATTCCGCAAGCGGGGACTTTTCCAACTGGGAAACGTATTGAACCGATATTTCTTCGGTATTGCACAGAAGAGAATAAAAGGTCTGCAATGGATGCACAAGGTCTTCGATAAATTTTTTCCGTTTGGCAAAAACATATTCCGCCAGCGGGATCATTTTTTCGTTCCATATTTCAAGCGACAGTTCATCCGGCTTTTCGCGTGAATGGTACTCTTTCAGCACCCTGTTGCGGTGTTCAAGGGCTTTATTGTAGCGCAGGAGATTATCAAGGTAAATTTTGTCGAACTGGGAAATTACGGTATCCATAAACCTTCTTCGTTCTTCGCTGCCACCGGTGATAATGACAGCATCTTCGGGAGAAATGGTCACCAGCGGGATAAGGCCGATATGATCCGCAAGACGGTCATATTCCCTGCCGTTGCGCTTAAAAATCTTCCGTGTGCCTTTCCTGAATGAACAGAAAATATTTTCGGATGAGGAGTCCGACATAAATTCGCCCTGCAGGATTGCGGTATCGCAGGTATGCCGGATATTCTGCTGGTCTATGGGATTGATAAAACTTTTGCAGAAGGAGAGGTAATGAACCGCATCAAGGAGGTTAGTTTTCCCGCTCCCGTTTTTCCCGGTAAGGCAGTTGAAACCCGGAATGAATTCCACACGAAATGAAGGATAATTTTTAAAGTCGTTAACCTGAATGGATCTGCAATACATCCCGCACGGAATTTGAGCAACGCTTGCGCCATAAATGGCTACATCGCTGGAGCAAAGATAGGTATTCCTGCCTGCCTGCAGGCAGGTGGCGGGGAAAATACTCTTATCTTTGCCCCGCACATAAAATATATACTGAATAGTTGATACTTATGTGCAGAGTCAATAAATATGTAACGTATCTTTATTAAACTTATGTGCGGGGCTTTACCCCCAAATTTTTTTTACCATGTCAAAAGAACAGGATCAACCGATTGTGGATGTCCGGCAGGTTTACGGTAAAACCGAAAAATACATTGAGGATAACAAGAAGAGTTTGACGGTAATTGTAGTCGCGATAGTAATTATTGTAGTACTCTATTTCGGTTATCTGAAATTGTGGATAGGTCCGCAGGAAGAAGAAGCGCGCGGGCAGATGTTTATGGCAGAAAGGTGGTTTGAAAAGGATTCCCTGCGACTCGCAGTTAACGGGGACGGTAATTTCCTCGGATTCAAAGATATCATTGACCAATACGGGGCAACGCCATCATCTAACCTTGCTCATTACTACCTGGGCATCTCTTATCTCAAACAGAAAGAGTACGAGAATGCCATTGAAACGCTCAAAGGATTTGATGATGATGATGAGGTATTGTACAGCATTGCAAATGGCGCCATAGGTGATGCCTATACAGAACTTAATAATCCGGCAGATGCATTATCCTACTATTTATCTGCAGCCAACGACAAGAAGAATAATTTCACATCGCCAGTTTACCTTATGAAAGCGGCACGCACTTATGAAGACCTCGGAAAATGGAAAGAGGCGGTTAATCTATATGACCGGTTAAAGAAAGAGTATAGCAATACGCAGGAAGGAAGGGATGCTGAAAAGTACATGGCAAGGGCGAAGGCGGAAGGAGGAAAATAGGAAAGTCCCAAGTCCCAAGTCCCAAGTCCCAAGTTCCAAGTTCCAAGTCCAAAGTCCAAAATCTCAAGTCCAAATCCTGTACTTAGGTTTTCAGAAATGCAAATAAAGATAACCGGCAAATGTCATCCCGCAGAAAATTTTTTCCACCGGATAAGATAAAACACAACAATACAGGAAAGTTAAAAATAGGTATTGTAGTTTCCGGATGGAATCATGAAATTACCGGGAAGTTGTTAACGGGCGCATATAACATTCTGATAAAAAATAAAGTAAAAAAGGGGAACATAACCGTTTTACTAGTCCCTGGGAGTTTCGAGTTGCCGTTTGGAGCTTCGTCTCTTGGAAAAAAGAGAAAATATAACGCCATCATCTGTCTCGGTTGTCTGATAAAAGGCGAAACGCCTCATTTTAATTATATAAGTTCAGCGGTGGCGCATGGAATAATGAATGTGGGATTACAGTTGGGAATACCGGTAATTTTCGGTGTTCTGACAACAAATAATTTCAGGCAGGCAGCGGCAAGAGCCGGTGGGAAGCATGGAAATAAAGGAAGCGAAGCGGCAGAAACGGCATTGCGAATGGCGTAAGTAAATAAAATTTGAAATATTAATAACTTATTATTTCCCGCAGACCTGCCTGCCGGCAGGCAAGTAGCGCAGATATTCGTAGATAATTGACAAAAAAATCCGCGTTTATCAGCGAAATCTGCGGAAAAAAACATGCCCGGATGGTGGAACTTTGGTAGACACGTACGTTTGAGGGGCGTATACCGCAAGGTGTGCGAGTTCGAGTCTCGCTCCGGGCACCAAACATAAAAGAAATGAAGAATACAAGAAGTCAAGAAGTCAAGAAACCAAGAAATAAAGAAGTCAAGAAGATAAGAGATACAACCCATCATTCTTCTTTACATCTTTACATCTTTACATCTTTAATGCTTTTAATCTTGCCTTCTTTTCCTGCATTTTCCCAACCCTACAATTCCCAGAATATTACCCTTTTTGCAAAGTGGGACACTTCCATTACCATAGCGGAACCAACGTACGGCATACGCTACAACAGCGTGTGGGGATGGGTTGACCCGCAGGATAACAGGGAATATGCGATAATCGGGTCAACGGACGGAACTTATTTCATTGAGGTTACCGACCCTTCAAACCCCGCTGTACGCGACTATGTTGCCGGCAGGCGCGACTCATGCATCTGGCGCGAATATAAAACGTACCAGAATTATTGTTACATGGTGAGCGATGATAATTCGCCTAATTCGATGCAGATTTATGACCTTTCCCCGTTGCCCGATTCGGTACAGATAGTGCATGATGCCGATACGATCATTAAACGCGCCCATACCCTTTTTGTTGACGGTGATAAAATGTACTTCGCCATACCTAAGACGATTTCCTATGGAATTTCAGTGATGGCAGTTTATTCGCTTGCAGACCCCATAGCGCCTGCTTTGCTGAGAAAACTTGATGACGATTTTCCCGGCAGCGATTATGTGCATGATATGTTCGTGCGCAACGACACGGTTTTCGCTTCGTCAAGTTACAGCGGTCTTTTCGTTTATAAATACAATACCGGCAGTAACAATTTTACACTGCTCGGCACCCTCACATCCTATTTTGACCAGGGATATAACCATAGCAGCGCATGGACGCCTGATGGCAAAACGCTTATCATGACCGATGAGGTTCCTGAAGGACTGTCGGTGAAAATTGCGGATGTCTCTGATCTTACCGATATTACGGTTGTGGCGAATTATTATTCGCATCCGGGAGCCACACCGCATAATCCGTTTGTCATTGGCAACCGGTGGGCTGTCATCGCCTATTACCAGGACGGGCTGTACATACTCGATATTTCCAATCCTGCATCAACGGTGATGTCCGGCTTTTTTGATACCCACCCGCAGAATGGCGATAACAACGGCTATCCGTCACCTGCATATATGGGAAACTGGGGCGCTTATGTGGATCTGCCGAGCGGAACCATACTGGCAAGCGACATGCAGAACGGGTTGTTTGTACTTAACGCAAGCGATGCCCTTGTAGGGGGGGTAGAAGAACTTGAAAAGATGACGTTGGAAATTTTCTCAAATCCTTCCGCCAAACATTTTCTGCTATCTCTTTTATTACCGACCGAACAGGAGATTCACTATACGCTTTCTGATTTAAAAGGAAAAATCCTTTTTGAAAAGAGGCAGGAGTTCCGAAAAGGTAACAGCATAGTTAGAATTCCTGTTCATGGATGTTCTGCAGGTATTTACTTTCTGAAAATATCCGGAAAGGATGGAATAGCGGTCAAGAAAATCGTGAAAATATCCGATTAATTCCGGAAGAAGGTGAAGACCTATCACCTTGTCTCCCTGTCCCCTTGTCTCTCTGTCTCACCTTCTTACATACAACATCCATCCGTAAATAAGAATCAGCAGGAAAGCAATTCCGGCAAGAAGTCCGCTGAGGCCTCTTATCATTACATCCCATTGATCTGATAAAAGATCAACAACCGAGAATGTGACCAGTAGTACACCGATGAAAAGAACCGTGGTAAAAAGGATTTTATCTAGCAGGGTTACTTTTTTTTCCTTTTTTACAAACCGGATAAACCGGTAATAGGAATCGCTCCTGCGGTTGTAATTTTTACGCTGGTGGTATTGCCGGGCGTAATCTGTCTGCATGGGCGGCTGGGAAAATCGCTGGAGGCGCAGGTCATACTTTTTTCTCTCATCCGGATCGCTTAATGTAGCATACGCTTCATTGATGAGAGCGAATAACCGGTCGGAATCGGGTGAACGGTTTATATCGGGATGCAGCGACTTGGCAAGTTTCCGGTATCTTTTTTTAATGGCATTATCCGGATCGCTTTTTTCCACACCGAGGATTTTATAATAATCTTTCACCTGGTATATTTTCACAAATGTAAGAAGATTATTTCAATGATGAAAATATTACAATCTTTGCCCCGCTCAAAATTTGCCTCCTCATCCTAAACCATCACTGTAATGAAAAAAAAGAAGGTAAGTCCATCCAGAGTTGTTATACAGGAATTCCGGAGCCGTGTACTGAAAGGGAACCCGTTGGGCGATCCGGCAGTGCGGAATCTGCACATTTATTTCCCCCCCGGCTATTCATCCGAAAAAAAATATCCCGCCCTTCTCGGGCTGGTCGGACTTACCGGCACCGGGGCCATGCTGCTCAATAACGATACTCTTTCGGAAGACCTGAAATCCCGGTTAGACCGCCTCATCCTCACCAAAAAATGCAAACCCTGCATCGTTGTCCTGCCCGATTGTTTTAACCGTATTGGGGGAAGCCAGTACAATAACTCACCGGCAATCGGGAATTATGAAGATTACCTGGTAAAGGAAATAATTCCTTTTGTCAATCAGAATTATCCCGTTAAATCATGGGCGGTATTCGGAAAATCATCCGGGGGTTACGGAGCCATGGTGCTTGGGATGAAATACCCGCATATTTTCCAGGCGCTTGCCGATCATTCAGGCGATTCAAATTTTGAACTCTGTTACCTTCCTGATGTACCGAAGGCGCTGGATAGTTTCCGCGAAGCAGGCGGACCTGCCCGGTGGCTGAAAAAATTCTGGGGTGATGAAAACCGGAAGCGAAGGGAGTATTTCAATGCGCTGAATGTTCTCGCCATGGCGGCACATTATTCTCCCAACCCGCGTTCAAAAAACCTGAAGACCGATTTTCCCTTTGACCTTGAGACAGGAATATTCCTGCCGGAAGTGTGGAAACGCTGGCAGAAGTGGGACCCGGTTTACATGATACCAAGGTACAGGAATAACCTGAAAAAACTCAAACTGGTTTACATTGACTGCGGCACAAAAGATGAATTTGCGCTGCACTGGGGAGCGCGCGCCAAGCGCAAAGCGTTGCTGAAGATCAGAATAAAACCCGTTTACAGGGAATTCAATGACGGACACATGAATATTTCGTACCGCTACGATGAGTCCATTCCGCGACTGGTGAAGGCGATATCGTAATATAGGGGGCGGGTGTCAGTGTCCCTCTCACTTATGTTTTTTCCAACTCCTTTCTTCTTTTCCTTTTTTCCTCTAACAGGTTAAAAGGGGTTATAATAAGGCGCAGACCGTGATCGGAGGAAAAATAATAACGTATCCAGTTAAAAAGGGTTATTGCCTTATTGCGGAATCCGACCAATGACATGAGATGCACAAAAACCCATATAAGCCATGCCACTGAACCACCCGCTTTCAGTCCCGCCAATTCAATTACCGCTTTATTTTTTCCGATAGTCGCCATGGATCCTTTATTGAAATAGCGGAATGGCTTCAGGGGTTTTCGATTCAGAAGCCGCATAAGATTTTTTGCCAGGCGCTCACCCTGTTGTATGGCAACAGTCGCCACCTGCGGGTGACCGCCCGGATAGAGTTCTGACTCCATGCAGGAGACATCGCCAATGGCGAAAATATTTTCAAGCCCGGTAACCCGGTTAAATTCATCTACTTTTATCCTTCCGCTTTTATTGACGCACTGTTCAATCCCGCTGACGGGATTACCCGTAACCCCTGCAGTCCAGATGAGCGTCCTTGCAATTAAATCTTTGCCTGTGCTGGTTTGAACATAATCGCCCTGAATATCAAGAACGCGGGTATTCAGAACCATGGTAACCCCGAGGTTTTCAAGATACCGTTTTGCGCGTTCCGATGATGCAGGTGAAAACATCTGAAGCAAACGGTCACCTGAATGTACCAGAAAAATATTCATTTTGGAAAGGTCGAGTTCCGGGTAATCCTTCGGAAAAAGATTTTGCTTCATTTCACCGAGCGCTCCCGCCAGTTCCACACCGGTCGGTCCTCCGCCTGCTATCACAAAATTCATATAACCCTGCTTTTTCCGTTCGTTGGAGATCATGAGAATTTTTTCAAAGTTTTGCAGGATCATCGTGCGCAAATCAAGCGCCTCATTAATGCTTTTCATAGGCATTGAACTGATGGTAAGACCTTCTATACCGAAGTAATTGGTTTTAGCGCCTGTGGCTATCACAAGGTAATCGTAAAACAGATGGTCATTATCAATAAGGACTTTTTTTTCCGAGGGAACCACTTCCTTCACCTCACCCAAACGGAAGAAAACATTCCGGTTCCGGTGAAATATTTTCCGAATGGGATAGGCGATGGATTCCGCTTCAAGCGCTGAAGTGGCCACCTGGTAGAGAAGGGGCTGAAAGGTGTGGTAATTGTTGCGGTCAAGAATAATTACCTGTATGTTTTTATCGCTGATCTTTTTTGCCAGGTGAATGCCACCGAAACCGCCACCGATG
Source organism: Bacteroidota bacterium (assembly GCA_016193485.1). Taxonomy (GTDB): domain Bacteria; phylum Bacteroidota; class Bacteroidia; order JACPRZ01; family JACPRZ01; genus JACPRZ01. The sequence continues at coordinate 36,934 of JACPRZ010000014.1, read as the reverse complement.
ATGACGATGCGGGCTTTTCTTTTGTCGGGGATATCGATTAGCATAGAGGGGGTGCTTATTAAAACATGACAAATATCAGTATTTATATGACATCCTGCAAACAGGGCGAGAAAGCGGTTATTGCTGAATTATCTAATTTTATCCGTAAATATCCGCTTATGAGTGTTGATCCTGCGATGAGATTTACGGATTTAGCCGGCTGTTATGCAAAATATCGTCCCGGCTATCCAGCAGAAGTGCTCCGGTTTCTGGAGCAGGAAACAGGGCTGGACAGCAAATCAGTTATTGCCGACATCGGTTCCGGAACCGGAATTTCAACTGCGCTATTTTTGAAAAACGGAAATACAGTTTATGGCGTAGAACCCAATGAACAGATGCGCCTGGCGGCTGAAAAAATATTGTCCGGGTATAAAAAATTCAAAAGCATTAACGGAAGGGCCGAGCGCACTACCTTGCCGGACAAGTGCATTGATCTTATTTTCTGCGCCCAGGCCTTTCACTGGTTTGCCAGGAAAAAAGCAAAAAGTGAATTTTTAAGGATCCTGAAAAAGAACGGTTTTGTTGCATTAACCTGGAATGAACGGAAAACAAGCGGCTCTGAGTTTTTAAAAACCTACGATGACCTGCTACGCAGGGTCTCGGATGATTATGAAAATGTGAACCACACAAAAATGACCCATGAAAACTCAGATGTGCTGGAGAAGTTTTTCGGAAAGGACAATTACCGCTTAAAGATTTTTCCCAATGAACAAATCCTTGACCGGAAAGGGTTTTTTGGGAGGACCTTTTCCTGCTCCTATATTCCTGCTAAAAACCATCCGGATTACCCGGCAATGATCAAAGGGCTTGAAGAAATTTATGGCAAGTTTAACAAAGGCGGGAATGTAAAATTTGAATATGAGACAAAAGTTTATGCGGGGAGAATTTAAAGTAATTTCTACTTCTTCCTCCACCCTGCTAATACCCCACCGTAAACAACCGCAATCATAAAGAAGCAGGCAAAAACCCCGTACCAGAAGTATGGATGTGCGATGGCAAGTTTAACGTAATAAGGAACAAGCCGGTAATTAAAAGGAGGCGGTTCTGTTCCTGATAATTTCTTCCAGAAATCAAGTGAATAATTTTCAAGCGGTGATAATGCCTGGCCTGTAAGCGATATTGTATTGAATGAAACATTTCCGTTGTCGCATCTTACAAGCAAAATACCGTCTTTCCGTTCATCGCGGATGCCGGTATTAATAAAAGTAATTCCGGCAGGATCCTTATCATAAAAAAAAGAAACCGGGGAACCGGCAAGGGAACCGGAACACCAGAAGATGTTTTTATGTTTAGCAAGGGTTTCAAGCACTGGGCGGATATCCGTTTCAAAATTATTTTTCCCGATAAGAGTCCGCGTATTGCCGGCAAACAAATTTTCGTACCGGGGATTATTTTCCGCCCATACCGGGCGATGGCTGAAAATGAAGAAATGGGTAATTGAATCGGTTCCGGTAAGCAGGTTTATGCCGTTCTGGAAAAATTCAAGTTGGCGCCCTGTAATGCTTCCGTCATCCATCTCCGTATCAAGGAAAATAAAAGTGTTTTTCCCAAGGGAAAAGGAATAATATGTTTTGCCGAAATGCTTTTCATACAACTCATGCCGCACATCATGGTTGCCGACCACATTAAAAAAAGATATTTTCAGTTTGTCAAAAAACGATTTTTTGTAACGTAAAATATTTTCTTCATTCAGTTCAAGGAATAAATCGCCAAGGGAGACAAAAAAGAGGGCGTTCAGATTGTTGATGGAGTCAATGTTTGCAAGAAGTGTGGCTGCCGGAAATCCCGATTGACTGAAAGAAGCACCATGCAGGTGTCCGGCAACAATAAAGGAATAATTGCCGGAAGATAATGTATCGTGCACCGCCTTGTTATTGAAAGGCGATATAACCTGTGACAGAGCAGGTTTTACAGTTGCTCCTGATAAAAGGAGGATGAGAAAAACGTTAATATGGATGCGGATATGGCAAAACATCTGATTGTATGATTGTTTTTGAACCGAGGATGCGGTAATTAATTTTTAGGTTCTTAAGCAGGGCATCATCATCCCCGGCCGGATTACGAAAGTTGAATTTCATTACAACATAATTCACTGAATTTTTTGCCACTTTGGATGGCAGAGTCATCCTTTTCTCCGGCAAAATATCTGTGGATTGACCTGCCGAAACCGATAAAATTTCAACCGGCAGCGATTCAACATTACCTGCCTTGATTATGATTCCTGATGAATCGGCAGCAGTCAGGTAAGCGTTAACTGCACGGGGGGGTGTAATAATTTTCTTTATCATTTTACTATTCCTGTAATAAACCGATTTATCAAAATCTTTGTAAGGAAATTCGCTGTAAAGGATTTTCAGGTTTTTTTCAAGATCAGCAGAGCACCGGTTAAAAAAAGTATCGAGGTACCCGGGCTGTGTAATTTCTTCAAGCGCAGCAATGTAATTGATAAAAAACAGAGTGTCATTAAAAATGAGTTGATGGAGATCGGTAATGTTTTCTGCACGCATTTTCCCGTTAAACCGGTAGATGCCCGCTATGCGGTCTATGGGATAAGCGCTGAAACTCTCATACCCCACCGGTTCAATCCTGCGTGATTCAGGATTGTAATAATATTTCACATCGCTCCAGTCCAAACTGTGATGGCCGCCAACGAGGTCAAGGATGGCATGAAATTTCGCAAGGCGGGGAACATCAAAAACATCCTGTGATGAGAGATACCCCCTGCGGAATCCTTCAAGAATTGACATGCCCGCAAGAAAATATTCCTTTTGCAGTGAATCACGCAAAACTTTCTTTGTCCGGTACGATTCAATATATGCCGACTGGAATGACGCCCATTCTGCAACCGGCCGAATATGCATTATTTCATTCAGGCGGTCCTTCCAGTACATATCGGGATTGAATCTCAGTATTGGCGCATTAGGTCTTCTGTTTGCTTCGGTCAGTTCTTCGCTGAAATGCTCTTCAAGAGCGTAGATTCCCTTATCTTTTCCGTTCAGGGTTACTCTGACGAATAAATACCTGAGCGAAATGATATCTTCCTGTGATAACAACCTGTGGTAAATCCATTCATATATATAATTTCTTGTTCCCGGGTGCTGAATGGAGAACCATTTCATCCCTAAAATTTTGTTTCCGCCTTTGATATGAACCCTGAAAGACCATTTTTCTCCTGATAAATGATCGGTCATGTGGCCCTTAAGGCGCAGTTCCGCTTTAATTTTCTGTCCGCCATAGAGGATAGTTCCAGGAACAAACGTTCCGCTGTCACTCATAATCAGCCCGCGTTGCAGATGCGCTTCACGCTGTTCCATGATCTTTTTAAAATCGCCAGGTGCAATTTTAATTTCCAGTGCAGGCGGTTTTGCTCCAAGGCCGCTGAACCAGTTCCCAATGAAAGTTACCAGGAAATCGGCCGTACCGCTGTACCCCTTGGTTCTGAAAAAAGAGGAAGAATAAATCCATAGAAGAATCACAACAATAAGTGAAATGACCAGTAATGACCACCGGTTCAGTTTTATCGTAATGAGGATGCGGGACATAAAAATATATTGAAAACCATCCAACCATTCAACCATCTAACCATTCAACCATCTAACCATTCAACCATCCAACCATTCAACCATCCAACCATCCAACCATTCAACCATTTAACCATTCAACCATCTAACCATTCAACCATCTAACCATCTAATCCAAACTTACCAACCTCTCAACGATCTCATTTATTCCATCACCTCCAACTGGCTCCTGATAAATTCCGGTCTTTTCCGCGCAAATTCATAGAGTAAATCAATTTCTTCCTGCCATTTTTCTTCAGAAAGAGGTTTCCGCCAGCGTGTAATATGGTATGGAATTTCAGGAGCGAGGGATAATTTCATTGATTCAATCTTATTGCATACCGTATCAGGATGAAACAGAGTGTTCAGTAATTCGTTGAAACGCTCAGTAAAGATTTTCCGGAATCCCTCATTGCCTGAAAGAGAACGGAATATCACTTCCGGTGAATCACCGGCAATAAGTTCGTTTATCATATTCCTTCCGTACGAAGAACGGGTATTGAATCCGAAACCGAGGTCAAGGTCGGTGATCATCCATCGCCATCTTCCATCGCTGTAATGATCTCCGTCCCCCCCCTTGCCGGCATATTTCCATAAAATTTCATTTGCATAGGGCCAATCGGCATTGGCGCAATAAACTTCCGCTATTATATAATCAATATAATTATCAAGGTCAATGATACGTGCCGCAGAATCATAATTTTCTTTAACCTTCATATCCGTTTTTCTGAAAAAAGAAAACATGTTACTCAATTGCTTTTCATCTTCAACCCTGCCGTTCCTTACGGCCCCGGAGCCGTCAAATATGAGTATTCTTTTTGCATCCAGGTTATGCCTTGAAGCAAGAAAATCTTCATCCTGGTAATTGCAAAATTGGTGGATTCCCCAGTATTCACCGTTTATTTCAACAACTACAGGCCGGTAATTTTTTGAATCAAGTCTCAGGTGTTGCACAAGTGAATGCCCCAGTGCATCCCTGATGAGCGATCGGTCCCAATCATTACCGGAATTACGGAGGACTAATGCGCTGAAGGGTGAGGCGGTATCATCCGGAAATAATTGCCGGTAAAAAGGTTTTTTGCCGTATTTTTTCCTGAAATGAATTCTCAGGGATTTTTGCGGGAATGCGCGCGTGGCGTCACCGTGAATGCGGATTCCGGCAGGAACGGGATCTGATGTGCCGGAATCAAAAAAAACTATTTCTGCCTGTCGTTCATAATTCATTCCGCGCATCTGGTAATTGGCCGGTAAAGTCCACCATTTGGTTGCAGCGGAAACCATATTTCCTGCATACGCATCCTTATCCCAAAACCCGTTTCCCATAGTATATATTCCCTTTTCAAAGCCGAATAGCCCTGACGCGTCCGTATGAATGGAAACAACGGGTAAAGAACACTTGCCGCCCGGCTCTCTTCCGCGACCTGCAGGCGGTTTCCATCGCGGTGATGTGGGAATCAGGTATAACGCCTCCGCCTTGTTCCAGAATTTCGATTTTGTTTCCGCTTTCTCTAAAAAAAAGATGGAAAGGAAAAAAGATAAAAAGAAAATTATGGTCAGAGAAAAAACAATCAATCTTAATGCAGCAGGCACTTTTCGGGGTGATGAGTAAAGAAGTAAAAACATTTTATATTATACTAATTTAGACCTTCTGATTTTATTCGCCCCGCCTTTGGCGGGGTTAGCATTCACCTGCCGGTCCGATGACTCTGACGAGTATCGGACTCCGTCAGAGCAGGCAGGTTCGTATATTAGTCAGGACTTTCGCAACTATGTAATTCTTGTATTTCTCCGCGGTTCTCAGCGTCTTATCTCTGTGACTCTCTGCGGTAAAAAATACATTAACCGCAGAGTTCGCAGAAAAATACATGCAGAGACACGCTGAGTTTGCGAAAGCCCTATTAGTATTATCCTGCCCTGTAATTATGCTTCAAGTAATGATAATTTTTTAGTTAAAACAAAACCCGCTCCACCCCCTTCAGGTATTTTGAACATTTCGTCACCCGGAACGGGAATCCTGATGTCACTTCCCTTGCCAGGTCATCTTTTCCGGGTTTGTATTTTATTTCAACGATGTTCAGGCCGTGATGGTGCGCGGGTGCATTAAAAAGATTATCCCCGTAACGGACAGGGTAGGATTTAATTCCGCTGTCGAGGGTAAGACGGAAATTCCGGTCGGCCGATAAAAAATATTTCCTTGTATATGAATTGAGCAGTGAGGGAAAAAGATTGGCAATAATGTGGAGCGGAAAACCCGGTTCCTGAACAGGAAGGATGGAAAGTATCTCTTCACGCAGCAATCCGCTTGTCAGAAAAAAACCTTTCATTCGTGTTGAATATTTGCGGGTAATATTTCCGCGTTTGATTTTATGCTCCAGGAACGGTTCTTTAATCTCACCGAATGTATTCCCGTACCACCGTATCCTTATTTTTTCGCGCGATGTTTCACCGTTCACATGATCGGAATAATGATTGAATCCGGGCGTATCGAAATAAATATTATTAACCTGCCTTTTATTGAATATCTCCGAAAATCCGGCAGGATGAATTTTTATTTGCAGTTCAACCCATTGTTTCGTTAAACTGCGGATGAGGAATTTTCTTTCAATACGCATCATCTTTCGTTGCAGAAAAGTGCGGGCGATGAAAAGAGAGTTCGTTAATAATCGCCCGAAGTATCCATAAAGGTAATTCGGAGCGAGGGATTCATCTTATTCAGTTCTTTTCTGGATTCTTCGAGTTCTGCGAGGGAATCAAATTCCACAAAAAAAGTCGCTTCCGAACCATGCCCCGTGTCATCGCTTCTTTTCAGTTTGACAAGGTGTGAATGTTTTTTCAGGATCTCCACTGCTTCTTCACACGGAATTTTTCCGTTATCAGGAAGAACCAGGGAAATATACATATTCTGATTTACGGGAGAATGCCAAAAACGGTTAAGCGCCAGGATAAGTACACACAGAATTGCAAAAGCGATACATGTGAGCACCGAAAACCCGGCACCCATGCCAAGACCGATGGCGATGGTTATAAAAAGATAGGCAAGTTCTTCAGGTTCTTTAATAGCAGCCCGGAAACGGACTATGGATAAGGCGCCAACAAGTCCGAGCGACAGGGCAAGCGATGATTTGACCACAGTGATAATGAGCATGGTTGTAACACCGAGCAGGATAAAAATCCGGGACAATGCCCTGCGGTTGGAGAGCGAATGTCCGTACCGGATATACATTTTACCCAGGAGCCAGGTGAGGAGTGCGGTCAGGAGCAACCCGAAAATAAATGCAGGGATATCCCTTGGCGAAAAACTACCCCCCCCAAGGTTGTCAAGGGTAAAAAGTTTCAATTGTTCTTTAAATGTTTCCATATTTTCCGCAAATAATTTTACAAACCTATTAAAAATATCAGCATGTTGCTTTTACGGGTTATCAGCCGATGTCGAGAACATAAGCGCCTTTTTCAGGAACGGAATAATATTCAATGTTCATTTCTCCGGCTTCCTTTTGCCAGCGTTTTATCTTCCATGTACTGTTTGAAGAGTCAAAAATAAGTTTTTTGAAGGTATAGAGTTCTCGCAACCGTTTAAGGGAAATATTGGCATTTTTTCCAAGGATAAGAATATCAACTGCCGGTTTATGATCCGGCAGACGCTTTTCAGGAGCAGCATGAATGAAGGCGACAGTCAATGCATGGAATCGTATGAAAGGTAGCCGCGCGACCAGCACATCATTCATTCCTGCAGGCGCAGTAAATCCGGATATGACCGTGTTCTGCAGGTTACGGTCCCACCAATCGTGAAGGATATAAAAAAGCATCCTGCTTTTATCGCGGGTCAGCGATGTATCGGCAATGAAAAGGTTTTTTGTGCCAGAGACAAAATTATATGCAGGAGTACCGGGAATATTGTAAATGATGAATTGTTTTTGCCGTGAATCTGCAATAACCTGCGGTATCTGAAGAGTGGAAAACGCCAGTACCGAACCAATGGTTAATAAAAGAAACCGGTATTGCCTGTACAGGAAGAAGCAGAAAAGCATTATTACAATAAAATAAATAAGCCAGGATTCAAAAATGGAGATTGAAATTCCTTCCGTCAGCGATAACGGCAGGTTCTCAATAAGAAGAACCGAACCGTTCAGGAATTTCAGGAGGTATTGTAATATCAGCGACAGAAATGCTGCAATGGAATGAATGGGTGAAATAGCGAGGATGGCAATTCCAAGAAAAATAATTGCTGTAGAAAGCGGAATAACAAGCAGGTTGGAAAAAATAAAATAATTCGGAAACTGGTGAAAATAGAGCAGTCCGAGTGGAAAAGTAGCCAGTTGGGCCGATACGGATATTACAGTTATTCCCCAGACCTTATCCCAGAACCTGCTCCGCGGCTCCCATAGAGGATAAAAATAGGGATAAAAGAGAACAATACCCAAAACAGCAATGTAAGAAAGTTGAAATCCAACCTGGAAAATAAGGTACGGGTCAAGGAAAAGCAGGAGAAAGGCAGATACTGCGATGGAGTTGAAAACATCGGACTGCTTCCTGAAATTACGGCCCACGACCACAAAACTGAGCATAGTTGTCGCCCGAAGAACGGATGGTGAAAAACCGGTGATGCCTGCATAACACCATAACATCAGGATGATGAGGATGGTTTTGGAGATTTTACCGTAACGGAATTTTGAAATAAATCCGAGCAGCCATTCCAGCGCTACATAAATAATACCCACATGAAGTCCGGATACGCTTAGTACATGAAGTGCCCCGGATGCGGCATAAGCGCGCGTGAGAGACGGCTCAATGTCCTCTTCATACCCGAGCAGCAGTGCGGACGCAACCGCATATTCGTTTTTTGTAAGGTCAAGTGTCTGCAAAATACCCAGCAGATCATGGCGTACCAGGGAAGCATGATAAACGAAAAAATTTCCTCTTTTTTCATCTGTTTTCTTCCATGAGCCCTTTTCAATAAAGGTGCGCTGGAAGATATTATGAAACGAAAGGTATCTTTTGTAATTGAATTCTGAAGGATTTCCAGGGGGGGGTATTTCGGTTATATGGGATGAGAATATCAGCCGGTCGCCATACTGAAGCCGGGTGGAGAGGGTGTCAATGCGCAGGTAGGCGATTAATTTTCCATGAACGGACTGCCAGGAATTGCCTGTAAACATTGAGAAAACCCTGATCTCTGTTTTTACCGACCTGGTCTTCATAACCGGCATGCTGGTCAGGTCACCGGCAAAAATGTATTCCCCGTCCGGTAATTCCGAAACATGGCCGGGTTTGTATTTTTCGGTGGAATGATAGGTCAGCAAATAACCGGCAAGGAAAAAAGTGACATTAAGACAGGCGCCATAAATCCACCTGTAGCGGTAAGCCGTATAGACCGGTGAAAAGAAAGTAAGAAAGAAATTTAATGCCAGTGAAAAACATAGCAACAGGGTAATCAAAAATGTATGATTCGAAAAACGGGGTGCGAAAACAAAAATGATTATTCCGCCAATGAAAGGCAGCAACAGGCGCAGGAGAGGGATCTGTGCGAAGAAGGGCATGGAAGGACTGCAATCTTGTAAAGGGCGAAAGTAGAGTATTTATATTCGTGATTTATCATTTTGAAGGAAAATATCCCGATAGATATAAGGGGGCAGATGGCAAAAAATCCGGTTGGCAATGGGTAGAAAGCAGTTGGCAGAATAAAACCATGTTAAGCGGATGATGAATATTATTCTGCAGCAAGCCGTTTCCTGAATTTTGTATTTTTACGGTATGAAAAACCTGGTTTTGTTAGCACCCTGGCTGTTTATTACCATTTTTCTTTCTGCCCAGACCAAACCGGCTCAAACGGTTGCGGAAAAAGAAAAACTCCTCTGCAGGACCTGGAAGTTCACTTTATCGGAAGAATTCGGTCTGGAAAATGAACCGGCCGCTGAACAGAAAAATGACAGTATTTTATTTAAGAGCGACAAAAAAGTTATAATGATTAATAGCGGTGTCCTTACAACCGGTTTCTGGTCATTGGATAAAGGAGGTAACTTCCTGTATGTGACCCCGGATAATTCAGCAACAAAGATCATGTTCGGTTTGAAAAGCATTACCGAAGATAAACTTGTCCTGGAGTTCCAGACGCCTGATCTGGTGCGGACGAGGTATCATTATGAAGTGAAGAGAAAATAAGTTAAGGAATCTCCCTCACTTCCCGTTCAGCATCTCTTCGTATTGCGGCAGCAGGTTCTTTAGTTTAGTCACCGTCTCATCAATGGATCTCTTTGTTTCGCCTCCGGCAGCATGAAAATGCCCCCCCCCGTGGAAATGCTCTTTTGCAAAAGTATGCACCGGGAAATTGTTTTTGGAACGGAAGGATAGTTTTACATGTGTTTTCCGTTCAACGATAAAAACGGCAAGGTGAATTCCTTTAATGGAAAGCGCATAATTGACTACTCCCTCGGTATCGCCAACCCGGTGGTTAAAGCGCCTGAGTTCATCCTGCGATAAGGTAATAAGCGCTGTGGAAATTTCGGGAAAAACCTGCAGTTTTTCGCTCAGGCAATACCCGATAAGTCGCAACCGGTCAAGTGTATTGGTATCATACACGAGGTTATGAATCCGGTGGTATTGAGTTCCCAGTTCAATCAGTTCCGAAACAATCCGGTGCGTCTGCGCATTTGCGTTCCCTATCCTGAAACCCATGGAATCGGTCAGGATGCCGGTATAGAGGCAGTCAACTATTTTTTTGTTAAAGTATTTTTTGCCGTACAAGGCAACGAAAAACTTATAAACCAGTTCAGCGGAAGAGCAGGCGGAAGGTTCCGATAAGAGAAAGTCATGGAAATCCTCCGGTGATTCGTGGTGGTCAACCAGGATTTTTGGCGCTTCTGATTTCCGTACATAATCTTCCATTCCCATCAGCCGTTTGAGCTGGTTAAAGTCAACGCACATGATCAGTCCGGCATTCATTATTGCATCTGCGGCCTTACCGGGATGATCTCTTGCAACGATGATCTTCTCAACCGAAGGCATCCAGGCAAGGTAATCGGGGTATGCATCCGGAACGGCAACAGAGCAGCGGCATCCCATTGCCGAGAGGTAATGAAAAACAGCAAGCGCGGAACCGATGGCATCGCCATCGGGGTTGAAATGAGTGAGAATTACCGTACGCGGTATTTTGCCGAGGATATTCCTGATTTTTTTTAGTTGTGCGTTTGTCATAAAATTTTGAAGCGGCAAAGGTAATTTTTATTTTATCTACTTTTGACGCTTCACTTTTACGGTTATGAGCGGTACTATTACGTTAACCATGATAAAGCCCGATGCATGGCGCGAAGGACATGGCGGTGCGATCCTCGACAGGATCATTAAAGCCGGATTCATCGTCAGGGCGATGAAACTGGTGCATCTTACACCAGGCCAGGCAGGTCAGTTTTATGCCGTCCATAAAGGAAAACCCTTTTATGAGTCGCTTGTGAAATATATGAGTTCGGGACCCATTGTTGCCGCTATTCTTGAAAAAGATAATAGTGTTGCTGACTTCCGGAAATTTATTGGCGCCACCAATCCGGCACAGGCGGCAGAAGGAACCATCCGGAGACAATTCGGAAAATCCCTTGAATCAAATGCCGTACATGGTTCCGACAGCGATGAAAATGCTGTAATCGAAAGTAATTTCTTTTTTAACCGGACTGAGTGGGTGTAATCCTGTTACCTGAAAATAATATCCTTAACCGTACCGCTTCCGAATTTTGCATTAACGGTTTTAAGGATTTTTTCTTTGGTTAGAAATAATTCACTGCGTAAAACAGCCGAGTCGAGTTCGACAATCAAAACATCATCCCTGAAAAAAATATTCTTCGTATGCTTTACTGTTGCCGATCCCAGCAATTCCTTCCATAATTTTGATAATTCCACTTCGCCCATTTTATTTTTGAGCGAATAGACCTCAAACATTTCCCTGAGTAATTCACCGATCGGCCGCGTATCGTTTATATTACCGGTACCCATAATATTTTATTCTGATGCTGAATGATTTTGTGCTGACGCTTCGGTACAGCATCCTGACATCTATCGTCAGAACAAATCATTCAGATCAGGATATACTGATGAATTTGATTTTGGATACTTGCAAAATCAAATTCCGTCAGTATAATATCAGAATATCTGTATTGCGTTCCTCTTCAGCGCTTCTTCCTGCAATTTCTCAATCGCCCGGGCTACAACCTGTTTTTTCCTTTCGTTTATAATCACCGTGCGAATACGGTACAACCGGGTTGAATCACCGGCAAGGGTATCAAACCGGTTCTCACTTATGAATGCAGTAATATCCTGACCGGTAATATTTGTATCCAGCTCTTTTGACAACACCGCATGCCTGAAAGCATGCAGGATCAATGCCGACCGGTATTCTGAATATCTCCTCTCAATATCATCCATCCTTAAACTGTCGGCAAGCACTGTTTCTGCATAGCGGATGATGAGGGTATTCTGCACCCATTCGTCAATAAAGTCGGACAAGACGGCACTTGAATCATCCGGAGTTGTTCCGAAATTTAAATGTGGCGGAATTTGCTCAGGCAGGAGTAATTTATTATAAACGCGCGCCAGTGGTTTTGACGATTTATTACTGTTGCCGTTATTGCCGCAACCGGGAAGGATAATTACTAAGCAAAGGCGAAGGAAATGCAGAAAAAAAGAGTGATAGGGAAAACCCCGGGACGACAGTAAAAACATCCTATTTTGATAATGCTTTGATGATTGAAACCGCATCTTTACCCATCACTACAGGATGTTTTTTTCTCAGTTCATCCATCCATTCGCGCTCAAGGAAATTTTGGTAGTCGGTTGTGACAATGCCGCGGGCTTCCTTAAGCGATTTGGGCTCAGGCGGTATTATCTTTTTTATGTTGAGGAATACGGTTTTCCCGTCCTTTTTTGAGTTCGCTGTCAAACCCTGTTTCCACTCATCAGGACTGATAAAATCCTGCTCCCCTTTTACCAGGCGCACTTCTTCAACCGATAGGATTTTATTTACGGTGTCGGTATTGACCTGTTTTAAGATACCGGAAACGGTATATCCTTTTTTTAAACTCTTTTCAAGGATCTTTCTTATTTTTACGGCTGCTGCATCATCTTTACAACGGAAGATATCTGCATCTGCACGTTCTTCCCACATATAACTCTTACGGTTTTCTTCATAAAACTTCTGAAGCCCGATTGTGTCTTTAATGGCTTTGGACCACACTTTTTTATCGGTAAGTTCAAAGAGAAGGATTCCATCGCTGTACTCCTTCATGAGTTCGGCAAATGGTTTGTATTTAATTTCAAGATTTTCATCTTCGTACTGTGTACAAACTTCATCCACAAACCGGGTATAACTTTCATTCACGATAAAAGGTATTGATGACCGGGTTTTCCTTCTCTGAGTTTTTTCCATATAATTGACCAGGTCCTGGAGGGTAAACTGTTTTTTACCAAGCGAGCACAAAAATTCAGAATATGCTGAAGATGGTTTTTTCCACTTTCCTTCAAAATAGGAATCAGCAATGAGCGGGGTCACAGTTTTCAGGACGTTCCTGTTTTCTTTAAAACCATATTCTTTTTTGATTTTGGAGACAAAAACGGTTTTCGCAAATTTATACCTTCCGTCTTTCTGCACCTGGTTTTTCAATTCTTCTTTGATCTCGTCTAAAGGAGGTACCGGTTTACGGTTAACTTTTTTTACAATAAACCAGCCGTTATCGGTTAAAAAAGGCGCTGAATAATCCCCTTCATTCTTCAGTGCATAAACGGTTTCGTCATAAATATCCACCATCTCACCCGCTTTAAAGGGAGGAATTTCACCTCCTCTCATGCCTGACGACTTGTCGGAAGAGAATTGCTTTGCGAGTTCTTCAAATTTTGATCCGCTTTTCAATTTTTCATAAATATCGTCAATCTGTCTTTTTGCCTTCAGTGAATCCTCTTTTGTTTTACCCTGTATTGCCATTAAAATATGCGCCACTCTTACCACACCCATTGCCTCTCTCCTTCCGGTCACCTGCACCAGGTGATAACCGAGTGAAGAGCGCACCGGCAGGGTAACCTCGCCCTGCTTTGCGTTATATGCGCCACTTTCAAACGGGTATTCCATCCGGAAGACCGTAAACCAGCCGAAATTTCCTCCGTCATCTTTTGCCGAGCCCACCTCTGATGTTTCGCGCGCAACTTTGGCAAACGGTTCGCCTTTTATAATTCTGTTCCGCAATTGCATAATCCTTTTATAGGCAATAGCGGTATCCTTCGGATCGGCATCAGGAGCCACTTTTACGAGGATGTGGCTGGCTTTTATATCGGATAATTTCCGTTGGTATGCTTCCTTCAGTAAACGGTTTTCAGTAGCAGTATCCGTAAGGTAGGGTTTGGTCAACTGGCTCCGGTAACCTTTCAATTCATCCCGGAAGGATTTCGTGGTGTCCATGCCGATAGCGCGCGCCTCCCTGACTTTAAGTTTATAGTTGGTGAACAATTCAAGGTACTCTTCTATTTCTTTTTCATCTTTCAGGGTATCTTTTTTTGTGTTCTTCATGAAGATGCTCTTAAATTCCGAAAGATATACCCGTTCACCTGCAATGGTCAGAAGTGCCGCATCATTAACCTGCTGTGCCCTGAGGTCAATATGCATTAAGGTTCCTGTTACAAAACTTGCCGTTATAACTGAAAAAATCGGGGTGTTCATAGGGTTCTGATTTTGGGGTGCAATTTTACAAAAAATTCAAATTCATCTGTAAAATTTCTTATTCGTACCTTCGTTTTTGCTTAATCTGTTTTAAATCGTACGATGAACTTCCCCTTATGGGTATCTCTCCGGTACCTTCGCCATAAAAAATCGCGCAACATCATCCATTTCATCACTCTTATTGCCATTGCCGGGATCGCGTTCGGAACCATGTCGCTTATCACCGCACTCTCCGCCTTCAACGGGCTTGAAGACCTTGTCCTGTCGTTATATGATGCCTTTGATCCGGAACTGAAAATCAAACCCGTAAAAGGAAAATTTTTTGCAGCCCGTCAATTTCCTTATGAAAAAATCAAAGAACTGCAGGGAGTCGCTTGCCTGACCGGTGTAGTTGAGGAAACTATCCTTTTGAAGTATAAAGATAAACACCATATAGCGGTAATGAAGGGCGTAAGCGGTGAATTTTTGAACCGGGCAGGCATCGGAGAAAGGATGGTGGCGGGAGAATTTATCCTGGAGAAGGACAGTCAGCGCTTTGCCGTTATCGGTTATGATGTTGCCGATAAAGTGGGACTGAAAATCGGGGATATTTTTAACCCTTTAACGTTTTATGCTCCCGATAAGAGCAGCACGGGTGCGCCTTTATCCATAAGGGACGATGCTTTCCGTACCCGGTCCATTATTGCCGGTGGCATCTTTTCCATCCAGCAGGATTTTGATTCAAAATATGCGATAGTACCGCTCGGTTTTGCGCGCGAAATGCTGCAGTTGGCTGAACAATTATCTTATGTTGAAGTAATGTTTTCGGAAAAAGCGTCTGATGATCAGAAGGAAAAATTAACCGGAAAAATAAGGGAAGTTGCCGGGAATAATTTTATCGTCCTTGACCGCCCGATGCAGCACGAACTGCTCTATAAAATCATGAAATCGGAGAAGTGGGGAGTTTTTTTAATCGTAACCCTTATCCTCATTATAGCCATTTTCAATCTTACCGGTTCGGTTACCATGCTCCTATTTGACAAGAAAAATGACATTGCAATAATGAAAAGTATGGGCGCTGATGACACGATGATAAAAAGAATTTTCCTGCTGGAAGGAATTTTTATTTCCCTTATCGGAAATATTTCGGGGCTGATTGCAGGCACCGTCATTTGCTTCATCCAGATAAAATATAAAGTCATAACATTCCAGGAAAATGTGATCATTGATGCTTACCCGGTGAAATTTGAAGCGACCGATTACCTGTATGTTTTCCTGACTGTCTTTTTTATCGGGTTTATTTCATCGTACTTTCCTGTACGTCAACTGGCATTGAAATATACAAAAGTCAGTGCAGAATGAAGAAGCAAACGGATCCCCTGTTTATTACGGTGCGAGGAATTTCCGCAAAGCATTTTGAAATTCAGGAAATGCAGAAAGGTTATTGTGGTTACCGGATGGAATTATTACAATTTCTTTTGTTGATTTGAACGCTCCCAGTAGTTTGTGTGCATGACTTACGGGAATTATTTCATCAAAGTCGCCATGCAATATAAGAACGGGACATTTTATTGAAGGCGCTTTTTCAAGATTATTGAATCTGAAACTGAGAAACAATTTTGGAAGAAGAAATGGATAGAAATTATTGGCCAGATCAGGCAATGAAGTATATGGAGTTTCAAGGATCAGTGATCTGCAATTTTTCCGTAATGCCAGTTCAACCGCAATACCGGTACCTATTGATCTCCCGTAGACAATGGTTTGCTTTTCATCATATCCCCGGCTTTTCAGGAACTGAAAACATGCCTCACCATCCCTGTAGAGTCCATCTTCAGAAATTTTCCCTGTGCTTTTTCCATATCCCCTGTAATCAATAAGCAGCAAATCATAGTTGAAATCCTTAAAATCATTCCAAATGTATTGCCATGATCGCAAACTGCCGGCATTGCCATGCAGGTAAATAATCGCTCCCTTAGGTGAGTCGGCATTGAAAAAAATCCCGTTTATGACCTGGCTGTCTGAAGTGGAAATAAATACCTCCCGGTTCTTTCCGGCAGCAAGTTCGAATTTTTCACTGCGCGGTAATTTTTCAGGATAAAAAATCATTTTTCTCTGAAGGAGGCACCCGGCAACCAGCACTATTGCCCAGGTGCTGAAAATTATTATCAGGATACGGATTAACCTGGACATAATAAAACTTCCGAAGTTTTCCCGATAACTATCGGGACTCCGGAAGTTTTGATAAACGGAGTTTAATTTTACCCTTCCAGCAGCCACGCATCGCCATTCATTGAACCCCTGATTTTCTTCAATGTCTTCAGGGCTTCGTAGCGGGTAGAATATTTATCATAACAAACCCGGTAAAGGCCGTTGCCGGTTTTATCAACGATTTCAGGATTAAATCCCCTCTTTTTTTCTTTACGGATGAATTTTTCAACATTTGCATAAATTTTAAAACACCCCCCGATGATAAAGTATTGTTTTTCGCCTGAAGAAATTACGGCTGGTTCTTCATCATCTGCAACTGACCTTGTTTTCAGGGTATCCGATGAAATTTTATTCAGCCATATCTCAACAGTATCGGGAACCGCTGCCGGCTGCAGTACCGTGAATAAAGTATCCCTTGCGGAATAGGATTTATTTTCCTCCTTAAAGATGTCAAATGAACTGTAATTTATTTTGAACTCATGTAACCAGGAACGATTGAGTGCGAATAAAATAAATGAACCGGCAAGAAGAAAAATAGCGGCAGACGCAGCTATAAGAAGGTGTTTTCTTTCTCTTTTCTGGTAGAAAAATTGCGAATCCAGTTCCCTGATACCGTGTTTTGCATCGCTTTTATCAAGTACCTCAATCGGCTGTATGGTCAGGGGTTCCAGTCCGAAAAAATCCGGAATCATCCTGAACCCGGGATCAGGGGTAAACAATAATTTATTTTCAGGATTCATCCTGAAACAACCGATACTGCCGAACTCATATATGCCCTTTTCTTCAATCCCATTCTGCAGTGCGCCAACTGCCCGTTTGATCCTGTTCATGGATTCTTCATAGGGAATTTTCTCCATTAATGCAATATGAGAGGCAAGCAATCCGTCATTGTGCCGGATTTCGCAGTTAAAGGAAATTTTTTTTGAAGGGGGATGAATGATGTTCCTTGCAGGGTCAACCCTTGCAGGAACCCGGTTTGCAATAAACCCACCGAAACCGGGAATAATAACACAATCGGTTTTCGCGAGGAGGCCGGTAATATAACGCTCAAGATCCATAATCCGCATCGTCAGTTGACAAATGTATACATTATATCTTTGCCGGTAAACCGCAATCCGTCATTTTTTACAAAAATTTTCAACCGGATCATGAAAAAATCATCCCTTTACTGTTCTTCAATCCGTGACCTTGATGATATAGCCGGACAGGTACTTACATTGGGAGAGGGACTGAAGATATTTGCAGTATCCGGTGATCTCGGTGCAGGAAAAACCACCCTTATCCGGGCAATTTGCCGTAAACTTTCGGTTATTGATTTTGTGGTAAGCCCTACCTTCTCCATAATAAATGAATATGAGAGCCCTGTGGCAGGAAGAATATATCATTTTGATTTTTATAGAGTTAAAAGGGTCAGAGAAATACTTGACCTCGGGTATGAGGAATATTTTTTCAGCGGAAATTATTGTTTTATTGAATGGCCTGAAAAATTCCGGCAACTTTTACCTCCTGATTTCGTACAAGTGGCTGTATTTCGTGAAAATGAACCCGGTTCCGCTGCTCAAACACCTCAAGAGGGGGGGAGGAGTTTTATTGTTTCAGTAACCAGGAAAGTTTAAATTTTGTATCACTCGTTATTCATTCAATAAACTTGAATTTGCAAAAAAATAAGTCCCAAGAACCAAGACCCAAGCACCAAGTCCCAGGAAATTCAAATTCCAGAACCAAGGTATCCGAGTCGCAGGTTTTTTTTTATGGAATTTGTGAGTCGGTACCTGCCGCCTTTGGCTTGGGAATTGGTAATTGGCTTTTTAAAAATGTAAATTAAGACAGTCCACAATAATTTCACCTCTAATGGTTTTATCCGGTTATTCGGCAACATTCGGTTTCAGTAAAGGAGGAGGTATGCAACCGCAGGAAGAGATGCTTGAAGTGAAAAAGCAGAAAAAGCAACTCAGTATCGGTTTACCCAAGGAGACCGCTTTCTACGAAACCCGGATATGCCTTGTACCGGAAGCAGCCGGCTTGCTTCATAATCACGGACACAGGATTATTGTGGAAACCGAAGCCGGGAAGTCGGCAAGTTTCCAGGACAAGGATTACAGCGATGTGGGTGCCGAAATCGCATTATCCAAAGAAGATGTTTTTAAGGCCGATATGATCCTGAAGGTGAATCCTCCTACCATAGATGAGATCAAATTACTTCAGCCGAACCATATTTTACTTTCCGCCCTGCAGTTAACCGTTCAGCCGGAAAATTTCCTGAGGCGGTTGATGGATAAAAAGATCACGGCAATCGCCTATGACTATATCATGGACGAAACGGGGATTTTCCCGGTCATACGCGCCATGGGAGAAATAGCGGGAACCACATCCATCCTGATAGCGGCTGAATACCTGAGCAACGCCAATGACGGTCCCGGTTATATGCTGGGAGGGATCCCGGGTGTATTTCCTGCGGAAGTGGTGATTTTGGGAGCCGGCACGGTTGCCGAATTTGCAGCGATGGCGGCACTTGGCCTTGGGGCAACAGTCAAAATATTTGATAATTCCATCTATAAGTTAGCCCGGCTGCAGAACCTCATAGGACGTAGAATTTATACCTCAATAATAGAACCGAAACTGTTGAAAGAAACGTTGCGCACTGCCGATGTTGCAGTAGGCGCCTTACGTGCACCTTTTGGCCGTACACCTTGCGTGGTATCGGATGACATGGTCAGCTGTATGAAATTCGGATCTGTAATTGTGGATGTCAGCATTGACCAGGGCGGTTGCTTTGAAACATCAAGGGTAACCAACCATGCCAGCCCGGTTTACAAGAAATATGGAGTAACCCACTACTGCGTTCCCAATATTGCTTCCCGTGTATCCCGAACCGCTTCGTATGCTTTAAGCAGTATTTTCGCCCCCATATTACTCGGAATAGGCGAAGAAGGCGGGTTGGAAAGCATGATGAGGAAAAACAGCGGTGTGCGCAACAGCGTTTACCTCTACAAAGGGATACTTACGAACAAATTACTCGGTGAATTATTTAACCTGCCGTACAAGGATATTAATCTGCTGATGGCTGCCATTTGAGAATTTTTATTTACCCTTTAAGTGGAAATTCCTGGGTAACTGACCACCTCATTCCGGAGCAAACTGACCGGCACAGGGTCAAAGAAACAAAAACAACTTAACTCCTTCGTTATCACCCGAATCTGTATGGTCAATCAAAACCGGATCATCATGGTCAGTGATTCCCGGAAAACCATGGTCAAATGGTTCCGGAATTTCCAGTGCTGTCAACCGATACATTGACCACGAGGTTGAAACACTTGATTTGCTTCGTACTTGTCCACGAGAAACGATTTTTTTGAGCGGTCGCCAAGCGGGATGAAAAGGTTAAATTTTGCGAAGCGTTTTTTGTTGGGTTGTTAAGCTCTTTTACTTTTGCCATATACCTTAAAAAAGAAAACAGGGCAAAAGTAAATGTGCTTAACAACGTGGATGGTGTTTTTTTGTCCAGTCAGCATCCTATATAATCTTTGTATGAAAACTCTGCTACTTTTTTAATTAATTGTCCATTTTCTGCTTTTGATGATAAAAATAATTCTATTCGATTACCACCATCGGAATATAAAGCCATTATTAAGTCAAGTAAGCCATCTCTATCAATGTCACCAGCCCAATAAAATGAATAGGTGTCGTATTTTAAATTTGCTCCTCCAGCGAATATTTGCTGTTTACTTTCATTTTTGGGCAATTTTCTATGTGACCTTATTTCCAAAAGGTAATCTAAAATATCTCCATATGGGATAATTGTTCCATATGCACCAAAAAATATTTCCCAACCGTTGAATTTTAAAAGCATAACCTCTCCGGGATTTAGAGTCGCTTTCTCTAATTTTATTGATTGTATTTTTCCCTCTTGAGCGTCTTTAAGACCTGCTATGAATATTATTGGTGTACCCATTCCAATAGTGGTTGTTACAAATTTCCCACCCTCCTTCTCATCTCCCCAAGAGGTCGGTTCTAAAATTAAATTAGTTTTTTTGATTATAAATGTATCTTTTTGTTGAAAAATACCATACCACTCCAATTTTTTCACATCATCATTAAAATAGCCATACCAAAATTTACCCGGTATTAATATTTGAATATCTTTTGTTGGGTTCTCATTTTTAAGAAGTTTGTCATATTGGGGGTTTATTTTCTCATTTTTATTATTGTCAACTCCAATTTTTGGGGTGTCATTAATTTCTTGTTTCAAAGAGTCATTTTCTTTTTTCAAATTTTGTATTAATTGATTCCGCTCAGAAACTGTTTTCTCATTCAGTTCTTTACTTCCTTGTTCAGATTGACAGGAAAATAATGGAATTGCCAGAAGGTATAAGAGTAATTTTTTTCTCATGTTAAAATCAGTAGTTTCTTATTATTCATGTCTTTTAACATCCCGTGCCTTCATAAAACTCTGCAACCTCTTTAAAACCTTTTGAAGATAAGAGCAGAACAATGCTCCATGCCATTTTATGGCGATATTGCAACAGGAAATCGGGAATTTCATCCCCATCCAAATCGCCAATAAACTTTATTGTTGGTATAGCATTATTACAAATGTTACTACTGGGTAATAAAACATATTTTTTCCCAACTGTCCACCTGTCAATATCTGCATGATAAACATCATTTATTAAAAAAATGGAATAATTTTTAATCACTACCCCATCACCCGAAGAATACCCATCATTGCAAGACTGGTTCCTTGGGGCTTCACTTGAATCCAAAATAACTATTCCTTCGGCATATAAATCAAAGTGATCGGTGCTGCTTATGCTGACGCCATAAATTACTGGGGATAATTTTTTTCCTGTTTTGCT
Organism: Bacteroidota bacterium; assembly: GCA_016193485.1. Classification (GTDB taxonomy): domain Bacteria; phylum Bacteroidota; class Bacteroidia; order JACPRZ01; family JACPRZ01; genus JACPRZ01. Next base: position 15,602 of record JACPRZ010000014.1, on the reverse strand, counting down.
GCTGTTTTAATACCTTTAAATAAAAACAGACAGTTATTCCAGTTATCCTTATTATTATCGGCAGAAATAATTATGCTATTAGGTGTCTTTTCGTATTCATCATACGTTATATCGCCTTCATCAACAGTATCTTTAATATGTAAAATCGTTGGTATTATTTTGTATTTAGGAGGACCATCTACATTTGTAAAAACACCATACCATTGCTTACCATCTCCAGAAATCAGGTGTTCTTTGTCACCTTTTCTATACATTCCAGTTAATGCAATCATTATTTTTTCGGATGTAACCGTATCTGCCGAAAGGACTGAATTGTCCATTTCGGTTTCTCTTACACTATCTAATTCTTTAGGAATAACAATAGCATTATTATTTGACCCTGTATCAGATACTTTTTCTCTTTGCTCAATGCCGGTTGAGATTTCGCTGCTGTTTTCTGAGTTACAAGAATAAATAGTAACCACAAATAAAATTGTCCATAATTTAAAAACGTGTTCCATATCTGGTGTAATAAACTGCATGGTTTATCTATTATTTTTCTGATTGCAAAAGTAATAGAAAATACGATAATCCTTTGGAGCAAGCTATTAAAAACTTTGGTGTCGCGCTGCCTTGTGCGGTTTTTAATTGTGCTTGCTGCGTTGGTGTTTTTTAAGTGCGGCTGGGCAAAATTTAACCTTTAGTGTCGGCAAGCGGGTTGATGTCCTGAAAGAAATCAAGGTGTACTGTCATGTCGGGTTGCTTGGAAATTGTAAGGGTGAACGCTCGCAAAAACCATTGCCACCAACGTTTCGGGCTTAAAGAAGTGGCGGTTTAAAAGCTCGTCACTGTCGCCCCGCACAAAAGTAAATAGAAAGCACAGACCTACAAATTTATTCGTCACCCGCCATTTCTTTTAAGCCCGTGTTATGCACAGGGCGATTGTCCCCCACTATGAAACTCATCAGTGTCAGGTTACGCTGTCACGCTTGCTTGCTGTCGGTCTGCGTGTCTATGTCGGCTGTGCGGTCGCAAGAAAATTTAGTTTTTTTGTGAGGGCATTTTTTATTTTTTGTCTTGTGTTGGATTGCAAGCTTATTTCACAAACTTTGGAAGTGTGGTGATTTTTTTTTGTTTTGTTCTTTATGAGTGAACTCTAAGTATGTCGTTGGTAAATCTGTCGCTTTTGCAAAATACTCGTTCTTAAATTCAAAAAACTTAACTTCTTCAAACTTTTTTATTAAGTTATCTATTTCTTCTTTTGAAAGCAATTTTTCGTATTTGCCAATTTTATCAACATTATTTTGTCCATCGTAAATTGCTTTTCCATTTCCTTGTATAGTGATTTTATAGACAGGACATTTTCCGTGACACGCTGTTTTTGTCATCTCAATATGAGTGTTTTCGTATGTGTCTGAATTTTTATTGTTTGTGCTGTTATTTTTTTTTGTAACACTGCACGAACCAAACAAAAAAAGTAGAATGAATAAGTGTTTCATAGTTTTCTTCAGTTTGAAAATTGTAAAATAAGCAACGCTGACAATTTTGCCAGCGTTGCTTTACTCTTAATTATTTTGAAATAATAACCTTATGCGTTTTACTTTTCTTATTGCTATCTGTCAATGTTAAAAAGTAAACTCCGTTATCCAAATCTGTAACATCAGCGATAAATCTCTCGTGTTCAACAATACTTACGGAAGAATAAACTTTTTTCCCTAACACATCTTTGATTTCAAAAGTAAAATTTTCTTTATCCGATAGTCCAGAAAGTATTAATTTATCTTTTACAGGATTTGGATAAATTGAAATTTTTTCAATATTGCTTACATTCGGAACACCAGTAACTCCATCAATTGTTAATGTATACTGTTCCGATAAAGTGTCTGCAACATCAGCGTCTAATCTTCCTATAATCGCAACAAAACCATCGTAATTTGCTTGGTCGGTTACATTAATAATCAGATTGTTACCAGAAACGACAGACGGCTGAACTGTTAATGTTCCCGAAGTTGAATTGACTTTCAAAAGAACCAAGTCCAATTCAGCAATAGGATTATTTGGAGTAAATGTCAAAGAAAAATTCTGATTAGGATTAATTTCCAAATAATCTCCGCTTAATCTTTGTAAGCGTTCATTTCCGTCAATGTCGCTATCCCAATTAACTGTTGTTCCAGTGTATGTAATAACATCTTCAATATTCAAACCACCACTGCTATCAATATAATTTCCATAAGCGTTTGCATTGGAATAAATGTATGGAGTATAACCAGGGTCATTGTCCATTACCACATTTGCGATTAACCAGTTTCCAAAAATGGTTTCAAAATCACTGCTCCAATTTGCAGTTAATTCGTTGTTGTAGCCCGTTATTTCACAAGCATAGTCGTTGTTGCAAGCAATACATCGTTCTAAAATTTTTCTTATGATATTATCATTTGTTCTTTCCGTGAGATATTTGTTAAAAATCCAAGCACCATACATATGTAAATCATAACCAGATCCATCAATTACTTTATCCCAATTCATTGCAACATCAGGAGTTCCAAATATTTCCATTAAATACTGAAAATTATCAGGATTTGTGGGATATATTAATTGTTCTTCCCACGGCCCCTTTGCTTCCATAAAAAAGAACGATAGATTTGCGTTATATCCCATATCAAATGAGTGAGAAATTTCGTGAGCCGCAGTAACTTTAAGCCCATCTATTCCACCAAGTGAAACATATTCATCACTTCTCAATGCCATCCAACTTGTAGAAGCATAAATTTCAGTAATCGTGGTAGATTTTGGATTATCGCCAATATTATTTTCGGGGGCTACAAAACCATAAGCACCGCTCATATCTGAATTATTTGGACCAAGCAGATAAATATCATAATAATCAGAGCCACCCGCACCATCAGCAGGGGGTTCAGTAAATCCCCTTGCACTGTCCGTTTGATAAACATAGTCAGCAATTTGTGCTAACTGCTCAATATAATCAGGGTATCCATTAGCGTCATTATCTGTCGGGTCAACTGCGTCATCACCAGAAAGAGTGTAATGAATGTCAAAATAAGTTGAATAAAAAACCACTTCTGGTCCAGTTAATGTTGGTCTTACCATCAAAACTTTAAAATAATCTTTAGCTGCTGGAGTTAGCTTTTCCCAGTTCTTTTTTGCTTCTGATAAATACGCAGTTAAACAATGTTTATGTAATTTTTCTTGTTTTGATGAAACAGAAACAGATTGTTTAATACTTTCTACTTGATTAATTAATTGTTGTGAGTAATTTGCGTCTTGCGCAAAACTCACCTGTCCAACGAGTAGAAGCGTTGCTGTTAAAATTGTAATTGATTTTTTCATTATTTTTATTTTTAAAATTGTTTGTAAAAGTAATTATTTTTTGAAAGATTATCGGATACCATTATGGTCGTGTCAGTAAAAAGGCGTTGGAAAAAATGCAAGTGTAGCGTAAGCTTTGGTTTGCGTGTCGCTTTGTGTTGCTTGCGCTACTCTTGCATTATGTGTCGCAAATTTATTTTTTCTTTTTAAAAGAGCGTTGGCAAAAAAACTAAATTTTCTTTTTCTGCGGTCGGTTTGAGTGTCGGTTTGAAATTGTCTTGTCATTGAATTGTCCGTTTTAAAGCACGAAGGTAAGTCGCTTTTACGGTCGTCCTACGCCTTGTGCATAACGTTTTCGGGGCTTGCGTAGGCGGGGATTACGGGCTACTCACCTGTCCCCCGCCACAAAACTAATTGCGAGGCACAAAGGTAAAAATTGCTCGTCCACCCCGCTTACGACAAGCCCCGTGTTAGCCACAGTGCAACTGTCGTTGTATAGTCGTGTCATTTGTCCGCGATTACTAACTTGTCTGCTGTAATTATTTTATTGTCTTGTGTCAGCCGAATGAAATAAAGTCCGCTTGGTAAATTGTCACGGTGCAGAGTAACTGTCTGCCCTGTTATATTTTTTATTTGTTTTACTTTTTGTCCGAATGAGTTGTAAACAGTTAGGGATGCGTCACTTAAATATTTGTCTAACCGTAAAGTTGTCAAAATGGATAATGGGTTAGGATAAATTTTTACCACGCTTAATAATTTGTCTATTGAATTAACGGAAGTAACGATTTGGCAGTTCGTGGTAGTGTCTGGATAAATGGTGATACCATTTTGCTTAAAGCAGTTAAGCATGTAGCTAGGAGCGTCAAGCATTCCTCCAGCACATCCTTCTAATAATCCGGAATAAAACCCTATTCCTTCAATCATAGCATTAATTTCCGGTGAAGCACCAAAATACCATCTCTTACGGTAATCTGTTCCAATTAATGTAGAATCAATTAAAGTAATTGTGTCTGTCAGTTGAGTACAACCCAACCTGTTAAAACCATAAATAGTATCCCCTACCTGAAGATTAAAATTGAAAAGCAAATCCTCCGTAGAATCATCAGGTGCAATATAATAAATTTTTCTATCTGGAATATCTTGTCTAAAACAGCCATTATATCCTGCAATATGAATTAGTCCACAAATTCCGTTTGTTTGAACATATGGAATATAAAGTTTATGGTATACAAAACTACCAATAAGCGTATCCCCATTAATGGTGTAGGAATAACTTTCCCAGCAACCCATTAGTCCTCCATTAAATGTTCCGTTCCAAACTGCATTTGAGTCGGGAAAAGGATGGTAAACATTTGTCTGTCCGTGTACGGCAGTTAAAGTAAACCAAGTTGTCAATAGAATGAGTAGTGTTGTTTTCATTTTATTGTCGTCAGTGATTATAGTGCTGACACCGCACTTTTAGTTTGCAAAGTTAATACTGTTCTGTCGTCTTGCATTGTGGCTAACGTTTCAGTGCTTTATGCAGGCGGGGATTACGAGCTACTCACCTGTCCACCGCTACAATGCTAATACGAAGATACAAAATTTTAAATACGCTATGTTCCCCCGCTTGCATTAAAGCACTTGTTAGCAGTAGCCCTTCTGTCTTTCGTTGTCGTGTTGTATCTGTCCGCTGTGAAGTTCATTTTCTTATTTTATACCTGTCGGCTTGATTAAACAAAGTCAAGTCGGTGTAACCCGCTTTAATTTTTGCTGAATGTCTAACATTTTTGTCAATGAAATAACTGTCGCCCTTTGTTAAAATTCTTTTTTGTCCCGCAATGGTTAATTCCATTGTCCCGTCAAGCACAACGCCCCACTGTGCTTCGTGTGAATGTTCTGGAATTTCACAGTCCTTGTCAAACTGCATAAAAACAAATTGTTGCTGTCCCGCTTGAACGAGATGAGATGTAACTCCGTCAATGGGAATGTCCGCTGTCGGATGTTGCGAAATAATGTTTGGAAAAATTTTTGTTGCTGTCATTTGTCGTGGTATTATTCATCTTCAGCAAATGTTAATACATATCCGTTGTTGTCCGTAATAGAAAATTCGGTCGCGCCATAAAATGCTTTTTCAAGTCCCTTAACAACTGTCACTTTATCTTTTATGCTGTCAAAAAATGTTCTGATGTTTTTCAGTCCGATGTAAAACAAAAGTGAGCCACCGTCTTGTCTGCTGATTGCAGGCAATGTGTCGGCTAAACTGTCAAAAGTTTGGAACATAAAAGTAACCTTGCCACAAGTCATCATAGCCCAAACATAGTCGCCTTTGTCGGGAACGGTTGTTATTAATTCAAATCCTAATTGTCGGTAAAAGTCAATTGTCTTGTTGATGTCTTTTACAAAAATGTTTGGTGATAAAGTGTCCATAAGTTTTGTTTTTAATTGGTTTCTATTTAAAGTTCGTGTCGTTCTGTCTTACAATGACCGCTAACGTTTTGCAGATTTGCGATGGCGGAGGTTTTCAGCACTACCGTTTATTCGGAGAACTGAACTTTCACCCTGCACGAAGGTGTCTGCGAGGCACTTCCGCCCCGCTTTTGGCAAGGTGCTGTTATGCGGTCGGCTTTCTTGCATACAGTGTGTCGTTCTTTATTATTTAGTCGTCTTTCCGCCCATTGCAGTAAATACACTGTCAATTGGTTCCCAAAGTTCTATTTTGTTTCCTTCTGAGTCCATTATGTGAACAAATTTCCCATACTCAAAAGTCTCAATTTCATCAACAATTGTCACTCCGTTTTTTTTTAGTTTATTTACGAGCCCTTCAATATTTTGAACTCGATAATTAATCATAAATTCCTTTTTTGAAGGTGCGAAATATTCACTGCCTTTTTTAAAAGGACTCCATTGGAGATAATTAATTTCCTCAGGTCTGTTTGCATTTCTAAATTCAAAACTCGAACCATACTCATTGGTTTCAAGTCCCAAGTTCTTACGATACCATTCTTTCGTTTCTTTGGGATTGTCAGAAAAAAAGAAAATTCCACCAATTCCCGTTACCCTAGGGGTTGTGTCGTTAGTTGAAACTGTGTTTGTCGTTTCATTTTTTTGTTCTTCCATTTTATTTGTTTTTTTATTTGTCGAGTTGCAACTTGTAAGAATTGTTACAATTGAAATTGTTATTATTAGTCTATTCATTTTGCCTTTCTGTTTTTTACCGTTGTGTCGTCTTTTAAGCTGCCGCATAACGGTCAGGAATTGCCGCTGTGTTTTTTTGCGAGGATAAAATGGGTGTCCATTGTCCATACGCACAAAGGTAAATTAATTGCACACACTTTCAATTTGCTCGTCACCCCGCATTTCTTAAACCCGCTGTTGGCGGTATGTGGCTCTGTCGTCCGCTATTTTGAGAGTCGTTTAATTTCACTTGCGATTTGTCCGATTACTTCTTCGTTTCTTATGCTGTCGTCAATGCTGAACACAATAAAAACGTGTCCGCCAAATTTTTTTGTGAAGTCGTTAAAACTTGCTCTCATCCTTTCTGTCGCAGAGTAGTTGCCAAAATTTGCTTTTGCTGTAACGGGTTTGATTTGTATGCCAAATGCTTTTTTGTCCACCCAGCCGAGGTAGTCAATGTCGCCAGCGTGGTCAAGTTCGGGGTCGCTTTCTACAAACTTTACATTAGGAAAATGTTTTGCAAGGTTGTCTTCAATAACTGATTTTTCTCTTATGAAACCGTCATAAGTTCTGTTGATGGTTAGATTAAAAATATAATCAACGCAGTCCTGTAATGTAAGTTGGTTAAATGCTTCTGTCCATTCTGGAATTACAATCTCTTTGATTTTTACATAGAGCCGTTCACCGAGTTCTGCTAAACTTTCTTTCGTGATTTTGCTTGGAGTTTTTCCGTCTGTATTGGCATTTTGAAAATACCATTTCTGCCATTCTTCAAATGATTTCGGCTGACATTCACGAATGAGCGCCATCACTGTGCCGACTTTGTTTGGGCGAGATAACTGATAAGTTTGACAGGCGTAATTGAGAACTTTCTCTTTCTTTCCGAATTCTTTTGAATATCGCTTAGGCATTGGTTTGGGCATTGGCTGCGTTAAAAAGGTTAATGAATTTTTGTTTGTATTTAAAATCGGTTTTACTGTCCACTTGCACCAAACCGTTTTTGATTAAATAAGCATTGATGAAAGTTTTGTTTTCAAGGTATAAATAGCAGAGTAATTTTTTTTCATTATCGTATTTTACATTGTCGTATTTAAGAAAAACTCTTTTCCCTTTTGTTTTGTCTGCAAGAAAAGTAATGGCTTTCCCATTTTTTATTTTATCTTCTTTAATGCCAATAAGTTTTATTGTCAGGTCATTACTTAATCGAATTTTTTCGGGACTGATAATTTCTTTTACAGTAAAAAATTCTTCCCTCTTTGCCGAACCATTTTTGTCAATCTTAGAGCCGAATTGCAATTTCTTAACATCAATTTTTTTGTCAAGCGTATGTGGGTCTTTGAAAATATATGGTTGTCTTTGAATTTCCGCTCCAAAATCAAAATTAGTTTTCTCCTTCATAAATTCAAAAGTCGTATCGTGAATGTCCTTTTGATTTGCAGAAAGTTTTTGTTTTATGACGGGAATAAATTCAGGGTTGATTTCATATCCAATGGAATTTCTCCCAAGATTTTTTGCTGCAAGATTAGTTGTCCCGCTACCTGCAAAGGGGTCAAGCACGGTGTCGCCAACAAATGCAAACATTTTTATTAAGCGTCTCGGTAATTCTTCAGGGAACATTGCGATGTGATTGTCCTGCCTTGCTCCTGCAAAATTCCAATGCCCTGCAAAGAATGTATTCCATTCCGTTGCTGTCATTTTTGAAAGTTCTTTATTTTCTTTTGTCGGCTTTGGTGCGTCCCCCAATTTTTTAAAAACTAAAATAAATTCGTAATCCAATTTTAAAATTCCGTTTCGTGGATAAGGATAAGAACCCATCTGCACTCCACCTCCTGTCGTATTAGATGTGGTTACCTTTTGCCAAATGATGGCACCCATATAATCAAATCCAATGTTTTCGCAGAACTTAATAATTTCCTCTCTGATGGGAATTACTTTGTATCGTCCATAATAAACCGCTCTGGCAAATTGGTCACCAATGTTTACACACAATCTGCAACCGTTGTGAAGAGTGCGGTAGCACTCTTTCCAAACTAAATTCAGATTGTTGATATAACTTTCGTAACTGTCGTGGAAGCCAATTTGATTGTCTGTCCCGTAGTCCTTGAGTTGCCAGTAGGGCGGTGAAGTAATAGCCAAATGCACGGAATTGTCTGCCAACTCAGTCATTTGTCTGCTGTCACCGTTTATTATTTTATGATGTGTTTTCAAGCGTCTTTGTATTTTGGGTCAAATTTACTTATAATAAAATTGTCCTTGTCGGTAAGTTGTCAACTGTCCCGGAACGCGGTCTTTTTGCCATTACCGATAACGATTTGCGGGCTTGCGAAGTAGCGGAATTAAAGGCACTTCAACTGTCACCCGATACAAAAGTAAATTAAATGCGCAAAAGTTTAACATGGTAGTGTCACCGCTATTTTCGCAAGCCCGCTGTGTGTGCCCTGAATGGCAAATATAGTTCTTTGACATCAAAGAGAGCCCAGAGGGTGAAAGTCCCTTATGCGCTCCGATACATCGGAGAAGCATTAGCAAGCCGCAAGGTGGTATGGAGTAATCCATGCACTGAAGTAAGCGGGACTGTCCTCCTGAGGCGGATCTACGACAAACGCCTGTACTGACCCCGGTAGGCTTCGCTACGGGGCAGGCGAACAGAAACTGCATACAGAGGCATGGCTGAACGCCTGCCTGCCGGTAGCAGGGATGAGGTAGCACATCTTACCGAAGTCCAAAGAGTATCCCGATAACTATCGGGATTGGCGGGGCGGGCTACTCAATTAGCGGTTCGTTGTTCTTTTTTGTCGTTCGCTACCATCCACCGATTGAGTGCGTAATTGTCCGAGAAGAAAAAGTTGTCGCTGTGTTGTTATTTTATTTTTTGTTGTCCGCCCGTGCGAAATTGTCCAATGAGAAGCAGTTTTTTTATTTTATTGACATCTGTTGCCAGTCAATGGCTTGTTATTTATTAATTACTGGTACAGTAGCACCTCTATACCTTGTAAGGCAATTCCTACACCAACAGATTTGAGACATTCCACCTGATCCGGTAAACTCATGACCAATTACCTTTGTGTTTTGCGTTTTTTGAAAATGATTACAAGAGCATCCGCTATTTTTCGTAAACCAAGAAGTACTTAATCCCATTTCTTTTTTATAGATGGGCTCAAAGTCGCATAGAACATGGTTATCTCTAATTATTTTTAAAAGTTCTCTCGTTTTATTTAAACTTTCCCGAGTATTAAAGACAGGGAAGAAAAACATTAATAAAAACTTTCCAAATGTATAATTGTCTTCAAATGCTTTAATATAACTATTTTCCTCCAACCTAAAATCCCGACCCAAATTATGCTTTTTTGAATATTCTTCAAATGAAAGACGCTTGCTATAGTCTAAAAGGTACTGGCAATAGTCCCAATAGCTTTTGCTTGCCGCTTCTTTCATCTCTTTTGCATATTTTTCAGTTTTAGAGTATTCCATTAGTTCCTGCCTTGCTATTCTAATTATTCGCAATGTCTGTTTATTCAAATTAAATAACCAAATGCTGGTATAGTAGGAATTTAATACAACGAGGGCTACAAATAAAGCCAAAACCCATATAATAATGTTTGTCCACATAATGCTAATTTAATAAATTATCTCAACCAATTAAAAATTTGTCAGTCCCGTTTTACAATTACCGCCAACGGCAGTTTGTGAAAAAACCTAATTTCCCATTTGTACCTGATTACAAACGCAAAGATATACAATTTTAACAATGAATTGTGAATAACTTTAAATGAAAATCCTTGACAAGCGGGGGGGGGATAGCTATCTTTACTCTATGAATTACATCATTGGACAAGATCGCAACCAGGTGGGGTTCTCATCCCTTGACCAAACCATCAGCGGGGACAATCCGGTCCGGCTCATTGACCTGTTTGTCGGGAAACTCCCCTTTGATAAAATGGCCTTTGAAAAGGCGACTCACGCTGACGAGGGACGACCGCCTTTTCATCCCGCCTGCCTCCTTAAACTCTATCTCTACGGATATCTCAACCGGGTACGCTCTTCCAGGCGCCTGGAGCGGGAATGCATCCTGAATCTTGAAGTGCATAGACCAAAACCATGCATATTCGTGGAGTAGGACAAGAATGGGAGGATGGGCAGTAGCTCAAAGTCCGATTTTGATAACTACTATCACTTTGCAACGGTTAAAGAAAAGAGGTTACGAATCCATGCTTGACTATTACTGCAAAGTTGCTCCTCAACTCAATGAACCGCTGTATACGAGACCTCCCGATAGATATCGGGATACAGTGGTGTGAGAGCCTCCCCCCGCCATGTTCTATTGGCGGGGCGGGCTACTCGATTAGGTGCATACCCTTCTTTTTGTTTGTCGTGATGCAGTGTCTGTCCGCTGTGAACTTTTTATTTATCATTTGTCTATCTGCAAATTTACTGTCAGCCGAGAAAAGCGGTGAATGAAATGCGAAACTGTCCACCGAAATTTTTGTCTTTTGTTTTTGTTGAGCGTTGGGCATTTTTAAAAATTTCTTTTTGTCTGGGCTGGCTTGCACGCTCTTTTGCTTTTGCCTATTCCGCTATAAAAAAATAAACCCGGGCAAAAGCAAATGTGCGTGCAATGCGTAGGAATTAATTGAACTCAATTGTTTCCTCATCGCCTAATTTCACAATTGTCTTGATGCCACTTTGAATTAATTTAGTCGCTAAATCAAATGGTTCTTTTGCATTTTCATCTTTGAATGATGCAAACACATCTGTTCCTTCATAGAAAGTCATTTTTAAAGGCACGAGTCCATTATTGTCAGCGACACCAAATTGATATTTGAATATTTCTGGATTAGTTCCTTTTATTTTCCAATTTTCAGATTGTAATTCAAATGCTCGTTTACACCAAATTTTTATTTTATCAAAATTCTCGTCTTTGTATTTTAAGAACCCCATCAAAATAATACATTCGCCTTTGAAAACTTTTTTATATTCTGAAAAATAAAGTCCGCAAGCAATATGTTGAAAGCATTTTATTAAACGGTCAATGTGCGGAGAACCTTGAATGACTGGATAAATTTTTCCGCCTTTTGTTTTAAAATATTTATGCTCGGGGTCTTTGAATATTGTATAAATGGAATCTTTGCCTTTTCGGACAAGTGCTCTTTTGACTTTTGTTCGGGTATGGAAGTAACCCAATAAATTATTTCCGACTACACCCGCTAAACAAGTGAATAAAAATTCATCGTCCTTTGATTTTTTAATATTGTGCTCACTGCAGGATGGAACAGTAATTAAATTATTTCTGAAGTCATTAACGCCAATATCTTTTTTTTCTGGAAATAAACAGATAGGCGGAATATGTTCTCGTGTTGTTGCCGCCCCTCCACACTTGTAACATATTTCTTGTGTTTTCATTTTTTATTTATCAAATCATTCTGAAATTTCAACTTCATAAAGTTTCTCTACTTTTTTATCTATATCGCTTTGGATTGCTTCAATTTTTATTTTGTTCCGCTCTGCATTGCTTGCCAACTCTTGAAGTTCATCTACATCTTTAATAATGCTATCATAAATTTCTTTTTCTCCTTTCTGTTTCAAATTCGGTTCTTTGATAGGTAATTCTCGTAGATATTCTATTCTCATGTGCATTGTTAACTTAACGCCTAAATTGTAAGTAGTTTCCCAGTAAAATCTCATCAGTCGTGAATTAAGAATACCCAAAATGAATCTTGCATCATACTTGCAGTTATAAATTGCGACTATAGTGTTAAAAGCAAAATAATTTTTTCTGCTGTTTAAAAACACTCCGATTGGGTGTGTGGCGATTTCCTTTATAAAAATTCTGTCTCCTTTTGAAATGTCATCTTTGTAGTCAAAGCCGTTAAGTTCGCTAAGGATAAAATATCCGTCTTTGATTTGGTAATAATCAATCTGTTTGCCAGAAAGGCAATGCTTAGAATATTTTTGTGATTTGGTTTTACTGCTGATGCAGGTTACTTTATCATAAGTAAGTTTGTGCCCGCACGATTTACATTTCTTTTTATTTTTTTCATTGTAATATTTTTCTCCCGCTTCATTCCAAGTTCTACAATTATGGCATCTCGTTACCATAGATTTTTGTCCTAATTCAATTCCTCGTTTAATCTTTGCAATAGCGGGCGAAAGTTTAACCGTATTTTTTTCAATCGCTCCTAATGTTTTTACTTTATCTTCTGTAATGCTGAATGAAAAAGCATATATCGGATTTTTACTAAATATTTTTTGATTAACCGAACTCTTCTGAATATTGTCCTTTTGATAAATGATTAATTCTGTTTTCCGTTTCTTCTCTCTTGAAATTATCGGGCTAACGCAATCGGAAGCAACTTTAGGAAACTTACCGAAGTCAATAAGATTTACAAGCGAATAATTGTCAATTATATTTTCTCTGATTGGTTGGTATGAAGAATTTTTAATGAAAACTTTGGGAATTAGTAAACCAATCATTCCATCTTCCTTGATTAATTTCATTGAGAGTATAAGGAACGGTGCAAAAATGTTTAAGTTCTTTGCGTCTAAAGCATATCGTTCTGAAATAAAATTATTTAAGGTGTTGCTGATTTTTGCACTCCAGGGCGGATTTCCAATTACACAATCAAAACCTCCTTTGTCAAAGACCTCACAATATTTAATGTGATAGTTAAATGGTTTTATGCTGTCAAGATTTGGAAAATATTGTTCTAATGGTTCATTATATTCTCTTTCAATTGATGTTACTGCCACCCTAATTTTATCCAATAACTTTTCTCTTATTTGTAAATTATTTTCCTCAAAGAATTGATTTTTTAAATCAACCAATTTTTGCAAGTAGGTTTTTCCAATGAATGAATGGTCAAATAAATCAAGTTGTTCTTCCGATTTGAAACTTATATTTTCGGGGTCATTCCCGAATATCAAAGAATTACCACACTGAATATTTAAAGAAAGATTCGGAAGGATTCTTTGCTGTGGAAGGTCTGAAATGTTTAATCCGTCAAGGGCTTTTAAAAATAAATTCAGTTTTGCAATTTCAACCGCTCTTTCGTCAAGGTCAACGCCAAAAATATTTTGAGTTAAAATTTTCTTCCGCACTTCATACTCAAAAAATAATGATGAAGTATGTTTCTTTTTTTCTTCAAGAGATTTGTAGGCGTTATAAAAATAATCGTATGCTTTAATTAAAAACGAACCACTTCCGCAAGCGGGGTCAATCACTCTTATTTTTTCAATATCTCTGACGGACTTGCATTGATTAAGTTTGGGAACTAATGTATTTTGAATTATGAAATCAACAATCTCTTGTGGTGTGTAAAATATTCCTTGTGTTTTTCTTTTCTTGGATTCTCTTGATTCATCAACTTTAACTTGTGTCTTTGTGTCTTTTAATAATTCTCCCAAATAATCCTCATAAACCTCACCGATTATATGAGCATTAATATTTTTATTGGAAAAATCAATCGCATTTATTCCTCTGATTATTTCTTCAGAAACTTCATCACCAATGTCAAATGAAGGGTCATCGCATAGGTCAGTAGCAAATAATTCGGAGTTAAATTTTTCATTTAATTCTCCAAACTTTTTTTGAAGTTCATTGTAATAACTCTTCTTTTCTGAATAGAGGACAGCACCTAAATAATCTTGTGAAACAATATTTTTCTGATAACAAAACTGAATAAAGATAAGGCGGTCTAATATCTTTTGCGTTTGGTTGTCTAATTCTGTTGTCGGATATTTTGAATGGTATTTTGTATAGAGGTAGTTTCTTAAATCCTTTCTCCATATTTTTAACTGGCTGAAAAATTCCTCTCGTATTTCTCTTGCTTCTTTATAGTATATCGGATTTTCATCTACTCTGCCCTTTTTTGCTCTTAAACCGTGCAACTCAATAGAGTTAAACAGTTCAAGCAATTCATCATCATTAGGATTTACTCTTGGATTTGTTTTCTCGTCAAGAATTAATTTAAATTTTTTGTTGTAATAAAGTTGCTTTGTGTAAGAGTTGTAAATTCTCCACTCAACAAAATTTGTAAGTATTCCCCAGTAAATTCCTTCGGCATTACAATAATTACAAAGTTGGTCAACGAAGGTTACAGTTTTATATCTATCATCAAGCGATTTAGAAGGTTCTTTAGATTCAATAACGAATATTGAACCACCACCGCTGCCTAAAAGAAGCAGGTCGGGTTTCTTTCCCGTTTGCACTTCTTGTGGCTCGTTAATAATCCAAGAAGAACGAGACCACCCTAAAAGTTTTAATACTTCTAATGTATATGAGGATTGGATATGTTCCTCTTTTCTTTTTATTGCTCCATCATTAATAAAATCTTGAGCAATTTTTTTTATTTCTTCAATATCTGATTTAGATAATCCCATTTTCTTTTAAAGTTGTTCCAAAGTTAGAATTAATTTTTGAGCGTGGGATAATTTGGCTCTTTTGCTTTTGCACATTCCATTAAAAAAATAAATAGGGTGCAAAAGCAAATGTGCCAAATGTGTGTCGGCAAAAGAAATTTTTAAGAATGCGAAGCGTGGGCTGTTTTGTTTTTCTTTTTTGTCTGTCTGACCGTGCGAAATTGTCAACGGAGTGTGCCACTGTCTGCCGTGATTTTTTTTGCTGTCTGGGCGAACGCAACAGTCCGATGAAGGAGAAACGGTCTGCCCGTGATTTTTATTTTTTGTCTTTGTCAACGGTCAAGATACTGCGATGCTGTCCACGAAGTGCGAAACTGTCCCCAGCTTTTTTGTCTGTTTTTTTGTTACACAAAGTATCAAGTTCCTACGCCACTGTCCACGAAGCGAAAGGGTTGCACCTAACGGCAGTTTGTGAAAATACTTAAATGTACACCTTTTCCAGAACTGCGCTGCAAAGATAACCATTATTCACAATAAATTGTGAATAACTTAATCCGGAAATACTTAACAGGTGGGGGGGGAATTTTTACCTTTACCCTATGAATTACATTATAGGACAAGATCGCAATCAGGTGGGGTTCTCCTCACTTGACCAAACCGTGAGGGATGACAATTTGGTCCGGCTCATTCCTGCCTGCCGGCAGGCAGGAATATGTTTGTCGGGAAACTCCCCTTTGATAAAATGGCCTTTGAAAAGGCGACTCACGCTGACGAGGGACGACCGC
>JACPRZ010000066.1 GCA_016193485.1 Bacteroidota bacterium | reverse complement strand
GGTTTCTGGGGTTTGGTTCTTGGGACTTGGTTCTTGGGACTTGGAATTTGGGACTTGGTTCTTGGGACTTGGGACTTGGCTCTTGGTTCTTGGGACTTGGCTCTTGGGACTTGGGACTTGGCTCTTGGTTCTTGGGACTTGGCTCTTGGGACTTGGCTCTTGGGACTTGGGACTTGGCTCTTGGGACTTGGGACTTGGGACTTGGCTCTTGGTTCTTGGGACTTTGTCTATTACACCTCCCTCAGGTACCCCCACGTATGTAGCCGATCGCAATCCTCAAACCACCTGTCGCCAATGTCTTTGCGGTAGTACATGTTGGGGATAAGGATATTGTTGATGCGGTTATATGCCTGCGCCTGCGCCTGTTTCATGGTAGGTCCCGTTCCGCAAACAATAAGCACCACCCCCGAATCCCCTGTGATCACCCATTCTTTGTGTACAATTTTCACATCCTCTATATGAATACCTTCAAAATTGGGTTTCTTGAAAATAATGGCGGCATTTTTTGAGTATATCTCAAATGTTTTTGGGTCGTTGAAGGGAAAGGGCGGCACTACTATACGCACACCAACCTGGAAGCCGTTTTTTGTTTTAAGTTTCGCCTTACTCCCATGCGCAAGGTCGTATAGAAACTCACCGACTGGGGTAATCATTCCTTCCTGCTGAATACTGATGGTCGGGTAACCGAACCTTGAGGTAAATTCAAGCGGATAGATTCCCTGCGCATTAACCATGCAGTTCAGATCTATATATCCGGCATAACCCTCTTCGGCAAGTTTACTTTCCATTTTTTTCAGGGTATTATTGAACATCTTGTTCTCCATGCTCCAGTACATAGCGGTTCCCATTTCCCCGGTGGATGGACCAATATTGCCGGGGAAAAACCGCTTATGTTCAAAATTTACATTTATGGGATAGATGAATTCTTTGCCGTTAAAAAATGCGCCAATCGCCACCTCAACACCCGTTATTCTTTTTTGAAGTTGAAATTCCTTTACTTCATCAGACCATGCTTCCTTATATGCCTCAAGTACCTGTATAACATCTTTACCGTCTTCTTCTTCTCCTACAAAGAGCAATCGTTTTATATTTTGGGCTTCACCGGTAGGTTTAATCACATATCTTCCGGGATTTTCCTGCACGAAATCAATGGCATCATCAAATGTTGAAAAATTTTTGTACGGAATAATATTTACTCCGGCTGCCTTCAGTTCTTCCTGCCCGAAAGCCCGGTCATCTTCAAGGCGGTCGGTGTAGGGAGTGCCACCGATAACTTTTTTCCCTTTTTTCCGCGTCTCCTGCGCTTTGGTGCCATGGCCGAGAACATCGTCAAAAATCACCACATCAGCCCAATCGAGTTCTTTTTCCCAATTATCTGTCTTGGGTACAAAACCGTCAGCGATCTCGGTGTCTTCCGCCTTTTCAATATAATATTTTACCTCATGGCCTTCTTTTACGACCTGCCAGGCAATATCGCTGATGAGGCCTTCAATGGATACGAATAGAAATTTTTTTCGCGACATAACGCTATTTTGTATTTATTGTTCGGGTTTTAAGGAATAATAGGACAGAGGGATAGGGGATAAAGGGATACGGGAGATAAGGGAATTTCTAACAACATCACATTATTCATTCGTATCATTAGTATTCCCTGCCTGCCGGCAGGCAGGGATTCGTATATTAGCATTTTTATTCTTCCTTGCCGCATACGCATAATGATAAAAATATTTCTCAAGGTCACCAAAAGTCGATCCGTATTCCTTCCCTCCAAGATAGGCATCGCAGAGAACTTCTTTTGCCCGCGCTATTTCCTTTAAGCGGTTTTTCCATCTCTTATCAGTGAGTGTGAGAAAGAGTAATTCAATAGCCCTGAAAACGGATGATTCAAAGAGTTCATGATTTTTGTCCTTCCATTTATTAGCCCTGCCCACTTCGCTGCCTATATTGCCGAGTTGTTCACATAGTGAATATTCGTACCATCTGCCTGAAGCCATTGATTTATGCTGAACGATCATTGTTACTCAACTAATAAGCGGTGAACGATTTCAGTTATTTTATTCCTGGTTTCAGGGTTTTCAACATTCCTTGAACGGTTTTGTACGGCAGGCCGGATATTTATCATGGAATCAAATTCTATTCTGTTCTCTTTATCCAGGCCGGGATAAATGTTGATACCCCATAGGTTTTCAGGTTTGCTTCCTTCGCTCAACAGGTGGTCTTCCTCATCAGCATGCATTTCTCCTCCAATAGCCATTATTCTACGTTCAATGTCAACTACCGCTTTTACCATTGTGCCAAACTGGTCTTGGGCAATTGATTTGATTTTGTCGATGGGTAGGGGCGTTGCCATTGTAATTATATCATACATCAGAAATGAAAATATATTGAAGGTCAAAATTAACACTAATTACTTGCCGGGTAGTCAAAATTTTAAAAAAATATTTTCAGGATAAAGAATACGGGTGAGAAAAAGTCCTTTTGCAGGAACCGATTCCCCGGCTTTCCTCCTGTCGCAACTCTCGATAATTTTTCTGAAACCATCAAGGGTAATTTTATTTTTGTTCAGGTTAAGAGAAGTGCCTATGATGGCACGTACCATACCATGTAGAAACCGGTTTGCGGTAATCCTGAATATAATATCCTGGCCGTTCCGGTGCCATCCTGCCGATTCGATTTTACATTTATGGTGAGATGCCTGTGAATGAAATTTACAGAAACTGCCGAAGTCATCATACTGCATCAGAATAACGGCTGCATCATTAAGGAGATCAAGGTCAAGCGGTGCATAAATATAGAGTGCAGAGTGGTTACGAAGCGGGTCAGGTTTCTGAATAATGATATATTCATACGTTCTTGACAGAGCATGAAAACGCACATGACCTTCAGGTATGACGGGTAAGATGTCGTGCACCCTGATATCAGCGGGCAGCGATGAGTTCAACGCGGAAAGAAATTTACCTTCACCCGTGATTCCATGATAATCGAACTGCGCATAAAATTCAGTGGCATGGGCGCCTGCATCCGTTCTGCCGCAACCCTGGGTATGAACCGGGCATCCCAAAACCTTTGAAACAGCATCATCTAATTTTTCCTGGACAGAAAGAGCGTTTTTCTGGATCTGCCAGCCGTGGTAGTTCGTTCCCTTAAAAGATAGTTTTATGAAATAGCGCTGGTTCAAAAAAGAGGGCTATTTAAAACCATGCATCATTTTCGCCAGTTTTCTATAGACAAAAAAGAGGGCGATTGCGGCAACTCCCGACATGACAACAAAGATCATGAAGAAATCATAGAGGTTTGTGACCTGGTAAAAAAGGAATTCAGGATATTCGACAGGTATGCCAAGTTCCGAAAGAATTTTAACCTGTTCGGTTGTAGCGGGTTCAAGTCCATTTAATATTGCCGGCAGATTCCCGACTCCTTTTTCCGCTGCAATTTTAAATTCCCCGATTCCGGGAGGATAAAGAGCGCTCAATGCCCCGGCAAGTTTATTGGCAGCCGAACTGGCAAGGAACCAGATACCCATCAGCAGCGAAGCGAATTTTACAGGCGCCAGTTTGGCAACAACGGAAAGCCCGATCGGTGAAAGGCAGAGTTCGCCAAGGGTATGAAGCAGATACATGGTAGTGAGCCAGAACATGCTGACCTTAATACCGGCATCAATGTCTTTTATCCCAACGGCAATTACAACATAACCGATGGAAAGCAGGAATAACCCGATGGCCATTTTCAGGGGTGAAGGCGGTTCAAGATTTTTCCTGCCAAGGAAGAGCCAGAATGCGCTGAACAAAGGCGCTAAAACGACAATGGCAAGCGGGTTGATGGATTGAAAATAACTTGCAGGCAATGAATCAAAGTCAATTTCGCTTATATTATGCTTAACCAGATAAAAGTTCAGATATGCCAGCCCGCCAACCATTGCGGCCCAGATAATAAGGGCAATGGATTTCATTGCGAAAGTATCTTCCTTTAACCATGCCTGCGCCTTCTTAAAAATCCATAAGAGAACCAGGAAAAGAATAAACGAAAATATAAAAATGTAATTGGCTGAAAAATGCCAGTTCAGCGACCTGTCGGTTTGTTCTTCGGCAAAGAAAGTGAGCGATGCGCCCGCCTGTTCGAATGCAGCCCAGAAGAAAATTACAAAAAATGAAATAATAAATATGACCCATATTCTCGCTTTTTCATCGCGGGTAAGCGATCGGTCGGATATGATCATGCCCGGAATGGCAATCATGGATGAAAAAATAAGTGAATTGATGATCCGTGAAGAAATCTCACCGACAGCGGGAAATGCCCATGTGCCGGATTGCATGAACCCATCAATTACATCCTTATTGAAGAAAAATAAAAGTATTATGAATAAAAGAGCAAAGACGGAAATCCAGAAAGCAAGTTGTTTCCCGGAAAGAATGTTTTCGGTTCTCTTGCTGATCGGTTTGGGAGGCATTCCGACCGGCTTTCCGTCAGGTGTTACAATATAATGATCTTTTAACAACACAAAAGGCAGGAGCCCTATGACCATACCGATTCCGGCTGCAAGAAATCCCCATTTGAAATCGGCAGGATTGCCGGTATCCCCGAGGCCACCGCAAACCAGAGGTGAAAAGAATGCGCCCAGATTGATTCCCATGTAAAAAATTGTGAAAGCCGCATCAATGCGCCTGTCCCCGGCAGGATAGAGTTGTCCTACCATAGTGGATATGTTCGGTTTAAAAAATCCGTTCCCGAAAATCAGCACTATCAATCCAAGGTATAAAAGGCCCTCGGATGATGCACGGTTATCGGCAAGTAATCCGCTGAAGAAAAGAGTAAATTGGCCCAGAGCCATCAGCAATCCGCCAACAATAATGGATCTGCGGTTACCCCAGTACCTGTCTGCAATGTAACCGCCAAGAAGAGGTGTCAGGTAAACAAGGCCGGTATAACTCCCATAGATGTTTGAAGCAAGGGCTTTATCAAAGAATAACGCTTTGGTCATGTAGAGGGTAAAAATAGCCCTCATGCCGTAATAACTGAACCGTTCCCACATTTCTGTCAGAAACAGAACATAAAGACCTTTGGGATGACCTGATGATGCCATAGGGATTACCGGATTACTTATTAATTAATCCATTATTATCATTTTCGCCACGAGAGGGGGGGAATTGCTCCGGTGAATTTTAATAAAATAAATTCCGGGGGTTAAAGATTCGTTTATGAGGGAGTACCCGCCACTAACCGGATACATATCCAGCGAAACCTCTTTCCCGGCAGCGGTAATGAATTGAATACCCGTAATGCTTCGGTTATTGGCATCCGGAGGCGCTACACGGAGGAAAGACGAATGGGAAAAGGGATTTGGAGAAATAAATATCCGGGTATCAGATCCGGATATTTTCTCATCCAATCCTACCGTTTGAACAATTTTAAATTCATCAAAAGCGCCTTCAACCCAATAGCCGGATGCAATATCGCTTGCGATTATATCTAATTGCATTGTGGCGGTTGGAGTAATGAGGGAGGAAATGTCAAATGATTTAAAAACCCACTTGAAATTATCTGCGGTGTCGCGAACAACTTTTTCAAGTACCTGAGAAGTTATCCCGTTTGAAATCCAAATTGCCATAGTGTCACTCGGTGCGGAAGGAGATGGCGCCTGGGTAAAAAACCAGCGGTAATAAGTCAGCAACGGTAATACATAAGAGGAAAGGTCGAAAACAGGGGAAGTGAGAATAGTGTTGCCGAAATCAATATCATCGCTGTTAAAAGCCCCCCCCCCGTTACCGGTAACATAGGCAAAGTCATAACAATCGGTCAAGACATCCTCATCGGGGTTGCATGCCACCGTATCATCATTGCCGTCATTATCCACATCCCCGATATACAAGGTACCTGCAGGTTCCCCCCTCACCCATTGCCCGTCAGATGCATTACCGGAAACGGTCCATCCGAAATCAAAAGAGAAATCATCGTAATATCCTGCCTGAAGAATAACAGGTATATTAACCGTAGATGTAATATTCTGAACGGTGCAATAAGTGTAATACCCCCATTTACCGGCTACAATTTCATAGGATCCCGGAACAATATTGCATAAAGAAAAATTTCCGGATGCATCAGTCAGAAAGGAATAGTTATCGGTGGCGCTGTTCATGAAGACCTGAACCCCCTGAACAGGTTGCCCGGAGAAGGAGTCGCTTACGGATCCGCTGACAGCAATGCCTGTTATACTCTGTAAGGCGGCATCAATAATGGTTACATTCCCGTTTGTAAGAGTAACTCCTGAGAAAATTTTTGTGTAGTAACCGGTTTTTGAAATCCTGACGGAGAAAGTTCCCGGTATTGTCGTACCCAAAGCATAACCGCCCGAAATTCCGGAGTTTTCAGAAATTACAGGCGAGGACAATAACTCAATAAGAACGTTATTAATGGCAATTCCGCAACCGCTGTCCGTTATGGCGCCTTCAAGGTAGCAGGCGCGGATATAGTTGGGCGAAAGAACAAACAGACCTTCATTCATATCAGATGCTACGATGGTTCCTGAGGAAAAATAAGGAAAGACCCCCCAGCAGCCGTCCATGCCGGTTCCCGATAGAGGCGATGTATCAAAATTCCCTATTGTCACCAGATTATTCGGCCTGTTGCAGTCAACTATCACCACTCCGTCCTTGTACCATGAATTCACGCAATAATCATTTGTAACATGAACGTTATGGACAACCGAACCGGATGAATTGAATTGCAGCCGGTCTAATTCCCTTATATTATTCGGATCAGTGATGTCATAAGAGGCGAGATAGGAATAATCCTGTTCATCCGTGGTAAATAATGTCCTGCTGTCGTCTGACAGCCACATATTGTGAGTAAAATTATTGGGAGTATTCTGAGATGCCAGTAAGACAGGATTCGATTTATCGGTGACATCCACCATTGAAAAAAAACCGGCATAAATATGTGCCGAATAGAGGGTATCATTCCGCGCATAACCGTCATGAACATATTGGGATGTCGGGTGAACGAATTTTCCAATATAATGCGGATTCCATTTATCGGTAATATCGATAAACAGCGGATACTGGAATGTCCCACCGAAAATATAAAGCATATCCCCGTCAGCCCGCAAAGTGTGAATGTTCTGCATTTGACCGTTTAATATACTGTCACCGTTCCAGGTTTTCACGCTGATGGAATCGGGTAAATAACTCAGATCAATAATCTTCAACCCGGTTCCTGATTGGTCAGAGCCGACATAAGCGTAACTACCGCTGGTTGTTATTTCCCGCCATATTGAAGTATTCGGGCCGGGGACATTAAAAAGAATAACCGGTGTATCAGGATCAGTAACCTCTACAATGGAAGTTCCGGTCTCGGTGCCAACAAGCGCATATTCCCTGTTCATGCTGTCGGTATAACCCCATATATTGGAAAGTCCGGATGTTGAAAGTTGCGAAAGCGTCAGTTGTGAGCGCAGGGTAAGATTCTGTTGTGCAATGCCGGTGTTAGCCAGCAATATGACAACGGCTGATCTAAAAATAAACAGTGGTGTTAATCGCATGAATAATTTTCCTTAAAGTGTATGAAGTTGTTTACCCCATCAGAGATCGGGGTTTTCTAACGGGGTAAAGGTAGGAATTTTTAACGCACTTTATTTCTCTTTTATGGAACGAATCACAAAAAGAGGAAAAGGCGAAGGCAAAGGAGAAGGAAAAAATTCTGCCTGCTCTGACGGAGTCCGATACTCGTCAGAGTCATCGGACCGGTAAGCAGGGCTACATGGAATCTGTAATTCCTTCGCCTTATCCTTATTCTTTGCCTAAATTATAAAGTTCATTTGTTTACAACTACATGATTTTCGTTTGACAGGGTAGTGTACATTATTACATCTCTGATTAAATCCCAGGTTTTTATTTTCTCAATCGTAATTGTTTCTATTGCGCCATTATAAAATGATTTCAGGTATCCCGACTGATCAAGCCATACAACAGAATTACCGTCATATTTATATGTTGACGGGATAAAATTTTCAAGGGTGTACGATTTTCCTTTACTGAAGCATTTGAATTGTGATTTTTCCCCGAAAACAACCAACCCGTCTTCCACCTTATAGAAATCGGGTCTGAAGGGAAGGATTTCAATAATCTTCCCATCGTAATAAATTCTGAAATTACCACCTTTTAAAATATATGCAAGAATATCATCGCCAGCGCTGAAAGCGGCCGGTTGTTCATTTTCTACTGGAAATATTTCTCCTTTATAGAAAATCTTAAATGTAAGGTCATTATTATCCCAGAACCCTAAAATATTCCTGCCGGCAGAGCAACGTATCATATCACCCCAGGTCACGGGGGAGTAAAAAGAATCCCGGTAAAATATTTTATATTCCTTAAACCGGTTATGATAGGCGAAAATATTTTTCCCGACAGTATACCCTGTGACCGGGTTTTCAAGAAGTGCATCCTCCAATTCAGTAATTTTACCGTTATAGTACATTTTAAAATATCCGGTCAGGTTATCCATAAAAACAACTATGCTGTCGCTAACCGACCAGCGTCCTGGATTTATGGAGAGTTCCGATAATTTCCCGTTATCAAAAACACTGAGTATGCTTCCGCTTCCTATTACCGCTAGATTATCGGTAACGGCTAACAATTGATTGTTCCTTGTTCCGACTTTAGAAACCGTTCCATTCCGGTAAACCTTTAATATGCCGGTATTATCGTAGTAGAATACCGTATTATAGTTGATCTTAAATTCTTTTACCGGAAGGTATTCAACCTGTCGTGCGGTGCCATTATCCCATATATAAAAATAGTTCCGGTAGTCGGAGTATGCGGCAAGGGGCTGGGATTGGCAGGATGAGAATACAGGTAACAGGAAAAGGATTAAAAAGAAAATCATGAATGGAATAAATAAGAATAAAGCGAATGTAAAATTAATAAAATTTGCGTTACTATTCACCCCAAATTACAAATTATTATTGGTCATTGCAATTTAACTCTGTGTAACTCGGTGTACTCTGTGCTCTCTGTGTTGAAGAATTTTTAACACAGAGTTCGCTGAGATAACAGAGGTTCACAGAGGGGGTGAATAGTAACAAATTTGCACAATAATCGTACCTTTGCAGAAAAACTATATGTTTTTGCACATCGGGGAGTAGCGCAGTCCGGTAGCGCACTCGTTTAGGGTGCGAGTGGTCGCGGGTTCAAATCCCGCCTCCCCGACTGAAAACTTTCAATTAACGAAAGATAAATATCTGTATGAATTAAGTCCCAAGCCCAAAGTCCCAAGTCCCAAGAAATACAAATTCCCTGCCTACAACCAGACAGGCAAATCCAATCAATTCAAATCCCAAGGTATTCCTTCCTGGAATT
This sequence comes from Bacteroidota bacterium, assembly GCA_016193485.1. Taxonomy (GTDB): domain Bacteria; phylum Bacteroidota; class Bacteroidia; order JACPRZ01; family JACPRZ01; genus JACPRZ01. Next base: position 19,044 of record JACPRZ010000066.1, on the reverse strand, counting down.
TGTGATTTCGTCTTTCCCTGAAGGTTTTTTTCCTTCAGGTATAAATGATACTTATTACGTTACTACTCAGCACCCCCGTAATTTCATGCCACAAAAACACGAAAACACAAAACCTGCCTGCCGGCAGGCAGGTTTCACTAAATTTTTTTGTGTTTTTTAGTGCTTTTGTGACCCCGATTGCTATCGGGGTGGCAGGACTTTTTGTATTTTCAGATACCCACCTGAGTAGTAACCTTATTACAGGTGAGAATAAGAATCCCGGTTTTCAAACTCTACAATAAAAGTTGATCCAAGTCCGGGAATGCTTTCAACCCGGATATTGCCTCCCATTTTTTCCACCTGCACTTTAGTCAGGTACAAGCCAAGCCCTTTGGCATCGGGGTGTTCATGAAATATTTTCCTGATCTTAAAAATTTTATCTCCGTGTTTCTCAAGGTCAATTCCAAGTCCGTTGTCAGCCACGGTCAGAATGATTGTGGACCCGGCTTTTTTAGTTTGAATTTTTATTGCCGGGTTTCTTTCAGGCGACCTGTATTTAAGCGCATTGCTTAACAAATTCTGAAAAATGCTGCGCATATATTCCGGTGGGAAAAAGATATCCGGAGCATCTTCTAAATTTATGTCAAACACAGCCATTGATTTTTTTATTTCTCCTTCCATCCCGGAAATGATTTTATTTATCAGTTCCGAAAAATTAATTTTTTCCGGTTTGATATCTTCGTCCAGCCGGACAAGTAATGCTTCAACCAATTCATTAAATGTGCCGGTAAGTCCGGTTGTTGCAGATTTTAATTTTTCAGAAATTGCTTTCCGGTCCGCGTCATCTTTGCTCTTCTCAAGAAAATCAATAAGCACCGAAATGTTTATCAAAGGCGACCTTAAATCATGGGAAATGATATGGCAGAATTCACTCAGGTGGTCATTCTGGCGGGAAAGCAGTTTCGATTTATTCAGGATTTCCTCTTTCGCACTATTCAGATGTATCGTTCTTTCAGCAACTTTTTTTTCCAATTCAAAATTGAGACGGGACAGGGAGCGTTCGGCTTTCCTTCGTTTTTTAGATACCCGGATGAGCATAAAGATCAGTATTGCGAGTACGATTATGCCGGAAACCGTTAAAATCAGCGCCAGTTTCTGTTTTCTTACAACTTTCTCCTGTATGCCGGTCAGTTTTTTAAGGTTCTCATTCTCATTTTCCATCAGCCGGGTTTGATACTTCGTCTCAAGTTCAGCCATCAGAAGTCCGTTTTTTCTTGTATCAATCTTTTTATTAAGATCATTTATTTCAATTAATAGGAATAATGCTTTTTCAAAATTCCGGCTCTCCCGGTATATTGCCAATCCGGCATATTTCGATAATAAAACGTACGATTCAATTTTACAGGAATCACTTACTGATATTGCCCTTTGAATAAAGAGTTCCGCCAATTTTCCTTCCCCTAAGGAATGGTACGCCATAGCAATTTTCGCATAAACGAGGGGTGTTTCGCACGGTTCACCGTATCGGAAGTATTCATTTTGCGCCTGCCCGTAATACCCCATCGCTTCCCGGTAACTCCGGTTTAAATAATGCGCATACCCGATAATAATATAATTGACGGCATGGCCTCCGTCCCTTATGCTGGAATCAGGGGATAAATTAACGGATCGCAGCGCAAACTGATTGGCATTATTAAAGTCCTGAAGGTCGAAATAACATTCAGCAATTTTTCCTTCAATTAACGATTCATATTTATCCCGGTCAGCCATCCGGGCCGGAAGGTTTTTCAACCTCGTGAATTCTTTTATCGCATCACGGGGTCTTCCTGAGGATTTGATGATATCGGCAAATAAATATTGCGCATGAAATAAATCTGCAGGTGGAATATCAGGCCGGTCAATAAAGTGAAGAACCAACGCACATGCCGAATCATATTTATTCAGGTAAATGAGTTCATTAACATCCTGTCTCAGATGTACCATCCCATGGGGTAAAGTACCGGCAAACAGATAGTACCAGGAGGTTGTCAGGATAACAACCAGAGTAATCCGGTAGTGACGGAATGCGATTAAATGGTAACCTGTCAACATTTGTACACTTAAACGCAAAAATACGGGAAAGGTTTATTTCTTGCCGGGTAGAATGAATTATGAGCGGATTAAGAAATAAATTTACGATAAAAGAACCCTTGCATTTTCCACTGCCGCATCGCTCACTTTTTCACCGCTCAGCATTTTTGCGAGTTCATAAATCCGTTCATCGCCACTTAATTCACTGACAAAAGTACGGGTTGTTTTTTGATCGCTCTTCTTGAATACCCTGTAATGCCGGTCGCCTTTGGATGCGATCTGCGGCAGGTGGGTAATGGCAATTACCTGCAATGAAGCGGCCATATCTTTCATGATGTTACCTGCTTTCCCGGCAACTTCTCCCGATACACCGGAATCAACTTCATCAAGAATCAGCGTGGGAAGCGCCATACTCCTTGCAACCGATGCCTTGATTGCGAGCATCAGCCGTGATAATTCTCCACCGGAAGCAATTTTTGAAAGTTCTTTAAACTCCCCCCCCTTGTTCGGCAAAAAGAGAAACCGGATCAGATCTTTCCCGTCTTTTCCCAACAGGTCACCCGGAATATCCGTTACGGAAATATTGATCCTCGCATCAGCCATACCCATTTGCCTGAGGAGTTTATGAACGGTATCGGTAAGCCGTGGTGCAGCTGATAAACGGCCTTTTGATATTTTGCCGGCACGGAGGTGTAGTTCGCCCGATGTTTTTGCTATTTTCTTTTCAAGATGTTCAATATCGGTACCTATGGATGTAATTCCGTTTATTTTATTCTGGATTTCGTTTTTCATACTCATCAAATCACCGGTAGTGCGGAGATTATGTTTTTTCAGGAGCCGGTTGATCAGGTCAAGCCGGTCGTTGATCAGGGTGAGGCGGTCCGGATCGCTGGCTACGGAATTAAATGTATTTTCCAGATCTCCGGAAATATCTTTGAGTTCAATCATTGCTGCATCTACGCGGGAAAGAAGATCATGCAGTGCCGGCTTAAACCTTACCGACCTGGTCAGGGATTGCTGAAGCGCTTTCAACTGCACCAGTAAATTTACTTCTCCCCTGCTGCAAATTCCGCAGGCGGCTCCAAGTTCCCTCCTTATTTCATCGGCATGTGTTAATTCATCGCTTTCCTTCTCAAGGTTTTCAACTTCATCGGGCAGCAGGTTTGCCGTTTCAAGTTCATTGAACTGGAATAATAAATAATCCTGTTCCTGGCGCAGGCGGCTTTCCTTATCTCTTAATTCTTCAAGAAGGCGCTTCTGATTTGTCCACTCCCTGTAGAATTCCCTGTATTGCGATACCTGATTTTCCTGCCCGGCAAATGCGTCCAGCGCCAAAACCTGGAAATCCTTTTCCGAAATGAGCAATGTCTCATGCTGCGAGTGAATATCAAACAGGTTTTCGGATACCTGTTTCAGGATATTCAGCGTCACCGGTGTATCATTAATGAATGATCTTGATTTACCTTCCGGTGAAATTTCTCTTCTTAAGGTGGTGACCTCCTGGTAATCCAGTTCGTTCTCCTTAAAAATTTTAAGTATGTCCGGAATATTTTTGACAAGGAAAGCGCCTTCCGCTATGCACTTTTTACTATTATCACGGAGGGCTTGTACATCGCTTCGCTGACCTGCAAGCAGCCCGAGAGCGCCAACAAGTATTGATTTTCCGGCCCCGGTTTCACCGGTTATGACAGTCAGTCCGTCCGAAAAATCAAGGGCTATATCTTCAATAATGGCGTAATTCGTGATATGAATGGATTGCAACATCCCTTGTGAGGTCTCTATTTTATGATGTGTCCTTTGGGAAATAATTTCCGGTGCTCTTCGAAGAACTGCTGCGGGAAGTCAATATCATCATCAAGGTCAATTTCAACCTTTACGGCTGCTTTCAGATCTACTTTCTTCAGCACAAGCGGTACATCCGAAACGGTCGTCCAGTTATTATTCTTTTCGGAAAAATAAATGTAAAGTCCTTTATTGCGATCATAATAGCACAGGTGATCGGGGAAGTAGATGTGCCGCTTATGAAAGCCATGTGCAGGCGCCCATGGAGGGGGTGCATGAATTTTTTCCTTGCCGGGTTTTCCCTTTCCTTTTTGCTTTCCCTTTCCTTTATCCTGTGCGTACAGCGATATTGCGCCAAGCAACAGGCAAAGGATAATTGTTAAGGTTAATCTGTTTGCTGTCTGCATATAATTGTATTAAATTTTGTTACTACTCAGCATCCCAGGAATTTCATGCCACAAAATTTTCATGCCACAAAATCACTAAAACACAAAACCTGCCTGCCGGCAGGCAGGTTTCACTAAATTTTTTTGTGTTTTTTGGTGCTTTTGTGACTTTGTGGCAGAAATTTTTATGTTTTCGGATACCCACCTGAATAGTTACAAATATATTTACATACCTTATCAATATTATATTCAATTTTCATAGCAATAAGGTAATAAGGTTAATGAAAACGGATAACCACTTTTGGTTACTAAGGTAATAAGGTTTTAAATCCGGGATGTAACCCGAACAGTATCTAATTTTATTCAATTATGAATTTTCCTGTCAGATTAATCTCATTATCATCAGTCAAAGTAATGCGGTAAAAATAAATACCGCCCTCTCTTCCGGCCGTATCAAAAAGAAAAATATCATTGTCTGAAATCTTATCACTGATAATTCGTTTTCCGCTAACCTCAAATATCTCAATTTTCCAATTTCTGATTTCCGGATTCAATGAAATCATTATTGCCGTAATTTCATTGGAAGGATTTGGCGTAACGATCACGCGCGGCAAATTAATCCTGCCGGATTCCCTGATTGATGTATTTCCGGATGCATCGAGGTGATGCGCATAAATATCAAATGTGGCGCTGCGCTTATCCTGAAATGCGCAGATAATTCCGCCTTTTCCGTCACTGATCTGTTTCGGGCTTGTCTGGTTGTTTGTGGCATTTCCCACCGGTACCCCGTTTGCGGGCCACAAGACAGCGCCATTTGAATCAACGCGCTGGCTGTAAACATCCCAACCGGTTCCGCTTGAATCCTGCCACACAATATTAGCGCCACCGTAGCCGTCACTCACGATATTCGGATTGATCTGTTCAAACGCTGCATTGGAAATTACTATGCCATTTGCACTCCATTTCGGAATACCCACCGGGCTTACCCGCTGAGCATAAATATCGTTGTAAAGGCCTCTGCCGTCTTTCCATGTAATAATAACACCGTTAACCCCCTCACTGGCCATATCAATGGCGCTCTGGTTACCGGTATAAATGCAAACTCCAACTCCATTGGTGCTCCATGTCTCGCTGCCGAAACTGTTCAGATGCTGCGCATAAATATCATAATTAGCCCCCCCCCAGCGCTTATCCTGCCAGGCAATATAAACGCCACCTGTTCCATCAGGTTCAATCTTAGGATTTACCTGCGGATAATTATAGACACAGACAGGTTTCCCGTTTACAGCCCATTGTACAGCGCCCGCTGAATTTATCATCTGGGCATAAATATCGTAATCCGTATTATTCCGTTTATCCTGCCAGGTGATCACACCATTGTTAAAACCGTCATTTTCAATCTTAGGGTTGATCTGATCATTAGTTGCGGTGCATATCATTTCCCCTCCCGCAAACCATTTAAGGGCGCCATTGCTGTCAATTCGTTGGGCATAAATATCCCAGACAGTTGCTGCGGAAGAATCCTGCCAGGTGATTATCGCTCCGTTACTTCCGTCACTGATGCATTTGGGGTCCATCTGCTGCCCGGGTTTGGTAGTAACGCCAATGCCGTTGGCGGCCCATTTTACCGAACCGGTTTTATCTATTCTCTGGGCATAAATATCCCGCTCACCCGATCGCCAGTCCTGCCAAACAATGATAGCCCCCCCCGTTCCATCCTCAACAATGACCGGTGAGGCCTGGTGGCCTGCCGCTGTACACAAGGCAACTCCGTTTGCCGCCCACTTTACATAACCGGAAGAGTCAATTCTCTGCACATAAATGTCCGCATTGTTTATATCGCTGCGGTAGTCGTCCCATGTTACTATCGCCCCTCCCCTTCCGTCACTGCAAATCCTGAGGTCCTGCTGGTCATTCACAGAAACGGAAACAGGTGTGTTCAAAGCGGCATTCTGGTTCCATTGAGACATGGATAATCCGGCAAAGAGAACCATGATCAGAGTTGAAATAGTTTTCATTAAATTGATGATAAGGCGGCAAATGTAGGATTTTTATCATATTTTGTGATTAAATGAGGGAAAAAACATTCCGGATGATGATAATATGCGGTTTACAATAATTTATTTACTTAACTTTGTCATTTCATCAGAGATTAATGGTTTTTCACTCCTGTAAAATAATCAACATATATGGATGCTTATATTATTTCCGGTTTCCGGAGCGCTATCGGTAAAGCCCCGAGAGGGAAATTCCGCTTTACCCGCCCCGATGATCTCGCAGCGGAAGTTATCCGCTGCATGCTGAAAACCGTTCCCCAACTGAATAAGGAAATGATAGATGATGTTATTGTAGGTAACGCAATGCCTGAATCGGAACAGGGGTTGAACATGGGCAGGTTGATATCCCTTCTCGCCCTTGATACCGATAAAGTGCCGGGCATGACCGTGAACAGGTATTGCGCATCAGGATTGGAGACAATAGCCATAGCCACGGCAAAAATAAAATCAGGAATGGCGGAGTGTATTATTGCCGGTGGATCCGAAACAATGTCCCTGATCCCGATGGGCGGCTGGCGCGTTGTTCCAAACCCGGATATCGGAAAAAACCATCCGGACTGGTACTGGAGCATGGGCTTGACTGCCGAAGAGGTGGCTAAAGATTATAAGGTGACCCGTGAAGAGCAGGATTCTTTTGCCTGCCAATCGCACAAAAAAGCCGTTGCAGCGCTAACCGAAGGAAGGTTTAAAGAACATATCGCTCCGTTTAAAGTAACGGAGACCTTTCTTGATGAAAAAGAAAAAAAGAAAACACGGGAATATATCGTTGATGTGGATGAAGGTCCCCGTGCCGATACATCCGCTGAAGCGCTATCAAAACTAAAACCGGTATTTGTCCAGAACGGAACCGTAACGGCCGGTAATTCATCGCAGATGTCGGACGGGGCTGCATTTGTTATCGTTATGAGTGAAAAATTGATGAATGAACTGAACCTGAAACCGGTCGCCCGTCTTGTTTCGTATGCCGCTACCGGGGTCCCCCCCCGTGTAATGGGAATAGGTCCGATTGAAGCCATTCCCAAAGCGCTCAAACTTGCCGGTATGAAAAAAGATGATATTGACCTGATTGAATTAAACGAAGCGTTCGCTTCACAGTCAGTCGCCATTGTAAAAACACTTGGCCTGAACCCTGAAATTGTAAATGTCAACGGTGGGGCTATAGCGCTTGGCCATCCGCTCGGCTGCACAGGCGCCAAATTATCGGTGCAGTTGTTCAGCGAACTGCGCAGGAGGCAGAAAAAATACGGCATGGTGACGATGTGCGTGGGAACCGGGCAGGGAGCGGCTGGAATCTATGAACTGCTGAATTAAAATTACTGTTTTTGATAATAGATCGACTAATATGTGAAAGTAAGATCAACAGTATTTTATATTCAGGGTTGATAGTCCGGAAAATGTAACATGGGAAAGTTACTTATTTATTTCAGATATGTATTTTTTGTTTTTTCCTCTGATGTTCATGAAACAAGAAGGCATGTTCACATTAAAGAAAGAGGTAATAAAAATAAATTATGCAAATTCTGGCTTGAACCGGAGATTGAATTAGAATATAATTACGGCTTCCATAGAAAAGAAATTATTGCTATTGAAAAATTAGTTAAGGAATATTTTAATGATATTATCAGCCAGTTATTTATTTTTTATTCAGGAAAAAGAGTGAAATTAATAATAAAGAAATAAATGGAAGGATACGCGGATACATATCCAAATTTATCAACTATTAAGATAAATTCGACTAACATTGAACTGCATTTTGCTGACGGGCGTATTTTAATTGCTCCTATTGACATGTTTCCCGCGATAAAAAATCTCAAACCGGAGCAACGGGTAAAATATAACATTATTGCGGGGATAGGATTTGATTTTGACGATTCCGATGAGGTATACCATATTTCTGATTTCCTTGGCAGAAATAATTCAATTGAAAAAATTGATTCGAAAATAAAATTAAATTCCAAATCACAGATTTTAAATGTTGTTGCTGAACCGGTAAAACAATACGGGAAGAAAAAACCATAAAAACAGACATCATGTGAGACCTGTTAAATAATTACACCCAAACCAAAAAAAATAATAACATGGAAACAACCGTTAAAAAATCCCTGAGGGGGGGTGAATTCCTCATCCGGGAAACATCTGCGGGAGATGTATTCATTCCCGAAGAATTTACCGAAGAACAGAAGGCGATCATTGAAAGTTGCCATGACTTCCTTGACAAAGAGGTCATTCCCAAAATAGTGGAAATTGATGAACAGAAACCCGGGCTTACCGTTTCGCTTCTTGAAAAATCAGGCGAACAGGGACTTCTCGGACTATCAGTCCCGGAACAGTATGGCGGCATTGGCGCTGACTTCGTCACCTCCATGATTGGTACCGAAGCCCTCGGACCGGGGCACTCATTCTCGGTCTCCTTTGGCGCTCATACCGGAATAGGAACCCTGCCCATCGTTTACTATGGAACCGAAGAACAGAAAAAGAAATATCTTCCGAAATTAGCAAGCGGTGAATGGAAATCATGTTATTGTCTCACTGAACCCAATGCCGGCTCCGATGCGAATTCCGGCAAATCAAAAGCGGTCCTGTCGCCTGACGGAAAACATTACATCATCAATGGCCAGAAGATGTGGATAACCAATGCCGGTTTTGCCGATGTATTTATTATGTTTGCAAAAATTGACAATGACCAGAACCTCAGCGCTTTTATAGTGGATAAATCATGCCCGGGCATTAAGTTGAACCCTGAGGAACATAAAATGGGTATTAAAGGCAGTTCCACGCGCCAGGTATTTTTTGAGGACTGCAAGGTGCCTGTTGAAAACCTGCTTTCCGAAAGAGGCAACGGTTTTAAAATTGCTGTAAACATTCTTAACATCGGCAGGGTGAAACTTGCGGCAGGCGCTCTTGGCGCATCCAAAATGGTTGTGACAAAATCGGTCAATTACGCAAATGAGCGCGTGCAGTTCGGAAAACCGATTTCAACGTTTGGAGCCATTAAATACAAACTTGCCGAGCAGTCGGTGCGTATTTATGCATCCGAATCGGCACTCTACCGTGCGAGTAAAAATATTGAAGATGCCATCGAACGTTTAATTGCAGAAGGGGTACCCGATGCCGAAGCCAAACTTAAAGGCATAGCGCAGTTTGCACCGGAAGCGGCAATCATGAAAGTTCATGGTTCAGAAACACTCGATTATGTTGTTGACGAAGGCGTTCAGATATTTGGCGGCATGGGATATTCAGCCGATGCACCGATGGAAAGGGCGTACCGCGATTCACGGATAAACCGCATTTTTGAAGGAACCAACGAAATAAACCGGCTTCTCACAGTTGATATGATCCTGAAGCGCGCCATGAAAGGAGAACTTGATTTGCTCGGTCCAGCAAAGAAGGTTGCCGATGAACTTTTCGCGGTGCCTGATATGTCAACAGGTGACGGTGAACTCTTCTCTGCCGAAAAACGGTACATAACCGGTTTCAAAAAGGCAATCCTGATGTGTGCCGGTGCGGCCGCCCAGAAACTGATGACGAAACTTGAACACGAGCAGGAAATTATCATGAACATTGCCGATATGCTCATTGATTTGTACATCTCCGAATCGGTACAATTAAGGGTTGAAAAACTTACCGGTATCAGGGGCGAAGCGGCCTGCAAAGACCAGGTTAATATGATGCGTATTTACATCAACGATGCTGCCGACCGCATATATAAAGCCGGCAAAGATGCAATCTGTTCCTTCACAGATGGCGATGAGCAGCGCATCATGCTCATGGGCTTAAAACGGTTCACAAAAACCGATCCGTACAACAGCAAAAATGCAAGAAGGGAAATTGCGGCAAAACTGATTGAAGAGAACAGGTATTGCTTTTGAATAGTGGCTGAAGGTGTTCCAAACCATTCATTTTAGTTGGATTGGAATAAAAAAGGTTGCGGTATATACGAGTTAGTGGCAACCCTTTCGCTTCGTGGACAGTGGCGTAGTAACTTGACACTTTTGAGCAATTAAAAACGAAAAGCGGGGACACTTGCACGGGGACAGTTCCGCATTAACTTGACAGCAGGGACAAAGACAAAAAAAGAAAAACCCCCGCTTCGCATTTTTGAAAATTTATTTGCTCCGCACATTTGGCACATTGCCTTTGCCCCCAACCGCACAAACCAACCACAGGGGCAAAGTCAAAAGAGCCAAATCATCATGCACACAAAAAAAACAAAACAGGAATAAAATGATTATTTTTGAAACCATTATTTAATTACGCACTATGAAAAAAGAATATTACGACATCTACGAAATGCTCTACACTGAATATGTGTATGAAAACGAGTTCAGACGCAGGCGACATTTCCCTTAAGATGAATATTACATCATAAGAACAATCAGAAAATCAATTGACACAGCGGACAAAGATAATTTCCTTCGTCCAGACGCAAAATATTTTTTGATTGTAAATTTTCATCACCTTATCGTTAGACCATTATTTGAACAAAGACCATTCAGAGACATTAGGAATGAAAAAGAATTTCTCGGATTGGAAGACAACATCCAATCTGACATCACAACAATTATTTCCGAGACAAAAAAAGAAATGAAGCAAGGAGAAATTAGCGGACATCAAATAATGCGGACAATTGACAGAGTTTGGAAAAATTTAAAAACAATACGACTTGAACTTTGGGGATAATGGGTGACAGTAAAAAAGACGCAGTTAATATGGGTGTTACTTTAAGCACCCAACTCATTTCAGCATCCTTGACAATGATTGCTGTGCTAGGTGCTTTCGCAACTTTCATCATTGATAAAAGAGAAATTGATAATCCTATTCTATACTATATATTAATTGGATTTTCTTTTGTATCTTTTGTTGCAAGTATCATTTGCGGTGGAAAAGGAATTGACATAGCAAGAAAATTTGGCTATTTTGGAAAATGGAGATTAAACATTTCAAAATCTGCTTTTAACCGACAAGCAGTGTTTTGTATTATCGGAATTGCACTTTTTATCGGAAGCATTTTCTTTGGGAAAGAAAAAAAGGATAAAAAACTTGACACAATAATTAAAATAGAAAAAGAAATATACTCTAGAATTCTTCATGACTCTTTACAACAAGAGGAAGTAAAAAAATTGCATGGAGAAATCAATCTACTCAAGGAACAAGTTAACGAATTAAAGAGCCAAATAAAAGACACCGTATTCATAAAAAGAACAAACAATAACGACACCATTTCTAAAATTCTTGCAGAAGGATTAATGAAAATAGATACTTTAATTGCTTTATTCAAGGAAAAATCAGCAATAATAATTCCTTTTAACAAGCCAGACGAAGAACTAAATTGGATATGGTTAATATTAATAGTTCTTAGTTGTGTCGCAGGAATAATACTTTGCTTTTTCAATAATAAATTAAGTAAAATTGTTGGTCTTTCATTAACTGCATCAAGCATTCTCGGAATTACTATAGACAAATTAGGATTTGAATTAAATCTTGATAACCTAACTTTTAATATCAATCAAAAATGTGATTCCGCCAAGAAAGACACATTAATTCTAATTGACAGCATTGAACATATTGGCAGCATTGGACCTTTTACTTCAGGAGACACATCACTGCTAAATAAAGATTCTATTATTCAGTTTCACCGTTTGCAAAACAACATTGCAAAAAAAGAATATTCTGAAATTTTTATTTTCGGGGGAGTTGACAAACGACCATTGAAAAGAAAATCTGCAAATAAATACGGAGATAATTTATCTCTTGCACAAGCACGGGCAAATAAAGTCGCAGATTCTATTGAGCAATTTTTCAAAAAAAGAAAATTGCCAATTCCTACAATTCTTACTTTTCCAAAAGGAGCAAAACATTATGGAAGCAATTTACCGGATTTAGATAACGATAGATTTGTAAAAATCTACGGAAAAAAATAAAAAATGATGAGATTAAATAAATACACTATTGCTTGCATTTTTTTCTCATCGTGTTTATTCGCACAGCAATCTAAAACAGACTCCCTCTCAGCCCGCCTCAAACAAACCATACACGATACTGACAAAGTAAACACACTCATCGCACTCGCATGGGAACTGAAAAGTAACAACCCTGATATCTCTATTATCCTCTCCGAACAAGCACTTATCATTTCGGAGAAAATAAAATTTAAAACAGGAATTGGAAAATCAAACCATAACCTTGGAGAATTAAATTATCTCAAAGCCAACTATCCCAATGCTCTTGACTATTATTTCAGGGCCCTCTCGCTTTGGGAAAAGTTGGAAAAGGAAGTTTCTTCAAATAATAGGCAATCAATCATTAATAATAAATCAAAAACTCTCGGCAACATTGGGAATGTCTATGTGTCTCAAACCGATTATCACAAAGCACTTGACTATTATTTCAAAGCATTAAAAATTAAACAAAAATTACGAAACAAAAAAGAAATTTCCATCACACTCGGAAACATTGGAGTTGTCTATCGGATGCAATCTGATTATCCTAAAGCACTAGACTATTACTTTAGGGCATTAAAAATAAAGGAAGAATTAGGCGATAAAAAAAGCATTGCCATGACAATTAACAACATCGCTATTATCTATCACACTCAATCCGACTACACCAAAGCACTAGCCTATTATTTCAAAGCATTGAACATAGTCGAAGAACTCGAAGATAAAAGACTTATTTTAAGATTTATAGGCAACATCGGTATCGTATATAAAGAGCAATCCGAAACTTGTACCAATCCAAACGAAAAATCAAACCTTCTAAACAAGGCACTTGACTATTATTTGAATGGATTAAAAATGGCTGAAGAACTCGGAGATAAAGAAGGAATTGAAAAACACTTCGGCAATATCGGAAATATTTATTATCAGCAATCCGGTTTATCCTTCGAATTTCCAACAAAAAAAAACCTCCTAAACAAAGCATTGGATTATTATTTCAAGGCGTTAAAAATGGCGGAAGAACTTGGAGATAAAGAAGAAATTACAAACACCCTCGGAAGTATTGGGTCACTTTATACCAAAACTGGTAAATACAAAGAAGCGGAGAAGCATTTTCTGAAAGGATTAGAGATTAGCAAAGAAATTGGAGTGCGGAATAACGAAATGCAATTTGAAGAATCACTCAGCGACCTCTATACTAAAATTAATAGCCACAAGAAAGCATTAGAACACTTCAAAAAAGCAATGGCTCTCAAGGATACTATTTTCAGTCAAGAAAATAAAAAAGAATTAGTACGCAAAGAAATGAATTACGAGTTTGAAAAAAAAGAAACCCTGCAAAAAACTGAACAGGAAAAAAAAGATGCCATTGCACAGGAAGAACTGAAACAGAAAGAGCAGCAACGCAATTATTTTTTTGTCGGCTTTGCGTTAGTTGTTTTACTTGCGGGATTTATTTTTCGTTCACTTCGCATTACACGAAAACAAAAACACATTATAGAAATTCAGAAGGACGAAGTATCACGCCAAAAAGAAATTGTGGAAAAACAAAAGCATTTAGTAGAAGAACATCAGAAAGAAATTATTGACAGCATCACTTATGCAAAACGATTGCAACAGGCAATATTGCCACCAACCGAGTTAATAAAAAGATATCTGCCCGAAAGTTTTGTCCTCTACAAACCCAAAGATATTGTGGCGGGAGATTTTTACTGGATGGAAATAATTGACGACATTGTGTTTATTGCCGCAGCCGACTGCACTGGACACGGTGTGCCTGGAGCAATGATAAGTGTTGTTTGCAGTAATGCACTTAATCGTACAGTAAAAGAATTCAACTTGCGCGACACAGGTAAAATCCTTGACAAAGTTACCGACCTCGTTCTTGAAACATTTGAAAAAAGTGGAGAACAAATAAAAGACGGAATGGATATTTCCTTCCTTTCTTACAACAAAACAACCAAACAAATTCAATGGAGCGGAGCAAACAATCCGCTTTGGTATATTCAAAACGGAAGCATCAATGAAATTACGGCTGACAAACAACCTATTGGAAAATACGACAACAGAAAACCATTTACGACCAACAACATTAAGCATTCCGACAATTCCGTATTCTATTTATTTACTGACGGACTTCCTGACCAGTTCGGTGGACCAAAGGGGAAGAAATTTAGGTACAAAAGATTTGAAAATAATTTATCAGACATTCGTAAATTACCAATGGAGGAGCAACAAACCATTTTAGAAAAAGCATTTCAGGATTGGAAAGGAAATTTAGAGCAGGTGGATGATGTTACGGTAATCGGAATTAAAATTTGAGTTGTTAACAACCGACACCCCATTTTTGACGAAAAAACCCAAGCATAGCCCTTCTTGACCGAAGCATAGCCGTTCTTGCCTCAAACATAGCCCTTCCCGTTGACAGCATGTCATATCTTGACCTTAGCATAGACCATCTCGTGGACAGCATGTCATATCCCGACCTTAGCATAGCCCATCTTGAGTAAAACATAGCCCTTCCCGCCTCAAGCATACGACATCTTGCTCAAAGCATAGCCCATCTTGACTAAAGCATAGCGCATCTGGTCGGAAGCATTGTCATCATTGACCGAAGCATTGTCAGGTTCGGCTCAAGCATAGACAATCTTTCCCCGACAATTCCGCATCTGGACAGTAACATTAACAGCAACTTTCGGGGGACAGCGGTTCTTTCCTAAAACATTCTCATCATCGGACAGCGAACAAAGAACACCATCTTCCACAATGGCACGCACATTTGCACTTTGCCTCTTTTTATTTTTTAATGGAATGGCAAAAGGCAAAGAGCCAAATCTTCCCACCCGCAAAAAACAAACATTAAATGTATCTTTGTTGCCTAATATTATGTGTGTAACCTTAAAAAACAACACGACTTACTTTTACATTCCGATAAATAAATGACAATAGAAACCATCATAAAACAATACGACTTTAATTTTAAATATGCAAGGGCGCTTGTACAAGACCTCTCTGATAACCAAATGACAACTACTCCTGCAGACGGACTTGAAAACCATCCCGCTTTTACACTCGGACATTTAATTGCCGGTAGTGCCGGACTGGCAGAGGACTTGAGAGCAAAATTTGAAATGCCTGATAATTGGGCGGACCTGTTTTTGCGAAAGGGACCTGGCGACCCAAGAAAACCCGACCTTGATAAAAGCAAGTATCCTTCTAAAATTTTATTGTTAAAAGAATTGGAAAACCAACATAATAAGGTCAAACAACTCTTAACTCGTGTTAACCAAACTGATTTGAATAAGAATTTCAAATGGCGTTTCAGCAACTATATGCCAACATTGCTGGACTTGATTATTTTCATGTGCATCAATCATGAGGCAATGCACTTGGGACAACTTGCTGCATGGAGACGCGCAATGGGTCTGACATCTGCACTTGCTGCTTTATGAGACGAAAAACAAAAACCATATCATCATGAAAAAAACATTCATTCTTTCAGCTATCCTTTTTCTCTTTATCAGTTTATCATTTATAGAAGACGATGAACTAAAAATATCCTTTCAGGACATCTGCTGGTCGCCCGATGGAAAAACAATTTATTTTTCAGCAATGAAAGTGAAACCCGATTATTCTGATTTCAAACCGGAAAAATGGAACATCTATAAATATGACTTCGCGACAAAAACCACTTCAAAATTTATTGATTCAGCGTACTATGTTTCTGTTTCTCCTTCAGGAAAACAAATTGCAGTCGGCAAAAGAATAAACGGCAATCGTGATATTTTGATTTACGATAGCAACGGAAAAAACCCGAAGCGCATCACCACCGACCCTGCTGATGATTTTGGGGCGACATTTTCTCCTGATGAAAAACAAATTGCATTCAACAGCAAACAAAGTGGCAAGCCCGAAATTTATTTGGCGAATACCGATGGCTCATTAATGGATAACTCCGCATTTGCAGAGTTGCGAGGTAGCGTAGACAAATACACTAAATTAAGACGAATCACATTCAGCAATGGGTTCAGCAGTTACAATCCGGCATGGTCGCCCGATGGAAAATACATTGCTTACTACTTTGAAAAAGGCGACCACAAAGACCAAATCCGCCTCATGAATCCGGATGGCACCAATGATAAAAATATAACCAACGACACATTAAACAATACTTTTCCGAATTGGATTGACAAAAATAAAATAGTTTATGCACAAAATAAAAAAGCATTCACACTCAGCATAGAAGAAATGAATCTCCAAAATCCACAACCTCAACCCTTAAATATTGAATCCTTTTGCACTCGTTTTTCTCCAGATGGAAAAATGATTGCCTTTATAAACAATAAAGAAAAATGTATTGAAGTAATTACAGCAGAAGGAAAGCCAGTTACTAAAATATTTTTACCGGATTAGGGAATGCTAAAATTTGAAACCGCATATAAATCCGATAAACTCTCTGCTGTAATAATCACAGCAGAATATTCATCTGCATATTCTGAAAAAGATTTTAATTCCTTCCCTTCTATTTCCTTTCCGATGATTTCCTGCTTTGATTACAAAGCCGGGAAAACAAATTTTCTTGTTGACACCAACCACATTCTTTTTGAAAAGGGAGAAACAGAATTCAGAGTTTCAAAATATCCGATGTTCAACAAAGATGTAACGCTTTGCATTCAATTCTTAAAACCCGATGAAGAATTAAACGATTTCTTTTCAAAAAATAAAAAACAAGTGCTCGTGCAAAAACGAAGTGTAGAAATAGAAATTTTACTTCGCAAATTTTTATCTGTTGCCTTCGGCAAAGACGAAACCGTTAAAGAACAGTTATTAATTGACATTATTAATTCGGTAGTATTTGACAACTTTCAAAATAAAATTGCAATCCGCACAAATCCATACAGCATAAAGCAAATTGACCAATCCAAAGATTTTATTCACGCCTCTTATCACGAAAACCTACGCATTGCCGACATTGCATCCGCTGCTTGTTTAAGCCCCTTCCATTTTTCACGGCTGTTCCGGCAGGTAACAGGATATGCCCCTTACGATTATCTTCTTTTGGCAAGAATTGAAAATGCAAAATCATTACTTAACAATGGAGTATCTGTTACTCAAACCGCTTTCAGTTCGGGGTTCAACAGCATTGATAATTTTTCTTATGCATTCAGCAAGATTACAGGTGCTTCGCCATCTTCTTACAAGAAAAGCAAGATTTCTAAAATTTAATTACTGTTTTTAAAATTTCTTTGTGCAATATTTTAAAATAGAAGATGAACAACGAAAAGAAACATTTAACATTTCACCCCCTTACTTCCCAAAACTGGAAACATTTTGAAACACTTTTCGGGGCGAAAGGTGCTTGCGGTGGTTGCTGGTGCATGACATGGCGGCTTACATCAAAGGACTATGAAAAGTTTAAAGGAAACGGCAACAAACAAAAGATTCGCAGATTAGTTAAATCCAATAGACCGCTTGGAATAATTGCTTTCAAAAATAAAATTCCAATCGGATGGTGTTCCGTGTCACCGCGCCATACATTTCCTCGCTTGGAAAACTCCAAATTGCTGAAACGGCTTGATGATATTCCGGTATGGAGTATCACCTGTCTGTTTATAAATAAAGAATTCAGGCGCAAAAACATTTCATCATTCCTTATTAAAGAAGCAGCCGAATATGCTTTTCAAAACGGAGCAACGGTTGTTGAAGCATATCCCGTCATTCCGAAAAAGAAACCAATGCCCGATGTATTTGCATGGACAGGCATTGCAAACGCATATAAAAAAGTGGGATTCGCAATTGCTCATCAGCCCAATGAAAACAGATTAATCATGCGAAAAATAAAAAATAAATGAAAAAATATTTTTTCTTCTTTCTGATAATGCCATCTATTGGTTGCGGACAATTGAACAACAACAAAAAAGATGAAATATTTAAAGAACAAAGCCCGTCAATAATTCCATTAACAATAGAACAAATCAATACAATCAACATGACAAACACTGAAAAAGAAATTCTGGAAGTCATAAAAACATGGAATGACTGCTTCACGCGAAATGACGCAGAAACATACTTTACATATATCCATGATGATTTAACTTTGTTCATACCGTCAAGCCCTTATAGAATTGACGGCAAACAAGACGACAAAGAAGAATTTGAATGGTCATTAAGTAAATCCCGGACAAAAATTCATTTCTTTCAGGAATTGCAGCCCCATATTCAGGTATATGATAGTACTGCAATCGTTACCTATTACACGCGCGGAGCATACGGGCAGGATGGAAATGAGCAAATGCACTACCTGAAAGAAACCAATGTACTGCACAAGGAAAACGGAAAATGGAAAATAGTTCACATTCATGTTTCTAAATAAAAATATATCTGATGAATCCAAGAACTCTTTTAGAACATCATCTTTATTTCCTTTCAACTCACCGCGGCAACAGGGAATCATTAGAACAAATTGAATTTATTCACAGCGAAAAACCCCCTTTCAATATTGCTTTTCCCCTTTCAACGGAAAGTATTGCAACAATCGGCTCAATGTTTCACATCTATTTACCCGATTGGGTAAATGCAGATGAAAAAAAATTGAAAGGATGGGAAAGAACAGGAAGTATTACCTACATGATATATTCCAATAAAGACATATTCTGGAAAACAAATAAAAAAATAGTTGTAAGAAAAGCAGTAACAAAACAAGATATGGAAGATTTTAGTTTGGTTCAGGGAAAAGGATTTGATGAAACAGAAGATGATTTCAAAGAATGGTATCCGTGGATGCGCGAAAAAAACATAAACAATTTTAGCGACAGCAGGCAAACCTTCTATGTA
>JACPRZ010000063.1 GCA_016193485.1 Bacteroidota bacterium | reverse complement strand
GATTGCGGATTATATTACAAAATTTCAGAGATTTTGTATTGCTGTTCGTAATTGAATTTAAATCCGCAATTCGCATCCCGATGGCTATCGCATTGGCGTCAACTTAAGGTCAATTATTTATGGATATTTTGTTACTCACCCCCTCTTATCCCCCTCTCTGATTCCAGAGAGGGGGACGATAATTTCCGTATCTCCAGTCACCCCCTCTCTATTCGTAGAGAGGGGGCCGGGGGGTGAGTAAAAAAAATATTATTATCTTTTTGATATTTATATTTTTAAATCCAATTATTGTCTTGTTAAGTTAACGCCAATGCGATGGCTATCGGGACGCAATTCGCAATTCTATTTTTCGGAAACCTGACTACTGTTGGAATAAAATTAGGTAGAATCCGGAGAAAACCTTACGCTCCCTTCTTTCGTGCAGTTCTCCTGCCGGGTTGGCCGCCTTCGGCACCCTTGGCTTCTTCGGGTTGCAGCCACACTTTTCCAAGGTCGCGGAGTTCCATCGGGTTCTGCGGAAAGTTTTTCACGTATGGCTGAAGCAGGCGCGTATTTTCATCGTAATAGATGAGTAAAACAGCCGCCTCGTCAACAATCAACTGGTCGGCCTGGCGATATATTTCAAACCGCTTTTTTACATCGGTTTCCCGCAAAGCGGCCTGCAAGAGCGAATCAAAAGCCGGATTGGAATAGCGTGTTGAATTTATATAGGATTTTTCATCCGGTTTCTTCGGAATATGAATACTGTAAAAGAGATTAAGGAAGTTTTCAGGATCGTTGTAGTCGGCAAGCCAGCCCATCCTCCAGAAAAGGGCTTTACCGGTTTCGAGGGCTTCAAGGTGCTGCGGCCATGGAATAACATTGAGGGAAACTTCGATGCCCAGGTTATCTTTTAATTGCTTCTGCATAACTTCGGCAACACGGATATTAATAGTTCCACCGCTGTTGAGTTGGAGGGTTATCTTAGGAAATCCTTTCCCGTCAGGGTAACCCGCCTGTGCGAGTAAAATCCTCGCTTTTTCGGGATCATATTTATAACCCGTTATCTTCTGATATTCATAATCCTTAAAAGATGGCGGTATCAGTCCGTAAAAGGCGGGGGTTCCCTCACCGCTTAACGTATAGGTGCATATTGATTCCCTGTCAATGGCATAATTGAATGCCTGCCGTACTATTTTATTGTTAAAAACCTCATTGGTATGCAGAAACCCGTAAAACTGGGTGCTTAGGGAAGGAACAATCTGAATATCGTATGGTTTTAATTCCTCGCTGACCTGTTCCAGTTCGCCTATCACCTCATCATACATTTCAGGCGGTAATTGGAAGACCATATCGAGTTGTCCTTTTTTGAATTCGAGAAGTTCAGCTCTTTTTTCGGGGATAAAAGTAAACTTGATCGCTTCAAGATAAGGTAATTTATTCCCATATTCATCTACTCCCCAGTAATCCGTATTGCGGCTCAGGATGACGGCTTCGCCATGTTTCAGGGTTTTCAGGAAAAAGGGACCGGTTCCTACACAATGCTCCCGCATATCAATACCATATTTGTCAAATGCTTCTTTTGCAAACACCCAACAGAATGGTGTGACCAGCAGGTTAAGAAAGCTGGCAAATGGTTCTTTCAGGTTAATCTGAACAGTATAATCATCAATGATTTTTATGCCTGATACACCATCAGGAAGAGGTCTGCCGTCAACCGTTGACTGGAAATATTCATCTGCTCCCTGAACTTTTCCTTTGAATACCCAGAATCCCTGGTTATTGATATCGGCTTCGCATACCTTGTTAAAACAATATTTGAAATCATTAGCCGTCACTTCCCGGCCTTTGCCGTTGGGAAAGCAGGGGTCATCGTGAAATTTAACTCCTTTCCGCATATAAAAGGTGAAGGAGGTTGCACTGTCGTTTATTTCCCATCGTTCGGCAATACAGGGTATGATGGAAAGATCTTTCTGGTCAAGTTTAACCAGTCCTTCGTAAATCTGGTTGGTAATGCGGTGGCTGTACGCATCAGTGATATTGAGGGGATACAAACTGCGGATCCCTTCGGTTTCATTCATCCTGAAAACACCGCCATAATAGATGCCTCCTTTACCCTGCCGCGGGAACTCCGAATCCTGTTTGGAGCCATTGCATGCCCAGAAAAAAAGAGGAAATAATAGAAGTAGGTGATATTGTTTCATATAGCGACCCGGTATCGTTCTCCTGAAAATGAGTGTAAAGATAAACAAATTAGATATATCCGGTGGAACAAATTTTTTTGTCCCGCCTCTGGCGGGACGGGGCAAAGATGGGAATAAAATACGGAATGAGCAAAACCGGAGAACCGAAGGGGTATTTAAATTGTACCGGTATGCAGAGACGAGGCCATGCCTTCGCTGTGCTTCGGCAGGTAAACATGCCTTGTCTCTACATACCACCGGCCAGGATGGGAAAATAACCAGGGTATTCATAATACGCCATATCTTCGCTATATGAACCCAAACCCGGTATTCAGGGCAATCGAAGCAGCGCTTTGCGGCTACCTGGCGCGTTCTGTCGTTATCCAATCCCATTTGCCGGTGGGAGGCGGATGTATAAATAATGCCTTCTGTATTGATACCGGTGCCGGTAAATTTTTCTGCAAGGTAAATGATGTCAAAAAGTACCCGGGTATGTTTGAGGCGGAAGCAAAAGGATTGCAGGTTCTGAAGGAGGCGAATGAAATTTTCGTACCGTCTTTCATCGCCTCCGGTGAAGATAAAGGAAGCGCATTTCTTATCCTCGAATTTATTGAACCGGGGAAACGGGTACCGGATTTTTCTCCACTTTTCGGACAGGCATTGGCGCGGATGCACAGGCGTACCGAAAAATATTTCGGCTTGGATCATGATAATTACATCGGTTCGCTGCGGCAAAGCAATAAAAAGCATGACCGTTGGGTTGATTTTTTCATTGAGGAACGGCTGCTGCCGCAGATACAACTTGCCGGATTTTCAGGATTGCGGGCAAAGCGCTTTGAGAACCTTTTTAAGAAACTGGATGATATTTTTCCGGCAGAAAAACCCTCGCTTCTTCATGGCGATCTCTGGAGCGGTAACTACATGGTCTCACCACAAGGCGCTGCCTGCCTCATTGACCCCTCTGTTTACTATGGCTGCCGCGAAATGGATATCGCCATGACAAAACTCTTTGGCGGTTTTGATATTGAATTTTATGATGCCTATAACCGCGAATTCCCGTTGGAACCGGGATGGCAGAAAAGAACTGATTTATGCAACCTCTATCCTTTACTTGTTCACGTAAATCTTTTCGGAGGCAGTTATTTATACCAGATGGATTCTATAATAAACAGATTCTGAAGTGAAAAAAATTCTTTTAGCCACAGCGTCTGTTATTGTTTGCGCTGCACTTGCTATCCTAATCAATATCTTTGTATTTGAAAAAAATAATAATTTTATGGCTGGAGCACAGAGAGACAGGGAACAGAAGACAGGGAACAGGGAAGGGGGGGATTCCATTTCTAAAGAGGGCAAGTCAAAGGAAGAATGGAAAAAAACACTCACCCCGGAGCAGTACCTTATTACCTGCGAGGGCAGTACCGAACCGGCATTTACCGGCAAATACTGGAATCACCATGAAACCGGAAGGTACATGTGCGTGCGGTGCGGCAATGAACTTTTCTCTTCGGATACAAAATTTGATTCGGGCAGCGGGTGGCCCAGTTACTATTCTCCTGCATCTGACAGCAGCGTGGGTGAGAAAGAAGACCGCAGTTATGGTATGCTCCGAACCGAAGTGATGTGTAAAAAATGCGGTGCCCACCTCGGGCACCTTTTTGACGATGGGCCGAAGCCAACCGGGTTGAGGTACTGCGTTAATTCGGGAGCGCTGGAGTTTACGGAGAAATAATCTTTTTCAAATGCACAATCGCAGGACTTTTTATCTTCATTAATTTATGCAGGAGTTTCTGCAGGTCTGTCCTTTTCCAGTTTATTTCACCATGGAGTTTATCAGGGTCATCGCTCAGATTAAAATCGGACATTCGTAAGCCGGAATTTCGTGCAACTGCAATAATCCATGGTTCAAATTTCGGTTTAATGAATACAAGCCGGTTTTTAGTTTTCTTATCAATACTTAACCTGATGTCATGTTCATCGGATTTTTGTCTTTTGTAAAGTTCATCATAATAGTCGTGCTGGTACTCTTTTCTCTCAGGGTCTTCATCAATCAAGCCGATAAGATTTCTTCCTTTGGAAAGAGTTTTACATACTGAGCCGTTTCCGGTATGATGCTCAATATGATCCCGTGTCAAATGCCCGATGGTCAATAAAAGGATTTCTTCGGGGCGGCATTCGATGTGGTACCTGCTCATTTAGAAAACTTGTCAAGATTTAAGAAAACATCATGCTGAAGGCGGATTACCTCTTTTAACTGCCTGGGAGTGAGCAAATGTATTTTCGTCTGATAATTCTTCATGGTTGTAACAAACACGCTTAATTCCTTTGATGGCGTTTTTTCGATGATATTCAGCAGTAAGTACGGGTTATGGCTTGTGAGAAAGTACTGATTGGTTTTATCCTGCGCTATTCTCTCGGCAATGTACTTCGTATAAAAAGGGAAAGTGTTTGATTCCGGTTCATCAAAAAGTAACGTGGAATCCCTGCAGGTTTCAATAGCGAGCATCATAAATACAATTCGCTGCAATGTTTCGGAAATCGTCACATAAGGATAACTGTATAAAACCTCATCCTCTTCCTTTGCAATCTCAATGTCGTTGTCTTCGGGTTTCAGAATTATTTTATATCCTTTGTCTTTGAAAAAATTAGAGACCATCTTTTTTAAGTCGGAATTGCTGATGAGCAAATTCGGAATGTTGTCTCCGAAGGGCGGATTCAGAAAAGAACGGAATGATTGGTTAAAGGAAGTGAGCCGCTTGTAAACGAATGCCTTAACAAAGGTTGTGATAGTTGGACTGTGACTTAATGTAATGCGGCCATCATGTTCAAGTGAAAAATTACTCAATCTGTCGCTTGATAAATTTTTATCGTATTCCTTTAAAAATTGTTCTTCCTCATCAGTATAATACACTGCACCGAAACGATTATAGGTCTTTTGATATTCCACCTTAAAATTCCGGAGATTGGTTTTTACATAAAGCGGTCTATCCAAAACAGAATCATAAAACAGATTACGTGTGGATTTGAACCGCACAAAATGTTTGAAAAGTTCTGCACTGCTTGCATTAATAGAAAACACGCTCAATGCTTCAATAATGTTTGTTTTGCCTGTGTTCGGCTCTCCGATAAATACATTCACGCGTCTGGCGTCAAACTCCAGGTTTTTTATGGATTTAAAATTCTGAATATGTACTTTTGTGATGTGCATTTCACATTTTTATCAAGGGCAAAAATACAACATATTAAGGATTCCGCTTATTGAATATTGGGTAAGGTCTAAATCCGTTATTTCTTCAGAAAGGCAACTATTTTCTCACCCAGTTCAATGCCAATCCTTTCCTGCGCTTCTGCAGTGGCGGCCCCGATATGCGGGGTAAGCGAGAGGTTAGGCTCCATCAGGATATTTAAGGATGGTGCCGGTTCGTTTTCAAAAACATCAAGCCCCGCATAGGCGATTTTACCTTTCCGGATCGCATCAAGAAGGTCGCTCTCCGATACTACCCCCCCTCTTGCGGCATTAACAATTCCGGCTCCGTCCTTCATCATTCCGATTTCTTTTGATGTGATAACCGGACTTTTGCTTCCCGGTATATGCAGTGTGATGAAATCGCTCTTCTTCAGCGCTTCTTCCATTGGAACGGTATTTATTTTTATTACAACATTATGCGGCACACCACTGATCTCTATTTCTACCACTGCCTCAGTTACAAAAGGGTCATGGGCAATGACTTTCATCCCTATGCCGAGTGCAATTTTAGCAACGGCCTGCCCTATCCTTCCCAGCCCGATAATTCCAAGTGTTTTACCCTTCAGTTCGGTTCCCCCGGAATATTTTTTCTTTAACCCTGCAAAATTTTTTTCGCCTTCAAGAGGCATCTGGCGGTTGGAGTCATGCAGGGATCGCACTAAACCGAACAGATGCGCGAAAACAAGTTCGGCAACGGAGTGTGAAGACGCACCGGGAGTATTAATTACGGTAATCCCTGCCTGTTTTGCAGCACCGGTGTCAATATTATCCAATCCCACTCCGGCACGCGCAATAAATTTCAGGTGTGATGCGGCTTTAATAATGTCACCGGTCACCTTGGTTGCGCTTCGCACGATGATGCCATCGAATTTTTTCAGTTCAACGGCAAGAATTTCCTGCGCTATTTTTTTTTCAATAACCTCAATGCCGGCACCTGCAAGAATTTTTTTACAGGACGCGTCAATCCCGTCATTGGCGAGAATGGTGTACATAAAATTATTGTTTAATAATAATGTTACTATTCACCCCCTCTGTGAAACTCTGTTATCTCAGCGAACCTGCCTGTCCGGTAGGCATGCTCTGTGTTAAAAATTCTTCAACACAGAGAGCACAGAGTTAAATTGCAATAACCAATAATAATTTGTAATTTGGGATGAATAGTAATATAATAATAATTATGGTTCGAATATTTATTACCCCTTTGAGGTTTCAATTTATCAATCCCCCTTCCCCAAGGGAGAAAACGGTATTATTCCCCCTTTGATCCCGATAGATATCGGGAGGGGGTTAGGGGGATTTATTCATCCAGGCATTAAAAATATACTAACCTTCACTCAACCGATAAGATTATTATAATTTCCTTAAAAACTCAAACAACAGCCGCACACCAAACCCGCTGCCTCCCTTTCCGCGGTAACTATCTTTTTTTTCGAGAAACGCCACCGGGGCGATATCAAGATGTATCCACGGATAGGCATGTTTCTCCTTCTCTTTGGTAAAATGTTCGAGGAACTTACCTGCCGTGATATGCCCGGCACTGCCGCTTCCGATATTTTTCAGGTCGGCTACATCCGATTTCATCTGTTCAAAATATTCATCCCAGAAAGGAACTTCAACCACCCGTTCAAAAACAT
Organism: Bacteroidota bacterium; assembly: GCA_016193485.1. Classification (GTDB taxonomy): domain Bacteria; phylum Bacteroidota; class Bacteroidia; order JACPRZ01; family JACPRZ01; genus JACPRZ01. The sequence continues at coordinate 345,747 of JACPRZ010000063.1, read as the reverse complement.
CAAATCCGGTTTGAACGAGTTTCCGGGAAGTTGCAGTGCCTGCGGTTCCCATTCCAATGGCGGCATAGGGTCCTACCGCACTTCGTGCAGCGCCTGTAAGGGTGGCGAGGTCAATCACAAGTTCAGGATTCAATTCTTTTGCAAAGGCAAGGGCATCGGCAAGGACCAGCCGGCCCTCGGCATCGGTGTTCAGGACTTCAACGGTGGTTCCGTCATACATCGTGATGATATCACCGGGCGCGTAGGCATCGCCCCCGGGTCGGTTATCGGTAGCAGGCACCAGTCCGATGAGATAAACCGGCAGGCGGTTCCTTGCAGCCGCATATAACACCCCCCCTGCGGCAGCCCCCCCGCTCATATCGCTTTTCATGGAATCCATGGAGTCCTTGGTCGGTTTTAAACTGAGTCCACCTGTATCAAAAACAATTCCTTTGCCGATGAGTACTATGGGTTTTTTATTTTTTGCGTTTGCCGGCTTCCATGTCATTACCGTGAAAGTCGGAGGTTCGGGACTCCCGCGGTTGACCGCAAGTATCCCTCCCATCTTCATTTCTCTGATTTTTGATTTATTGAATACTTCCACTGAAAATCCCGCCTCTTTCCCCATCCGTTCAAACTCATGGGCCAGGCGGGTTGCGGTAAGATAATTACTGGGCTCGTTAATAAGATCACGGGTAATAAAGTTGGCTTTCACGCATACGGATAATCGTTCAATATCTTTTACGGTCACTTTTTCCGAAATAATCTCAATTTCTTTCAAATGGCAGGTGTTTTTATCTTTTTCGGATTTATATCGCAGGAAGCGGTAGGTTCCGAGAGCCATACCTTCGGAAAAGGCAAAAACAAAATCGGAAATACCGGTCCGGTCAACTATTGTTATTTTTTCTGTCTTATATTCGTTGAGGCGGCCGAGCAGTGCATACCCGGCTTTGCGAATAGATTCCTTTGTTTCGTGATTTTTATTATTCTTTTCAACCCTGAGTACATATATGCGGTACGAAAACCGGTTGATTTCCACCCGTTTTTTTTCGGGGTTTTCAAATTCCATTTTTATATACAGGAACTCATCCGGTGAAAAAATTTCTTCCGGCACTGCTCCCGGATTTTTTACCACGAATGCCAGCGAATTATTCCGGGGCAAGGATTTTCCTTTAACGATTTTTACATCCATAGACCTGTTTTATTTTTGCGTACGTTTGACGGGCAAAGATACAAAACACCGGAAGTGCGGTCATACCGCATGAGTATTGATTAGTAAGGTATGCGGCATATACTCATGCGGGAAATTATTTGTAATAATTGCGAACACATTTAGCATGAGTATATGCAAACGGATCAACTGATATCCAAGGCGCTTTCTCTGGAATTTTTAGACCTTGAGGAAGGCGCTTTTCTCTATCGCAATGCGCCCCTGCCGCTGCTGATGTGGGCAGGTCATGAACTGCGGAAGAAACACGTACCCGGCAACAAAGTTACCTGGATCATTGACCGCAACACGAACACTACCAATGTATGCGTTGCCAATTGCAAGTTTTGTAATTTTTTTGTCCCGCCTGGAGATAAGGATTCTTATATTACGACTATGGATATGTATAAGCAAAAGATAGAAGAGTTGTTCCGCTACGGTGGAGAGCAGTTGCTTTTACAGGGGGGCCACCATCCTGAACTTGGTTTGAAATTTTATACCGGCCTGTTCAGAGAACTGAAAAAGTTATTCCCATCGCTTAAACTTCACGCACTTGGTCCCCCGGAGATTGTTCATATCACACAACTTGATAAATTGCCGCTTGTTGCCGATTCATATAATAAAATCCTTTCCGCTTTGGTTGACGCGGGTTTAGATTCCCTGCCGGGCGCTGGCGCTGAAATATTAAGCGACCGGGTGCGGAAGCAGATTGCACAGGGAAAATGCACATCGGGTCAATGGCTTGATGTGATGCGTGCAGCGCATACCCTGGGGCTGACCACCACCGCAACCATGATGATAGGTACGGTTGAGGCCATTGAAGAACGGATCCAACATCTGATCAGCGTGAGGGAAGTGCAGGAGGAACGTCCCGCAGGAGCCACCGGGTTCATCGCATTTATCCCCTGGACATTCCAGGACGAAGGAACCATCCTCGCAAAAGTGAAAGGAATAAAAAATAGCGTAACACCCGATGAATATATCAGGATGGTCGCCATCAGCCGCATCATGCTGCCTGACATCACCAACATCCAGACCTCATGGCTCACGATGGGAAAAAAAGTCGGGCAGATTTGCCTTCACTCCGGTGCAAACGATTTCGGTTCGGTGATGATAGAAGAAAATGTGGTATCGGCTGCCGGAGCAAAATATCGCTTTTCATCACGCGGTATCCAGAAAGCCATCCGCGAAGCCGGTTTTGAACCGCAACTGCGCAATCAGCATTACCGGTACAGGGAGATGCCTGCAATGATGGAAGAACAGGAGGTTTAATTTCCTTTGCCAAAGCAAATCACAAATACGATCCCGATAGATATCGGGACCAAATAACAAATAAATCTCAATAATCCAATCTCAAATATTCCAGACCGTTTGATTATTTGTTTTTTGAACATTGAATATTTTTTGTGATTTGTGTTTTTGGATTTGGAATTTTTAAAAGGCAGAATGTTTTAGATATGTCACTTCATGCAATAACCGGTGCCTTCGGTTTTTCGGGTAAATATATTACCCGGAAACTGCTGGAGAAAAATATCCCGGTCATTACCCTGACCAATTCACCCGGCCGGCCTAATGATTTCGGAAACAAGATCACCGTTTCTCCTTTTCATTTTGACAACCCGGAAAAATTGAAGGCGAAACTTAAAGGCGTTTCGGTTTTATACAATACGTATTGGGTCCGTTTCAATCATAAATCGTTCCGCCATTCGGAAGCGGTAGAGAATACCCTGAAATTATTCGAGGCCGCAATAACGGCCGGAGTAAAAAGGATTGTTCACACCAGCATAACCAATCCCGATAAAAATTCACCACTGGAATATTTTGCAGGGAAAGGAATTCTCGAAGAAGCCCTGATAAATTCCGGTATTTCTTATTCCATATTAAGGCCGGCAGTATTGTTCGGGAGGGAAGATATTTTGGTCAATAATATCGCCTGGATGCTTCGCAGATTCCCTTTTTTCGGTGTTTTCGGGAAGGGCGACTATAAACTGCAGCCGATATTCGTTGATGACTTTGCCGGACTGGCATTAAGGGAAGGAGAAAATACAGGGAATAAAATTATTGACGCCATCGGTCCCGAAACCTTTACCTACAGGGAACTGGCGGAAACCGTTTCAGAAATCATTTTAGGAAAAAAACGGCCGGTAATTTCGTTGCCCCATGAAATAGGATACCAAATGGCGAAACTTGTCGGATTTTTTACGGGCGATATCGTTCTTACCCGCCAGGAAATTACCGGGTTATCATCCGGCTTGCTCTGCACCAACTCCCCCCCTGCAGGCAAAACAAAGCTAACCGACTGGCTTAAAGCGAATAAGGAAACGGCAGGAAGAGTGTATGCCAATGAGTTGAAGAGGAGACGGAAGCGGACGATGAAGTATTGATAAAAATAATCACACAAGCAGTTTCCTCTTGACTTCAGTCACTTCGTATCCTTCAATAATATCACCTTTCTGGAGATCGCTGTAGTTTGCAATGGCGATCCCGCATTCATAGCCCGAAACCACTTCCTTAACATCTTCTTTGAACCGTTTGACCGAAGAGAGATTACCGCTGTGAATCACAATGCCGTCACGGATGACGCGGACTTTTGTATTCTTGGCAATCTTTCCTTCCGACACAAAACTACCGGCAACGGTTCCCACTTTGGTTATCTTGAAAACATCACGGACTTCAACAGTGGCAACAATTTTTTCGTGCATTTCAGGCGATAACATGCCTTCCATGGCATCTTTCACGTGGTTGATGGCATCATAAATCACCGAATACAAGCGCATATCTATCTGTTCCTGAGCGGCAATTTTACGCGCATCCGCAGAAGGGCGCACCTGGAATCCGATTATTACGGCATCGCTTGCCGAAGCGAGCAATACATCCGATTCGGTAATCTGGCCTACTCCTTTATGAATCACGTTGACCCTGATATTTTCGGTTGAAAGTTTCAGCAACGAATCGGCAAGGGCTTCCACCGAACCGTCCACATCGCCTTTTACTATTACGTTTAATTGCTGGAAGTCGCCCATCGCGATCCTCCTGCCTATTTCATCAAGAGTGATATGTTTCTGCGTGCGCAAACTCTGTTCCCTCATCAGTTGCTGCCGCTTGATGGCGATTTCTTTCGCCTGCCGTTCATCATCGAGGATATTGAATTTGTCTCCGGCCTGTGGAGCACCGTCCAGCCCAAGGATAATGACAGGGGTTGATGGTCCAGCTTCCATGACCGGTTGATTGCGTTCATTAAACATCGCCTTTACTTTGCCGCAGTGAGGACCGGCAAGAATAAAATCACCCGCCCGCAGCGTACCGTTCTGAACCAGCACGGTGGCAATATAACCCCGGCCCCGGTCAAGAGTTGATTCAATAACGCTGCCACTGGCTTTTTTTACCGGGTTGGATTTTACATCAAGCATGTCGGCTTCAATAATCACTTTTTCAAGCAGTAAATCAACATTCAAACCGGCTTTTGCCGAAATCTCCTGGCACTGATACCGCCCCCCCCATTCTTCAACAAGGAGATTTAATTTGGCGAGTTGTTCTTTCACACGGTTCGGATTTGCCTGCGGCTTATCCATTTTATTAATGGCAAAAACCATTGGAACCCCGGCCGCCTGCGCATGATTGATCGCTTCAACGGTCTGGGGCATGACCCCGTCATCAGCAGCAACAACAATGATGGCAATATCGGTAACCTTTGTTCCGCGCGCGCGCATGGCGGTAAATGCCTCATGGCCGGGAGTGTCTATAAAGGTTATTCTTTTACCATTCGCAAGTTTTACTTCATATGCCCCAATATGCTGAGTGATACCCCCCGCCTCACCGGCAATAACATTTGTGTTGCGAACGTGATCCAGCAATTTTGTTTTACCGTGGTCCACATGTCCCATCACGGTAATGATGGGCGCCCTCGGTTTCATATCTTCTTTTTTATCTTCCGCTTCTTCAATGGCGAGTTGATCTTCAGCAGTTACGAATTTAATACCGTAGCCGAACTCTTCGGCAATGATGACGATGGTCTCGGCATCAAGCCGCTGGTTTATGGATACCATGAGTCCAATAGACAGACACGCCTGTATCACATCGTTCACCGATACATCCATCATTGAAGCCAGTTGGCTTGCGGTCACAAATTCGGTAACCGGAATGATCTTTTTTTCTTCTTCCTGCTGTTTGAGGCGCTGTTGAAGCGCCTCGCGGATGGCTTCGCGTTTTTCCTTGCGATATTTGACCGATTTTGATTTGGAACTGTCGCTCAGCCGTGCAAGCGTTTCTTTGACCTGCTTCTGAACATCCACCTGCGAGACCTCATTCCGGCTTTTTCTTCTCCTTGATTTCCGGAACCTTTCCTTCTTTTTTTCTTCAATATAGGGAACGATGTTACCCTGTATCTTTTCTATTTTTTTCTTTTTAATCCGCTTCCGTTTCTTTTTATCTTTGGCAACCTGTGCCGATATTTCTTTAATCCATTTTTTCTGATCGGTTTCCTTGCGAATTTCAATCTGCCCGAGTATTTTAGGTCCTTCAATTTTTTCGATTCTGGGACGGATAATCTCCTGACCTGTAGCCGCTTCCTTCCCGTTACCCGGTAATACTTCCTTTTTTTCTTTTGCCGGTTCTTCCTTTACCGGCTGTTCTGGTAATTTCTGTTCCGGAACGGTTTTTCCTGCCCTGGCAGGCGGCTTGAATTTATCCAGGTCAATCTTACCGAGTACTTTTAGTTCACTTTCCTTTTTCACTTCACGCGCCTCGGTTTCTTCATCCAGACGGCTTTGATCCTTGATAATCAGTTCTTCTTCATTTCTCCGGTGTCGTTTTTCGCTTACAGGCAGATCATCAATGGAAATAGGTTTCAATTGTTCTTTTTTCGGGGGAATTTTTATTCCGCTGTCCGCCTTCAGTTCTTTGTCGGCTCTGAATTTTTCCATCAGGGAGCGGTGCATTTCGGGCGTTAATTTGAAATTGGGATCCGCTTTGCCGATTTTAAATCCTTTTTCATTAAGGAAGTCGGTAAGCGTATGGATGCTCAAGTTGAATTCCTTTGCCGCCTTTGATAACCGTATGGATACTATTTCAGACATTGTTCAGATTTTCAACTGCCTTTGGTTAATTCCCGGGACTATTGATTTACTCATTTTCTTCAAATTCCGCCTGTAATACTTTCCTTACTTCCTTTATTGTTTCCTCTTCAAGATCGGTTCTTTTCACAAGGTCTTCAACACTGATATCTAGCACTGACTTAGCCGTATCGCAGCCGATCTTTTTCAGTTCATCAATGATCCAGCCGGCAATTTCATCGGCAAATTCGTCAAGGTCCACATCTTCAGTATCTTCCGCTTCCAGTTCCCTGTAAACATCAATATCATAGCCGGTAAGTTTCCCCGCAAGTTTAATATTAAATCCCCCTTTGCCGATGGCGAGGGGAACCTGGTCGGGTTTCAGAAATACTTCCGCCCGCTTCTTTTCATCATCAATGCGGATGGAGGTGATCTTGGCAGGGCTTAAAGATCGCTGGATAAGGAGTTGTAAATTATTAGTGAAGTTTATGACATCTATATTTTCATTGCCCAGTTCACGCACGATACCGTGAATGCGCGATCCCTTCATGCCTACGCATGCGCCTACAGGATCGATACGGTCATCGTACGATTCAACGGCAACCTTGGCTCTGTCACCGGGTTCACGGACAATTTTTTTGATGGTAATCAGTCCGTCATAAATTTCGGGAACTTCAAGTTCGAAAAGGCGCTCAAGGAATACCGGGGAAGTGCGCGAGAGAATGATGGCAGGATTATTATTCCTCATCTCCACTCTGAGCACAATGGCACGCACCGTATCACCTTTACGAAGGTAATCGGAGGGTATCTGTTCCGATTTGGGAAGGACCAGTTCCACGCCCTCATCATCAATGAGCAATGCCTCTTTTTTGAAGGTCTGGTAAACTTCGGCTGTGATGATCTCCCCGATGCGGTCTTTGTATTTATTGTAGATATTACCCTTCTTGAAATCATTTATGCGGCTGTTTAAACTCTGGCGCAGCGAAAGAATATTCCTGCGTGTAAATTCCTGCCTGCTCAACTCCTCGCTGAAATCCTCTCCGACCTCAAAATCGGGTTCGTGCTTTATGGCTTCGGAATAGGCGATTTCAAGGTTTGAATCAACCAGTTTGTCATCTTCAACGATCTTCCGGTTGCGCCATATTTCAACCTCTCCTTTATCTACGTTTATGATAATGTCGAAGTTGTCGGTTGTGCCGTATTTTTTAAGGATGATGCCCTGCCAAACTTCTTCCAGTATCTGGCTGAGCGTTTCGCGGTCAATATTTTTCGATTCCTTGAATTCCGAAAAAATCTCAGTCAAGTTTCCCATAGTAATAAAATTAAAAGATTTAAAGATGACAAGATGTAAAGATGTAAAGAAGAAATGTTGAAAGATTGTGACCTTATTCTTCCATTCTTTACTTCATAAATTTTTTTGCTCTTTACATCTTATATTCTTATATTTGAGCCCACTCTAATAAGTCATTTTTGCCACAAAATCACTAAAACACAAAATTTCACCAAAAATCAAATGATTGATTTTCTAACTTTTGTGGGACCTGCCTGCCGGCAGGCAGGTTTTGTGTTTTTGAGTTTTAGTGGCATTTTTGTTTTTTATACTTTTTAGAGAGGACTCATATTTTGTTTTGTATCTGTTAAAACGGTAATACTTCCTTTATTTCCTTAATATCCGGTCCACCGATAAATTCGATTTTACCGTTACCGGTTTCAATTTCAATGAGAGCAGGCGATGCTGCCAGCATACGCCCCATTATCCGTCTGCCGTCAGCAAGGAGTACAGATACGTCCCTGCCGATGCTTTTTTGCTGCTGCCGGAATACCTTGAACGGGTTACCTATGCCAGGCGATGAAACCTCAATTGAAAAATCTTCAATATTCCGGTCAAGGTTCTGCTCAAGATAACGGTTTATTTCAGCGCACTGTTCTACCGTAATACCCTTATCGGAATCAACAATCACGGTAATCCGGTTATTATTACCGACAGACACATCAACCGTGAAACATTCGGTACCTCCCAGTTTCTGAAATAAGAGGGTTTCTATGTGATCTTTTGAAATCATGACAAAAACACGAAAGGGGACTCAGTCCCCTTTTCATACTTATTCATAAATGAACAGCAAAGGTAAGAATAATAGTTGAGATGGCAATATTTGAGGTTTACAAGGGTTACCTCACCCCTGCCTGCCGGTAGGCAGGGCAGGCAAGCCAAACCCCTCTCCTGAAAAAGGAGAGGGGCGCTAAGCGATTACGATTACTGTTTTAAAAATTTTCCGGTAGCAAGCAGATTCCCTTCAGCGGTTGATACCTGGTAAAAGTAGAGACCCGTAGCCAAATCCCTGATGTTTACAACCGTAGTTTTGCCGTTCATGGTATTTTGTTGACCCCTTTTTCCGGTTGCATCAATAATTTTCACTATTGCTTTTTCCCCTTCGGGATGAACAAAAACCAGGTGATCTTTTGCAGGATTGGGGAAAACGGCAAAGCCGGAATTATTACCCGCATCATTAATTCCTGACGTATTGTAAATAAGCGCCAGGTCATCAATATAAAATTCATTATCGGGGTGTGCCTTGGGACTTAATCCGGGATGAGCGGCAATAATCATAAAAGTCATTGTATCGGGCGTAACGCTCTGCGAATAATTTACGGACACTGAAAAACGGGTGTACCCGGCAGCGCTTGCAACAAAGAAATAAGTTGCATTTCCGATGTTCTGACCGGCTTTGTACAGCGCCATATTCATATAAAGACCTCCGTTAATCACTGTTCCTTTGATGTATCCGGTAAGCGAATCGGGTTTGGATGCAAAGGGCCATTTGGCGTTGCCCACCTGACCATTCACCAACCCCAGCATGGCGCTTCCATAAATGGTATCACCCGGAATACCTGTTCCAAGAGGCGGAGGAACGGTGCCTGTATCGCAAACAAGTTTCAGGGCATTTGTTCCCGTATGGGCATCATTTGTTTTTACCACCAGGGAAGGATTTGAGTTGAACTGGTTAAAAAGGGAACCCCAGTCATCGGGGTCTTCGCCCTGCCCCTGGATATGCCAGTTTTCAAACCCCCCGTTGGGGATTTGCTGATTTTGTGCCAGAGATGATACTGTGAACATCCCTGCGATAACTACCGTCATGAGAGTTTTTGTTTTCATGGTTTTGTTGGTTTGAGGTGAATAATTAATGATTAACTTCCCGGAAATCGTCCGGGTTTTCGGGTTGAAAAAGCGTTTTAAACATTTTATTGACCGGTGTAATGCTGAACAGGTGCCAGAGCAATCCTATGCCCCAGCCGGACAGTATCAGCGGAAACCACCAGTTTTCGGGTGTGAAAAAATAGTTGATGAGGAATAGTATTGTGTTTGAGATTATGTACATAAAGAAATGCCAGAATAACGATGTAAAATTTTCGTGCCTTTTTTGTTGTTCTTTATTCATTTTTGTTTTCTGATGCGGAGATATTGAATTAAAATATTTGACAGGACAAAGGTCGGTACGGGAAGTGAGCCGGAAAATAGAGTGCGTTACGGATTTTTAATAGGTAGGATTACGGATAACAGTATCCAACAGATTGCGCACCTGCATGCCGGCAGACAGGGATTTTTCGGATGTACTTTCTGCGTGAATCCCTGCCTACCGGCAGGCAGGTGCGTAATCAGCGGGAAAAGTTATTCTACCAACCCGTTCCGGATCGCGAATTTGATGAGCCCGACAATGGTCTTTGTTTTGGTTTTTTCGAAGATATGAATGCGGTGGGTATCCACCGTTCTGCGGCTGATGAAAAGTTTTTCTGCAATCTGTCCGCTGGAATATTCCTGTGCGATTAATTTTAATACCTCAATTTCTCTTTCAGAAAGTTCGCGGGTTTCCTCTTCCTGTTTTTTTTCTTTGCGTACTTTCTCCATCATTATTGAGAGGATTTCGTTGCTGTAATAGGTGCTGCCGTCTGCAATGGCGTTAAGGGCTTCAAGCAGTTGGTTTTTACCGGTGTTCTTTAAAACATAACCCTCCGCTTCCGCCATGAGAATTTCACTGACGATTTCACGGTCGTTGTGCATTGTGAGGACGAATACTTTGATGTGAGGAAATTCTTTCTTTACGTTTTTGGTGAGTTCCACCCCGTCCATCCCGGGCATGTTGATGTCGGTCATGAGCAGGTCAATCTTCTGTGTCTTTATTTTTTTCAAAGCATCATCTCCGTTCAATGCTTCGGCAACAACGTTGAATCGTTTGTCTTTCTGAATATGAATTTTCAGTCCGTCAATAAAAACCTGGTGATCGTCTGCGATGAGAATATTGATAGTGTCGGACATCGTGTTTTTGTATCCCGCAGATAACGCAGATTTTCGCGGATAAAAATAAAAATTCTGCGTCAATCAGCGAAATCTGCGGAAGAATGTTCAATGAGCATATTTCATACCGGGAGTTCCATTTGAATTTTTGTACCTTTTTCCTTCTGCGAATCAACAAAAAATTTCCCATTCATCATTTCCACCCTTGAAATAATTGATTTCCAACCGATGCCGCTGCTTTCATGTATTGCGGAAATATCAAAACCGATACCGTTATCGTTTACGGACAGGAACAGTTTTTTATTTTCTTTTGTTATTTGAATTTGCAGGTTATCTGCTTTTGAATGTTTCAGCATATTGTTGAGAATTTCCTGGATGATCCGGTACAGGGCTATTTCCAGCGATTCGTTTAGCCGGAGATCGCTCATGTTTTCAATAAATTCCACTCTGATTTGCGCAGTGTCGTTTATTTTTTTTACAAGATTCCTTATTGCCGGAATTAAACCCTGCCTCATCAAAGCAGCCGGCATTAAATTGTGGGAAATGGTGCGTACCTCGCTGCACGCTTCATCAATCAGATTCATTGAATTGTCAAATAATTTCCGTTCCTCTCCTTTCGTAATATCCTCCAGTCCCGAGACATTAAGTTTTGCGGATGAGAGCAATTGTCCCAGCCCGTCATGCAGTTCTGCAGCGATCCTCGCGCGTTCTTTTTCTTCGGCATCAATCACCATCCTGAAACGAAGTTGTTCCTGCCTTCTTTTTTCTTCTTCAATCTGCGCAAGATGATGGTAGCGGTAGCGCGTGTAAAAAAACAAACTCACGAAAATGATAAACACAAGGGCACCGGTGAGAATGATTAACTGGTTTCTCCGCTTTTCCTTTTCGCGCTGAATGGTTAATGCCTGCAACTGGTTTTCTTTGGCAAGCAGTTGATTCTGCTGTTCTTTTTTATCGACTTCGTGCTGCATCTCCAGTTCGGATATTTTTCTGATGGTTTCATCATTAAAAAGAGAATCCTTTATCTGGGCGTATAATTGCATGTATTGATGAGCGTTTTTATAGTCGCCAAGCCGGGCAAAACAGGATGAAATACCCAGGTAACTGCCTTTCAGTTCAGAGTGGTTCCTGATTTTTTCAGCGATGGCAATACTCTGTAAAAAATAGTTTATTGCTTCCTTATAATACCCTTTCCTTAGATGCATATCCCCGAAAAAGGAGAGGGAATGGCTCAAACCCCATTGGTCGTCAATTTCCCTCTGTATGGAAATAGCGCGCTGCAAATAGTTCAGCCCTTTTTCCATCTCATTTAATTTGAAATATGCTTCCCCGATATTCATGCTGGACAGGGCGATTCCCTGCCGGTCTCCGGATTTTTCTCTTAATTCCAGCGACCGCAAAAGATAGACCAATGCCTCGCTATGATCGCCTTTGTCATCATAAATGCCGGCAATATTATTAAGGACTGCCGCCAACCTTGCATTATCCTGCAGTCCTTCATATAACATCATTGCCTTTTGAAAATAGTCCAGCGCCAGGCCGGAATTTTTTTGATATAAATGTACCGAGCCGATATTGGTATATGCCATCGCCATTCCGCTTTTGTCTCCAGTTTCTTCCGAAAGTTTTAACGAGATGAGGTAATTTTCAAGCGCATGAGCATGATATCCCTGACGGATATGGATGTTCCCAATATTATTGTATGTGGAAACCAGCGCTGTTTTTTCTCCTAATTTCTTTTTTATGTTCAGCGATTTCAGGAAATATTCCAATGCCCCCGGAAAATTATTCTGATTCATATACACCAGCCCGATATTGTTGTATGTGGAAGCAAGGTTTTTTTCTTCACCTGATTCTTCCCTTGCTTTCATCGCCATAGTGAAATAATTCAATGCCTCCGGAAGATTACCCTGGCTGGAGAATAATATCCCGATATTATTATGGGCAGCGGCAACCCGGCTTTTGGTTCCATGTTTTTTATAGTGTTCCAGTTCCTCCTTAAAATAATTCATCGCTCCGGGATAATTTCCCCTGTAAAAATTCATCATTCCGAGGTTGTTCAATGCTTCGCCAATTCCTGTTGCGTATTCTGAAGTCCTTGCCAGTTGAAGCGCCTGTTCCGCATATTCATTTGCTTTGGCAACATCGTGCCGCTGATACTCCCATGCCAGTTTGTTCCAGGTGTTTATTTTTTCTGTGTCGCTTTCCAAACGTTCCAATGCTTTTGTCAAACTATCAATTATCCGGGTATTTTGTGCCATTACCCAATTAGAAGAACAGTATAAAGCCATTACCAATAAAAAGGAATAAAGGCTAATTACAGGGTAGTAATTTCTTGTATTTACGGTATAGAATATCTTAACGGGTTCTATCGTCCGCAACATCGTCTTTTTATTTGAAGTGACAAAGCAAAGGTAACTTTTTGATAGTGATAATAATTTATATGTTACTTTGCGACCGGAAATACCCGGAAATACAACTATGGAAAAATTAAAAGATCCCGGCCGCTTTGAAAATATTCACATTCCGCTATGGTTGATGAAAGACACCTGCTGGCTGCTGGAATGGAAAGTTCTGGGCGTGTTCATGATTGCACCAACGTTGTTGGTGGCTGTGTATATTGCCGTTAAAACATGGCATGTAAATTCTTTCTGGATTAACCTGGCGGTTTGCTGCTGGATAGTTGCCAATTCCTGGTGGATGATTTGTGAGTTCACCGGAAGGGATGAATTTAAATTTTTTTCGGGGATACCGTTTGTAACAGGCCTTCTGTTTGTGGGCATTTTTTATCGGAACCCGTTGCTTAAAATGTTTTCATTTTAATACGTGTCATTTTACAGTTACAAGAATTTTCAACAAACAATTTTACTTTTATATGTTATTAGGCGTCCATTGTTCTGTCAGCGGTGGTTTGCATACTGCCTTTGAAGAAGCGGAAAAACTCGGCATTGATACTTTTCAGATGTTCACCCGCAACCAGCGCCAGTGGACGCCAAAACCGCTGTCGGCAGATGAAATAAATGATTTCAGGACGGCATTTGGAAAAAGTAAAGTAAAAATTATTTTTTCCCACGCATCGTACCTGGTCAATCTTGCCACCAGCGATCCCAAACTCCGTCATCTTTCTGTTGAAAACATGACATCCGAAGTGGAGCGCTGCCATCAACTTGGGCTTGCATTTACTGTGGTTCATCCGGGCGCTTTGAAAGGCCAGAGCGAAGAAGAAGGTATTTCCCGGATTGCCGATGCGGTTAAAGAAATTCTCTCGGCAACACCTGGTTCATCCGTAAAAATTCTTTTTGAGACCACTGCCGGGCAGGGAACTTCGGTGGGATGGAAATTCGAACATCTGCGAGCGATGCTCGATAAGACCGGAACTACACGCTGCGGAGTATGTTTTGATACCTGCCATGCCTTTGCAGCAGGATATGACATACGTACCCGTTCGATATTTGACGATACCATTACAAAATTTGATAAGATCATCGGGTTATCAAATCTTCATGCCGTTCATCTCAATGATTCAAAGGGCGATTTTGCCAGCCGCAAAGACCGCCATGAACATATCGGAAAAGGGAAAATAGGAAAAGATGCGTTCCGCTATGTTATGAACACATTTATCAATCTTCCGAAAGTTCTGGAAACACCGAAGGACGAGAATTGGGATGAAGTGAACCTCGGAGCGCTGAGGGGGCTGTTAAAGAGGTGAGGATTTTTACCCGCTAAAGCGGATGGATAGTATTTACCCCTAACCCTTATTTCCCGTATTCCCCTCTGATTTTCGCAGCAATTTCCGCCAGTTCTTCATTTGAAATATTCAGACGCGGCTTCGTAAAACTTGTATCTTCAATATGGTTGATTGGAATAAGGTGAATATGAGCATGGGGAACCTCAAGCCCCACTACCGCAATGCCGATGCGGGCGCAGGGAATGACTTTCTCGATAGCATGCGCCACTCCTTTTGAAAACAGCCACATACCTGAATAGAGATTATCATCAACGTCAAAAATATAATCAATTTCCTTTTTTGTTATCACAAGCGTATGTCCTTTGGCGAGGGGGCGGATGTCGAGGAATGCAAAGAACTTTTCATCCTCGGCAATTTTATAGCCGGGTATTTCACTGTTAATAATGCGCGTAAAGATAGACGGCATAACTACTGACAAGTCAAGACCTTCAAGGTTTTAAAAACCTTGAAGGTCTGATGATATATTATTTAATATCAAGAATTTTAAACCGTAATTTTCCCGATGGTACGGAAACTTCAACCTCGTCTTCTTTCTTTTTGCCAAGCAATGCTTTCCCAATGGGAGATGTAATTGAAATTTTTCCGGCCTTAAGATCGGCTTCGCTTTCCGAAACAAGGATATATAAAAGGGTGGAATTATTATCCAGGTTTTTTAATTTTACTTCCGATAATATCCGGACATCGGTTCCGGTTTTTTGGGACTTATCCATGACACGCGCATTAGACAATGCCTCTTCCATCTTCGAAATTTTTGTTTCAAGCATGGACTGTGCTTCTTTTGCCGCCTTATACTCGGCATTTTCCGAAAGATCACCTTTTTCCCTCGCTTCGGCTATCTGTTGTGCAATAGCGGTACGTTCACCGGTTTTCAGGCGGTGAAGTTCCTTCAGGAGTTTTTTCAATCCTTCTTCACTGTAATATGTTACTTCATTTGCCATAATATACTTGAGTCCATTCTAAAAAGTATTTTTTTGACTTTTTGAAGGGGACTCATACTTAGGATACAAATTTCCAACTGAACTTTCCGGGACTTGATTCTTGGGTCTTGGTCCCGATAGTTATCGGGATGGAACTTGGGACTTCTTTCTCACGGTGCCCACCTTTTGCTGATCCAGGCGGCCGGAAAAACCGATTTGTTCTTTTCAAGGTCAGCAAGGGTTTCATCCATGTTGCGGTAGCCCTTAACCACTTTATACAACCCCTTTTTGTCAACTATTATCATCGCCCGTTCTTTATCAATGACTTTACTGAACATTTTTTCAGCATTGGTTTTATTGCTGAACGAACCGAATACAATATAATATTGTGTTTCTTCCCATTTTATTCCGGGTGCAGGGTTTATCACTTTTGAAGGGGCGGTTTCCGCAACTATCTGCGGGGCGTTAATGGCATCAGGAGATGTGTTCAGCGGAAGAGTGCGAGGAACCACCGGTGGGGTAGTAACCGGTTGTACCCCGGCTGCGGGAACAGTTGTTGCGGAACCCGGTTGTGTGCCCGTTGTGGCTGCCGGTGGAATGATTTCGGCAGGTTCGGTCGCGGCAGGTATGGCGGACGGCTGATGCGTACCGGTTCCATTTACTCTGCGCCCGTCAAAAATGCTTCCTGTCCCCTTTTCGGTTCCGTTAATGTTGACAGGTCTTTTTTTCTCAATAAATTTAAAATTAATTTCAAATTCTTTGAACCCGTTGAAATCTACCAGGTATTCCGCCTGCTCAAGAATAAAATTGTCACTGAACGGATTTAATACGGTAACATTATACTTTCCTGTTTTAGGAACAAATAAATTATAGTTTCCATACCGGTCGGTCAGGCACGAATAGGAATTACCGGATGAATCGGTTGCGGTAACCCTTATATTATCAATAGTCAACAATCCTTCAGATGAAAAGGGATCCCTGATTAATTCTACTTTGCCGGTAACTTTATAGGCAATGACAAACGGAACATAATAGACCATCGGTTCATGTAATGTGATTTTCTGGTTATCCCCGTTAATATTGTACAGATCACCCACCTTTCGCAGCGGTTTTATTTCAAGTGAATAATTACCTTCAGGTATCCTGAAACATTTTACTTCACCGAAGTTATCCGATACCATTTCAAGGTTGATAAATTCTGCGCTTGAGGCGGAATCGGATTCTCTTTTGACGAAAACATAAATATTGTCCAACCCCGGTTCATTTTCCTCTTTGATAAGATTCGCGTTCATGTCTTCAAAAAACACGATTTTAAGATCGTGATATTTAAGGCAGGGCTGCTGAATATTGAATTTCTTTTTAAACCCGAAATCAACTCCTAAACTCCGCACATTGTTTTTGTCGCCCTCGCCATTGTACCGCGAATAGAGATAAAGATTGTTATTGATGTAAAGCAGCCAGTCATTTTTCAGATACCATTCGAATCTCGCCCCTATGTTCAGTCGTGAAATGGTAGATCTGCCGGCAACTTCATATATGTAACTGTTATAGGTGACAAGCCGGAGCAGGTTTCTGATAAGATATACTTCATAATAAGGCAATATTTGTATAGACCGCCTGAAAACACCCGAATAGAAATATTCCTGCTGCCAGTTAAGGTTGTAGGGTCCATACCGGTAATAAGCGATAACCCGGAAGTTTTTTTGCCTGTAATTGATGCCACCGGTAAAATTAAAATATGGTTTCAGCGATCCTGCATCAGGGTAAAAATCACCGGCAAGTGTCTGATCACCCCTGAGAACCCTTGTGAATCCGGTTTGAATAAACGGAGAAAGAACATTCCCATTGTCAAATCTGTAATGCAGGCGACCCGACAGATATTCCGAAAGGGTGGCTATCGGAATATATTGCCCGGTAGAGGCGCTGTAGGTTTGAATCCGGGAATGTTGGACCACAGGACCCGCAAAAAGCGAAAGTTTCGGATTAAACCTGGTCACCAATTCACCCCTGTAAATTTCACTCAGGGAAAAAGGTGTGGGCATGAGGATTCCCTGAAGATAATAGTAGGGCTGGTATTCGGTACGCGCACCCTGGACTGAAAAGCCGAACCGTTTTGAAAGATCATAATGCGCCCTTGCCGAAATTTCAAACCTCCTCGAAAAGATATTGGCGTAATGACGGGTATATATATTTGTGTTTGCATTCAAAGATAATTTTTTTATTTTTGAATTGTAATTCATGACACCTGCAAACCCGGTAAACCGTTTCCCCGCATCATCCGTTATTGTCTGGAAAGTGGTATTGTCATAATCATGATAGTTGGAACTTACTCCGAGAAACCCGTTGATACGATGGTTGCGTAAAAATGAAACACCGGAGGAGAGTCCAAAAGATAAAAAGTTAATCTTGTTGTATGTATCGCTGGAATAGTTAACGCCATATTGAATGGTCCTGATGGGAAGATTTTTCAGGATTAATTCATGAATCAGCGCACCGGTAATGTTCGGTTGAATAATTCCATATACAAATCCCCCGCGGAGAATATTATTCCGGTTGATTTGATAATATCCTCCAATTCCCCGTCCATACCCTCCGGTAAACAATCCAACACCCTGGTCTCCTGCAGTCACTGACCAGCGCGGTGCAGCATATCTCGCCCACATTCTTGTCGTGACCCACATCCTATCCGCATATTCCCCGATATTTTCTTTCCTGCGCATGAAAAGAGAATACTGGTTTATATCATAATCAATTGTTCTTTTTCTACAGAAAATGAT
Source organism: Bacteroidota bacterium (assembly GCA_016193485.1). GTDB lineage: Bacteria > Bacteroidota > Bacteroidia > JACPRZ01 > JACPRZ01 > JACPRZ01. The sequence continues at coordinate 327,777 of JACPRZ010000063.1, read as the reverse complement.
TTTCCCCGATAAAGAAACATCGGCAGACGGAATAGAAGAAGCCAAAATATTGCGGATAGCGAAATTGAGGTTGAGCGGTGACGGATGTTCCCGCACATGAGAATAAATGCTGGGGAGTTTTTTAAACCACAAGGTTGTCGCTTCATCCTTCTCAATGGTAGTTGCTTTCACCTGGACGGAATTATCCTTCCAACTTTTATTATCATTATCTCCCGGCACAGTCGATTCTAAGGGTAATTGCCTTACCGAATAGGTAAGAACCGTATCGGTGTTCGGTGGCAGGGAAATCATTGCTACAAACAATCCCTCTTTTGCCTGGTACATTTCCAATTGCTTTCCGATTGTGAAACTGAGTTTGACCGTCTCATTGCTATTACCATTATTGCTGATGATGATGGAGAATTTTTCAAACTCGCTCTCATCAGTCATATAATACATACGCTGGGGAGCCACTATCTTCCAGTCGGATATTTTTGGAACCGAAACAAAGCAGGCGGTATTGATTTTCTTCATACCGTCATAAGTAAGGTTGGCGGAAATAACATAACCAACCCCCCCCTTGATATTTCTGGGAATGATAAGGCGGAAAGGCAGCGCGGTTGTTTTACCGGGCGCCACCTTCACCCTCGAAGCGGGCGGAATGAAAATCCTCCATCCTTCGGGAACCGTAAAGACAATTTCACCCGTAACGGTTTCATCGGTATTATTGGTTACTTTAAGTATATTGAAAAAGATGGAATCGGGATTCTGAAAGGATTTGTATTTAACGAAGGTGAGTTCAACCGGTGGCGGAGGGGGAGGAGGCAATGCCGGCTGGGTATCAACCTGAAGCGGGGTAATACCTGCTATGCTATCTGTTGCAGTTCCGGATGGTTGAATGTCAGAAGCAGTGCCGATGGCGGTATCAGGCGGTAATACGGGTTCCCCAATAACAGAAGGCGCGGTTGTATCCGCTTTGATTATTGTTGCTGAATCGGTAACCGGTAATGAATCCTGCGCACCGGAATAGTCAGGGAAAAAAAACAATATAGTGAATACCAAAAAAAAGGCAAACACCCTTTTTATCTTCCCGGTAAAGTGAGCAAGATTCATAATCTTTGAAGATAATAACAGCCCTGCCTTTTCCTTAATATACTGACGGAATTTGATTTTGCAAGTATGCAAAATCAAATTCATCAGTATATGCTGATCTGAATGATTTGTTCTGACGATAAATGTCAGAATGATGTACCGAAGCGTCAGCACAAAATCATTCAGCATCAGTATAAAAAATCGTGGCAAAGTTACCATAATTCCGTAATATACGAAAATTGAGTAAAAAGGTTCAAAAATTACATGAAAACTTATAAAAAATAGTTGCTATTCACCCTTTTAACTCATCCCCCTACCCCCTTCTCTTAAAAACAATAGAAGGGGGAATTTACCCCTCTCCTATTTAGTAGGAGAGGGGCAGGGGTGAGGTGAACAGTAACAAAAAACAATTAAAATTCAGAAGTTAACCGTAAAAGTAAAAAGGATATCAACTCCGTAAAAATCGGCAGGTGAGCCCAGCAACGGTACAACAGTGCCGCAATCGTATGTGATGGCAATCTGATCGGTGGGTGAGGTGGGTTCTTCTGATGGTACATCATCCATATCGGCATCTTCGGCAATGATCTGGTCGGCACCGGTAAGATCAAGCGGCCCGTAGGTAAGCACCCCCCATCCCGCAAAACCGGCATTTATAGAGCCCGTCAACCGCAACGTGCTAAAAAGGAGCGTATTACCGGCATCTCCGTCAATAAATCCACTTGCATTTGTAGCCCTGAATTCAATTTCCCAGTCGCGGGGCATTGTAACAGCTCCGGTATCTTCAACTGTAAGACCAAAAATTGTGTAATTTGGATAGGAAATTCCATTTTCATATTTATCAATCGTATTAAAAGCAAACGGCACATTCCCGCCCGCCAGCACCTGCAACCGCACCCTACCCAAATCCTGACTCTGGCATAGAATCGCGCCAGTTACCATACAAAACAATGCCACAAGGAGTTTATGTAATCCGGTTTTCATTGTTATGGTGAAGGATCAATATCAAGAAAAATATTAGTTACATATCGGTCCGGGTTATAATCCTCTTCAATCATAGTGCTTGTATTCATGGCAGTAGTTCCTCCGCCTGCCACTGTAGCGCATTGCCAGTGAATAGTGAAAGCATTTTGGGTAATATTACCTGCATTTCCTGCCCCCCCATTATAAAGAAGAGTCACCGGAAAAACCGATAGTCCGTTAGCCGTTCCGTCATCGGCATTATGAGTAGTTGCTGCAACATCACTTGCTGCAAGGCAGCAACCATTGGTCCCGGTCCATTCAATAGTAAATCCGACATTATCTAAATCCATGGTATTAGCCGGATCCTCACTGCCAACGAAGTTTGCGTCTTCTGCGCCAAAAGTAAATACCCAGTTCTGGGACGAAGCAATGGTAATCTGTGAATCGAAAAAATTGCTGTTGCCAATGCCGTTTTTGAAATCATCCATTGAATTGAAAACGAATTCAATATTTCCGCCCTCACGAACGCTGATACGCAATATCTGGTCAAGCGCCAGTGTGACAGGTACAACATCTTGATCGGAAGCGCTGCCCTGGGCAAGAAGATTACAGCAGGAAAAACCCGTGATGAAAGGGAGAAAATATAAAGTAAAAATAACCGGCCATTTCAACATTGCAAAAAAGATGGGTCATCAGGGAAATTATAACAAAAAACCGCCTCGCCTCATCACTTCCGGATACCCGTGATGACGAGACGAGATGGTTTTTACGAAAGTAAGCGCTCTTATTACGGGGCGTAATCCGTATTCAGTTCAAGGAGCACATTGGTAACATACCGGTCAGGATTATAGTCCTGTTCCAGCATGCTGCTTGTATTCATTGCGGTAGTGCCACCGGCTACCTGTGTTCCGCACTCCCAGTTGATGGTAAAGGATTGATCCTGGATGTCACCGCCATTCTGTGAACCGGAACGGAAAATAAACGAAGTGGCAGCAACCAGTGTCGCTAAGTCATCAAGCCCGTTGGCTGTTCCGGGAGCTCCATCTGCATTATGGTTTGTTGCGATAACCTCATTACCGGCTGCACAACATGTCCATGCTCCTGACCAGGTAAATGTAAATCCTACCTCATTCAGATCCATGGTATTGGCCGGATCTTCAGTGCCGATCATTGTTCCATCTTCCGCGCCCATGAACAAGAGCCAGGATGAAGAGGCGGCAAGGTAAACATAAGAATCATAAAAGTCGGCATTGGCAATGCCATTTTTGTAATCATTTATGTCATTAAAGACAAACTCAATGTTACCGCCTTCCTCAACATGAAGCCGGGCTATTTCAACAAGGGTAACTCCGATAGGAATGACCGCATGATCCGAAACGGGCTGCGCCTTCATTGCAGTTGTGGCAAAAACTCCCAGCGCCACGCCTGCCAGAATTAATGGTTTTTTCATACTTTAAATTGATTGATTGGTTAAGTTTCTTTTTGGATTATTAGTGCAAAGATAAGAATTAAACAAATACAACAATCGCTGTCAAAACAGTTATACCGCCCCTCAAACCGCTGTTGCCCGTTTCATTTAACTGTCATCAGCAATATAGAGGGGAAATGGCGTAAAGCCGGAGAAAGCGAAGGGCGGAAAAAAGAGTGGTATAAACGGTTTCATCTGTTAGTTTGACTCGTTTAACGATGATATTTAAAAAAGGTTACAAAATTTTCAACTTTTTTTTGCCGTCTTTCCATCCCTATAAACCAAAACCGATACTAATTTTCCCTTTTCATCGTAAACCTTTACAGTTCCGGTACCGTTTTTCAGTATGCCCGGATCAAGAGGAACTCCATCACGGGTAAAATTGGAAATAACTTCCCATAATTTTCCGTTATTATAGAGACGTTTGGTCCAAACCGCTCCGTTAGGATGGTAAAAGGTATATACCCCGTTCCGTTTTCCATTGGCATATGAATATTCCGCCATGAGGGTTCCATCGCGGTAGTATTCTTTCCAGTGTCCATAAGGCAATGTATCTTTATAAAATCCGGCAATTGATAATTTGCCGTCAGGATAAAACCAGTTTATTGCCCCGTCAAATTTCCCGGTTGAATCAACCACCCCTTCCTCTATGAGGTTACCTTTCGAGTCATAATGTTTTAATTTCTTAATTATCACGAACCGCCAGATGCTGTCGGGGTTTTCAATGAGTTCATCTGAAAATTCCAATTTAACTCTTCCGTCCGGGTACAATATTTTCCTGAAATGAAGGGGTTGATCTTTCAGGGCATGAGTGAATTTTTCGCTATATTTAGTGCAAAACTGATCTGCTTTCATCGCGGCTGGCGAAAAGCCCCTTTTCAATGCTATGTAAAAATCTTCACACGCGCTAACGGTATCTTTCAGCGTTAGTTTAATTAAACCCCTGCGGAATATGACTTCGGTCTGGCTTGTATCGAGCATCAATACTTTGTTATAGGTTTCCAGTGCCGCCTTAAATTCATTCATTCCAATTTGAATATTTCCGACCGCTATGTGGTATTGCGGCATATACGGGTTTAATTGCACCGCCCTGTTAAAGTCGGCAAGGGCAAGGGCATATTTCCCGTTATGGGCAAGTAAATTACCGCGGTTGAAATAAGCGAGATTAAAATCGGGCGATAATTCTATCGCCTTATTGAAACTAACCATGGCGGAATCATATTGACGGGTCGCAAACATCACGGTCCCGAGATTGTTATATGCCTTTACGCATGTTGGATTTATTGCGAGAGATTTCCGGAAATCGCTTTCAGCCCCCCTGAAATCAAAAAGGCGCTGCCTGATATAACCCCGGTTATTATGCGCCAGAAATGATGTCGGACTCACATGGATGGCGGCTTCATTATATTTCAGCGCTTCTTTGTATTTTCCCAATCGTTGATATGCATTTCCCAGGTTCAGAAAAGCGGACTTGCTGATGTTTCTCTTGAGGACATTTTTCCATAGCGAAATGCTGTTTTTCCAGACGGGAATATGTTGACGTGTAAGATACCCGAGCATCCCGATGGTTGCGGCAATCAGGATAATTATCGCGGTATGGAAAATCCGGTAAAGGTGCCGTGATGTAAAAGTGCGGAGGGAGAGAAGAAACCATACGCTCCAGCCGGCAATCAGGCATAGCCCGATATTGCCCATGTAGGTATAATGATCGGCAACAGGAGCGACATTTGTCTGGTGAAAGGGAAGGACAAGGAACAGGGCTGAGAAAAAGAAGCCGAAACCGAAGATCAGTTTGCGGGTAAACCGGAAAGAAAAAAGGATAAGGATACCCGCAATGAAAAGGAGGATCGGAAAAACAATATAAAAATCCGGTAAATTCCCCGGTACATATTTATAGGAGTAAAGCGCTGATAAATTCAGCGGATATAAAAATTTACCGCAATAAAAAAAAGGAGCGTAAGAGGCAAACAAGAGTCGTTCGTGCAGGGGATGGATGGTCACAATCGGTTCAAGTGTATTGCTTCTGACGGCAAATATTACCGTAATACCGAAAATGAGTGAAATCACGGTAAAGGGTATTTTATCAATAACAGCAGCGAAAGAGAATTTCCGCCTGATGAAAAAATCAAGAAACGGCAGGATAAGCGTAAGGGAAACCGCCATGCCTTTGGCGAAGCAGGCAAGGATAAAAAAAAGCAGAGCGAAGGAATAATAAATCCGTCTTTTCCCATTACTGACTTTTCCAACGTTTATACCTGATTCCGGATGAACATGACTTTGCAGATACCGGAGATACTGTATTAGCGCTAAAAGAAAGAAAAAAGAATAAAGCACATCTTTCCGTTCAACCACCCATGTAACCGATTCTACCCTCAATGGATGGATCGCCCATAGGATTGCAGTGATAAAGGCGACCGGTTTTTGTCCTGTCAGAAGAAAAACAAACCAATAACAAAGGAGCGCGTTCAAACAATGCAGGATAATATTATCCAGGTGTATGATTTCAGGGTTAATGCCGAAAAAATTATATTCAACGGCAAGGGATAAAAGAGTCAATGGCTGGTAGTTATACCAATAAAAACCGCCAAACATTTTTTTCAGGTTATCAATGGACAGGGATCGTATCAGAATATTTTGCTCAATCAGATCGGGAGCATCCCAGTTGGTAAGTTCATAAAAAATGGAAGGATAGAAGATGAAAAAAGTGACTCCTGCAATTAAAGCAAGATGAAAATAGAGATTATTCTTCAGAAAATTAATCATGATATTGAAATTCTTCAATCCCCCTTTGGAAAAGGGAGCCGGGGGGATTTATGGGTGCATGACAAAAGTCCCACTGGGAAAACACAAAAACCTTATCATAATTCTACTAACCTTAATAGAAAAGAATATCTAAATGGGTCAAACCTTATTACCTTATTTATCTAATGAAACACAAAGTTTACCCTGAAGGGAATTCCTTTAGGGCATATTTCACAGGGATTGCAGCATAATAAGGTAATAAGGTTAATATGGTAATAAAAATCGTTTTTCTATTAAGGTCAAAGAAAAAGAAAAATAAGGTTTTAAAATGAAAAAGGGACTTTTGTCATGCACCCGGATTTATGCTGTGAACCGGTCAAAAGTAAAAAATATTACTTTTGTCCTTCTTCACACTTCACGGATGTCAGATATGTTTGGTGTTGCAAATAAAAACCGTACTTGTTTTTTAATGAGAAAATTTCTTTGGAGAGTTTTTTTTTCCTTCCTGCCCTTATTTGCTGCGGGGCAGGATTTTGAAGTTGCGCCTGTTGTGCTGAATTATGCCGTTGAGGCGGGGCAAAGCGAGACAAAAAAGGTATCCATAAGGAACTACGGCAACACACCGCAGAAATTTTCGCTTTCAATAAGCGATGTGGTCAGGGACACTACCAAGGGTCCAAAAATTTTACCGCCCGGAACTACTCCAAGGTCGTGCGCAAGATGGCTCACCATAAATCCTTCTTTTATTGAAATAAACGCAAACGATGCTAAAGAAGTTGAAGTGACTCTGAAAGTTCCAACGGACGGATTTTCCACACGTTGGGCGGTAATCCATGTAAAAGCCGCACGGGAACAAACTGCCAAAAGCGCTGAAAAAATCATCACTACAGGTATCCAGGTAACCCCGCGCATTTCCATACAGGTATTCCAGTCGCCTGCGTCCAATACCCGTTATAGAGCCATGTTATCCGACCTTATGGAAACCACTCTCACTACAGATACATTACGGAAATTTCAGGTGGTTGTGAATAATATAGGGGATAAGAGAATTGACGGAAAAGTTTACCTGATTGCGTCAAACACCGAGACGGCTGCCGAACAGAAATTTTCTCCGGTAAGGGTTTCGCTTTTTCCCGATGAATCAAAAAAAGTTTCGTTGACCATGCCCGTTCACCTCACACCCGGCACATATTCACTCGCGGTTGTACTGGATTATGGCCATCGTACAGCCCTTGAGGCGCTCCAAATGACCATTACCGAGAAATGAAATTCTTTCTTCCGGTTTTGTTCAACCCGCTCATTTTGATTTTTTTTCATTTGGTTGTTATTACTTCATTAACGGCAATATCACAGGATACTTTGCTAACCTTTTATTATTCAAAGAACCAAGGGGGGGAGATCTTTGAAAAATATCAGGCAATAAAAAAAGATACCGGATCAGTAAAACATGGCCTTTACCGCTGTTATTACACCAACGGCACATTATGGCAGGAAGGTACCTATTTCAATAACCACCTGGCCGGGGAATACCTGATATATTACGATAATGGAATGTTGAAACAGAAACTTTATTTTGAAAACGGATTGAGGGAGGGGAATTTTGAATCGTTTTACCCGGAAGGTTCAGTGATGCAGAGGGGTAAATTCAGCCATGATCGTTTCGACAGCATATTGACAATATATTACGAGAAGGGCCAGGTGCAGGAACAGATATCCTACCGTGACGGAAAAAAGGAAGGCACAAGTACTGCCTGGTCGGAAAAAGGAGTTAAAATAAATATTAGAAATTATACGGATGATAAGGGTAACGGAGTGTGGGAGTTTTATCATGAAAACGGACAACTGAAAGAAAAAGGCAGTAAAAAAGATGACCGTTATGACGGAGATTTTTATTCTTTTTTTCCTGATGGGGTTGTAAATATTCATTGTTATTATTCAGGAGGGAAACTGAATAAAAGTTACTTCAGGTTCAACCGAAACGGTGACACGCTTGTCGCCTGCCAATACCATAATGACTCACTGCACGGTACATGGATGTCATGGTTTGACAATACCGATCCGAAATTGAAGGAGATTCACCAGGGAGAAGAAATCGGGAAGTACGAATATGGAAAACCTGCCGGACAATGGAAAATTTTCCATCCAAACGGAAAAATCCGTATCACCGGTCATTACCAAAACGGGCTCTATGAAGGAAGATGGTATGCTTATTACCCTAATGATACATTAAAACAAACAGGTATTTACCGGAATGGCAAAGCAACAGGCACATGGAAATTTTATTACCCGGACGGCCAACTGCATAAAACCGGCAGGTATAAAAATGACGAAGAACACGGGAAATGGCATATGTACTATGAAACCGGGGAAATAAAGATTATCGGGAGTTACCGGAACGGGAAACGGCATGGAACGGCACGCGCCTATGATAAATCGGGAAAGGTGATAGAAGAGCAGAAATATTGAAAGTGTAGACAGGAGACAGGGAACGGAAGACAGGGAAAATGAAACGAAGTTCACTTTATGATAACCCTTCCAAGCCGCGTTGAAAGGTGCTTTTTCAGTTCCTGCAACTTGCGGTCGTGTACAAGTAAATCCTGAAATTCATCTCCGGAGGTCGAATTTTTCAATTTCTCCTGGAAGTCAATAATCATCTTTTTTACGATTTTTTCCTTCAGGGCATGAAGCGCTTTCATTGTTGTTTCAGCAAGGTTTTCTTCATCTGCCGGTATGGTTATCCGGAACTTCGTTTCCCAGTCCGACAACCGGTAACGCGAAGTGATCAGTTCCACCGATGCAGAGCAGATATCAATATCCTGGTGACTTGTAAAAAAAGTGTCCTCCGGTATAATTCCCCTGTCAAATTCACCGCAGTAAAGCCGGAAAATTTCAGCCAGCACCGGATTTCTGAATTCAATACCATCCTCGCGGATCCCCGAAATGATCATTCTGCAGACCGGGATATCTTCGCCCGGTTCACCGCTTTCAGCGGAAGGGTCAATCCCCCTTACCCCCTTCTCCAAGGGGGAAATACGGATTATTTTATGTCCGTAATTAAGCAGTATGCGGATGACTTCCCTCTCCTGCTGTTCAGTTGATTCCGGTGACACCGGTTGAAATGCAACAGGCGCGCTTGCCGGTTCAGGAATATAGTTCAGGTCATCCTGCCGGCTTATTTTCTGCCGGTAGCGGTTTTCACGCTCTTTCCTTATCTCATAGTTCAATATTTCCTCGGCTATGTTGATGATGTTACTGCACTCCTTAATATAAACCGTGCGGGTGATGGGTTCCGGAATTAACGCCACCGATAAAACAATATCTTTTATTATTCTCGCTTTTTTTGCCGGGTCTTTCCCGCTTTCATCCATAAGCATCCTGGCTTTGTACCGGATAAAATCAGTGGTACGCTCTTTTATAAATGAACGCAATTCGCTGGCGCTGGTTTTTTGCGCAAAAGAATCGGGATCTTCGCCATCCGGAAGAACAACCACCTTAATATTCAACCCTTCTTCAAGCGCAAGGTCAATGCCGCGCAGGGATGCTTTTATACCGGCCGGGTCACCGTCATAGAGAATGGTGAGATTCTGTGAATATCTTTTTACGAGCCGCAGTTGCTCCACCGTAAGCGAAGTACCGGATGAAGCCACCGCATTTTCAATACCTGACTGGTGAAGGGAAATAACATCGGTGTAACCCTCCACAAGATAACACTCATCATGGGTTGCAATGGCTTTTTTAGCAAAGAAAATTCCGTAAAGCGTATTGCTCTTGTTGTAAATTTCTGTTTCGGGAGAGTTAATATATTTCGGTTCGCTGCCGGATGCCTTCATGGTGCGTCCCGCAAAGGCGATGACCCTCCCCGTAACATTGTGCAACGGGAAAATCACGCGGTCATGGAAAAAGTCATCGTTATCATTACGCGTTAATCCGGCTTTCCGGAGAATATCCAGCGCATAGCCGGCCCTTTGTGCGGTTTCCGTAAATGCATTGCGCGAGCGCTGGCTGTATCCCAACTGGAATTTTTTTATGGTCTCATCGGTAAATCCCCGCTCCCTGAAATAACCGAGCCCGATGGATTTGCCTTCATCGGTGGTAAAAATATTGTCGGTAAAAAACCTCTGTGCATAAGCGTTAACAAGGTAAATGGATTCCGATTCGGTTTCTTTCGCTTTTTCTTCTTCGGTTGGAATGGTCTCTTCTATCGCAATATTATATTTTCTTGCCAGGAATTTCAGCGCCTCGGGAAAAGTGTACTTTTCATGTTCCATCAGGAAGGTGACGGCATTACCCGCCTTGCCGCAGCCGAAACATTTGTAAATCCCTTTTACCGGGGATACAAAAAAGGATGGCGTTTTTTCATTATGAAAAGGGCAGGGCGCTTTCATGTCCTTACCGCTCCTGCGAAGCGTTACAAATTCACCTATTACCTCTTCAATACGTACGGCTTCAAATATGCGCGATATGGTAGTGCGGGAAATCAATGTTACGAATTACGAATTGTATACGAATATACGAATAATGAGGATTTCAAAAACAGATTTGTTACTGTTACAGCACCATTTTGTTTCAGAAATAATATAATAATGCGAAGTTACTGTTCGGGTTATATGATTATTTCTGCCACAAAGACACGAAGACACGAAGTTTCACAAACCTGCCTGCCGGTAGACAGGGAATTCTTAGTGTTTCTTTGTGACTTTGTGCCTTAGTGGCAAGTTTTTTTTAGTTTTCTCATGTATACCCGAACAGTAACAATGCGAATAATTAAAAACAGTTTCCAGCCATTTATTCCATGTTACTAATGATACGAATATAATTATCCTGTTTCACAGTACCCATTCGTATCATTAGTATATTCGCATTATTTATTTAATTAAAGTTATTTATTCCAGTCCATAATTTAACCATGAGAAAACTCGCAAGCATCCAGCGCATCATCAGCGCTGAACCCATTGAAGGCGCTGACGCCATTGAAAAGGCAACCATCCTCGGCTGGCAGGTGGTGATAAAAAAAGGCGAATTCAAACCGGGTGATCTGTGCCTTTACTGCGAAATTGACTCGGTACTTCCCGAAAAACCGGAATTTGAATTTTTGAAACCGCGCAAAATGCGCATTAAGACAATTAAGTTGCGCGGACAGATTTCACAGGGTATTTGTTTCCCTCTTTCCGTTTTACCGGCAGGAACCGAAGCAAACGAAGGCGCTGATGTTACCGAAGTTATGGGTATAACCAAGTTTGAAATTCCAATCCCTGCTCATCTTGCCGGAGAGGTGAAAGGATATTTCCCCGGATTTATTCCCAAAACCGATGAGACTCGGGTGCAGGTATTACAGGAAATGCTGGACCGCAATAAAGGTACCATCTGCTATATAAGTGAAAAATTAGACGGCTCATCTGTAACCTATTATATGAAGGACGGCCAGTTCGGGGTGTGCTCGCGCAACCTTGAACTTAAAGAAAACGCAGAGAACACCCTCTGGAAACTTGCACGGGAATATGACCTTGAAAACAAACTGCAGGCGTTGAATCGTAATTACGCTTTGCAGGGCGAAGTCATCGGTGAGGGCGTTCAGGGCAATAAGTATAAAATTAAAGGGCAGGCGGTTTTATTCTTCAATGCCGTTGATATACCAACCCATTCTTATCTCGGTTTTGAAGAATTCAAAAAACTGATGACAGAAACTCTGTCTCTTAAAATTGTACCCATAATCCGCACCGACTTTGAACTTATCAATGATATTCCCAAATTGGTGGAACTTTCTGCCGGGAAATCGCTTCTGTCGGATGTTCAGCGTGAAGGCATCGTAATCCGTCCGCTTTTTGAAAAGCAGGATCCCATCGGCAGGGTTTCGTTCAAAGTGGTGAACCCGGAGTTTTTACTGAAGTATGAATGATACCTCAATGGCGGGATGGAAAATCGGATTTTTATTGGTATTCTTGGGACTTGGAATTTGGGACTTGGGACTTTTACTTCTTCTGCAATATTACCATCATACTCCCGGTAGGAATATACCATGATAGGTTTTTTAATCCGGGAAGGTGAAGGATTTTTTTAAGCAGTAAAGCGATTGCATTAAAACCGTAGCGCTGCAACCGGTGATGGATGAATGAAAGGTCGGCATACTGCCCGCAGGATGTAGTCAGAAAAACGATTTTAAATCCGTTCCTGTCGGCCAGAAGGCGGATGGTTTCAGGTGAAAAATAGGATATGTGTTCCCGCGGTTTGAACTGGAACCACCTCCTGCCGAAAATCTTCCGTTGTAAACTTGATACATTGGGAGTAACGATCAGTGCGGAGCCGCCAACAGACAGCATTTCAGCGATTTTCGCCATGCTTTGATTCAGTCGGGGTATATGCTCCACCACATCGAACAGGGTGATCAGGTCAAATTTTTCCGTTGTCTCAAAAAATTCAACCGGCCGGCCTGTAACGTCAAAATTTTTGCTGCGGAGTTCCGAGCACATTCCCTCATCCAATTCAATACCCTTAACGTTCCACCCTTTTTGCAGAAGAATATTCAAAAACCTGCCGGTAGCGCAACCGATATCCAATGCATTTCCTCTCCGAACCGGCAGATATGGCTCCGCTTCACTATACCACCGCAAAAATGTTTTATCGCGCAGGGAGCCGGTAAGGTCATAATTGCCGTACCCGTAATCCTTAAACGAATAGTTTTTCCTGATGAAATAATCCCTGCGGTAGATATTGTACAGGTCATCATCCTTCAGCCGCGGATTCACGTAGAGCATAGAACAGAAAGTGCACCGGACAATAGTAAAACCTCTGATATTATAAACAGGTTGATGCTCTTTCTGATCGCAAACCGGGCAGTTCCATGTTTGTAAATGTTCTGGCGGAATCACAGCAGTTTACCTATTTTCTGCGAAAGGTACGAATATTGGGACAGGTGAAGTTTCCCGGCAGATCAATTAATCCGGGTAGTCAGGGATTACCCGGCAATTTCTTCATATTATTCCTCACATTGACATTATTGGGGTCCAGTTGCAGCGCTTTATTATACCAGACCCGTGCGCTGTCATATACTCCTTTGTTATGATAGACCGCGCCCATATTGGCGCAGGCATCGGCAAAGGAAGGATTGCATTTCACCGCTTTCCTGAAATAGTCAAGCGCTTTGTCAAATTCTTTGCGGTTAAAATAAATCACGCCTGCATTGCTCAGCGCTTCGGGGTAATTCTCCCGTACCCCGATGGCTTTGATGTAGGCATCAAGCGCTTTATCATACAAACCGAACTCATAATAAGTTACGCCAAGATTGTACCAGGAAGACCAGAATCCCGGGTAAATTTCAACGCTTCTGAAAAATTCTTTTTCGGCCTGTTCAAATAATTTCTGCCGTTCATCCGGCTTTACCGCTGCCTTTGCCGCATCTTTAAATTCAGAGGCAAGCGAAAAATGGGCGCGCGCGCTGTTGGGACAGGCATGAACATCGGCCGAAAAAAGCGCAAGATTGTTTTTCCAGTCGCGGTTGCGGCTGACGGTTTTTGCCGAAGATGCAAGTATCAGAATGAGCATGACAATAGTAAAAGGAAAAACATTTTTCACTGAAGTTGTCTTCACTTTTCCCATTATATTCCACAACAAAATGGTTACCGCAATACAAAAACCCAGAGAGGGTGTAAACAAAAAGCGTTCACCGAGCGTTGAACCGATCTCCACGAAAATATTTGAAACGATGGAGAGGGTTATCAGGTAAAAAAGGATGCCGAACGCTGCCGGATTCCTTCTTTTGATGCCCCTTAGTGAAAATATCCCTATCGCTCCGTAACAAAAAAGAGATAAGAGCGTGGCGGGATTTAGCCAGCCGGTTACCGGGATTTGATTGTAGGAATAATCAAATGACAACGGGTGAGGCCAGAAGAGCAGTTTCAGATAATGCCCGAGAATTTTCACTGCGGTTGCAAGCCGGTCAGACCGGTTTTCAGCAGCAGCGAGCGCATTATTGATAATATCCATCTTATCTTTGAAAGCGATATTTTCAAGAATAGAGGAACGGATGATAAAATAAATAAGAGCGATTGCGATAAACGGAATTGTAAACAGGATGATTTTTTTAACCGGGAGTCCCGGTGAGAAAAACCAGAGGAATAAAGGAATAAGGGCGATAAAGGTTAAACCGTACTCTTTTGACAGCAACGTTAAAAAATAGGATAAAATGCTAATAGCGAGCGGTAATAATTTGGCGTTTTGTGAAAATACCAGCAGGTAATGAAAAGTAAGGATGCTGAAAATAAAACTTAAAATTTCATCGCGGCTTTTGATGTTCGCTACAACTTCGGTATGTACCGGGTGAGCAAGCCAGATGGCGGTTATCGCCAGTGATAAATAAACATTGCCGGGATGGTTACGGAATAATAAATTCAAAAACCGGAAAAGCAGTATCCCGCACAGCGCATAGAATAGAACATTAAAAAAGTGGCCTGTCTTTGCGGTACCTTTGAAAAATTGTTTTTCAACGGCAAAGTTAATGAGCACCAGCGGGCGGTACGCCCCTTCGTTCTCCCTGTTAAAACCGTGATACAAACTTGTTGTAAGGATTTTACCTGTTCCTTGCAGCCCCTCCTGCACGTAGGAATTTTTGCCATTGAAGATATCATCATCAAGAACGAAGTTGTGGTTGAGGGTGTTGCCGTATAAAACAAATGTCAAAATAAATATCAGAATACAGTAGAAAATATTTCGTTTTCCGGAGTGATGAACAGGATTAACATTTGATTTTAAATTCCGTCCGGTTGATTTTCTGATTCCGGGTTTGATCCTATCAGGATTCTTTGCCATTGATGCAGCAGTTAAATTCTCCCCCTTATGGGGGAGCCGGAGGGGGCCTTACTCCTCCGCCAGCACGATCACCCGGTTATCCTTTACCTCCACCACACCGCCTTTGATTTCGAAGAGTTGTTCCTGTTTCTGGGTGTCAGTTATTTTTATTTTTCCTTTGGTAAGGGTTGAAATGATGGGAGCATGGTTGTCCAGCACTCCGAAGGAACCGCTTGTACCGGGCAATTGAACGTATTCCGCTTCACCCGAAAATATGTGCCTGCCGGGTGAAATTATGTCAACATGCATAAATCTACGAAAAACGAATTTATACGAATTTACGAATAATTTCCATCAATACCTACCCACTCCATATTGGAATTGAGTAATTTTAATCCGCAATTTTGACAATCCGCAATCCGATATTCATCATTTGCCTACAAATGCCTATCAATGCCGGTTGACTGCCCATTGCGCATTGCCCACTGCCACTGCCTACTTCCCCCCCTCTGCCTCTTTCATCAACCGTTCTCCCTTTGCAACTGCCTCTTCAATGGTTCCTACCATGTGAAATGCGGCTTCGGGATATTTGTCCATCTGCCCTTCCATGATCATATTGAATCCTTTTATGGTATCTTCAATTTTTACAAATACTCCTTTCATTCCGGTAAATTGCTCGGCTACAAAGAAGGGTTGCGAAAGGAAGCGTTGCACCCTTCGGGCGCGGTGAACCACCTGTTTATCTTCTTCGGATAGTTCATCCATCCCAAGGATGGCGATGATGTCCTGCAGTTCCTTATAGCGCTGCAGTATTTGTTTTACATTCTGCGCACAGCGGTAATGCTCTTCACCGCAGATTTCAGGAGAAAGTATTCTTGATGTGGAGTCGAGCGGATCCACAGCCGGGTAAATTCCTAATTCTGCTATTTTCCTGCTGAGTACTGTAGTGGCATCAAGATGTGCGAAAGCGGTTGCCGGTGCGGGATCGGTAAGATCATCGGCAGGAACGTATATCGCTTGTACGGATGTTATGGAACCTCTGCGCGTGGAAGTGATCCGTTCCTGCATGAATCCCATCTCGGTGGCAAGCGTTGGCTGGTATCCCACTGCCGATGGCATCCTGCCCAGAAGTGCGGAAACCTCCGAACCGGCCTGGGTGAAGCGGAAAATATTATCCATGAAAAACAATATATCCCTGCCTCCCGACTGTTCATCGCCATCGCGAAAATATTCGGCTATCGTAAGACCGGACAACGCTACCCTTGCCCGTGCTCCGGGCGGTTCGTTCATCTGACCGAAAACGAGCGTTGCCTGTGAGGTAATCAGTTCATCCATATTCACTTTAGAGAGGTCCCATGTTCCCGCTTTCATTGATTTTACGAACTCATTCCCGTATTTTATGACCCCTGACTCAATCATCTCGCGCAGCAGGTCGTTTCCTTCGCGGGTGCGTTCACCTACACCGGCAAAAACCGAAAGCCCGGTATATGCCTTGGCGATATTGTTGATCAGTTCCATTATTATTACTGTCTTGCCTACTCCGGCTCCGCCAAACAAACCGATTTTGCCTCCTTTTGAATAGGGTTCAATAAGGTCAATTACTTTTATCCCGGTAAAAAGTACTTCGGTTGAGGTGGAGAGTTCTTCATACTTGGGTGGTTCTTTATGAATCTGGTATGTTTTGTCATTCGGAACCGGGCCCAGCCCGTCAATGGGTAACCCGACAACATTAAAAAGCCGGCCGCGGATAAAATTTCCTACCGGCATCGCAATCGGCTGTCCGGTCGAAATAACCTCGCAACCCCGCTGCAGTCCATCGGTTGAATCCATGGCAATTGTGCGCACCGTATCCTCACCGATGTGCTGCTGACATTCAAGAATGAGTTTATGCCCGCCTGATCTGGTAACTTCAAGCGCTTCGAGAATTGAAGGAAGTTCCTCACCCTCCTCAACGGCAAACTGCACATCAATCACAGGTCCGATTATCTGTGCGATTTTTCCTTTTAATTTTGGCATCGGAAATAAAAAGTTTTACTGAGTGTTTTTTGGCGTGTAAAGGTATGGATATTTTATTCAACTTGTTTTCTTTCTTTATGTTCGTATCCGGATTATTCGTACATTCGTATACCTTGCCTACCGGTCCGATGACTCTGACGAGTATCGGACTCCGTCAGAGCAGGCAAGGATTAGTAATTGGTAAAATTGAAAATATATAAATCCATAAACGAATTCCGGAAAGGGAAAAAAGTCATCGGGACATCCGGTATTTTTGACGGAGTTCACCTTGGTCATTTAAAGATCATAGGGCGTGTTACCGGGTTGGCGCGTGAAGAGGAGTGCGAATCGGTGCTGCTCACCTTTCATCCCCACCCGCGGAAAGTGCTCTTCCCGTCATTAGATACCCGGTTGCTGAATACCGTTGAAGAAAAGATTGCGCGGATTGAATCAACGGGTATAGATCACCTCATTATCCATCCCTTCACAAAACCATTTTCAAGGATGACACCGGTTGAATTTGTAAGGGATGTAATTGTCAATAAACTGAAAATAAAAAAACTGATCCTCGGCCACAACCACCATTTCGGCAGGAACCGGGAGGGATCATTTGAAAACCTGGTAAAAATTGCACCGTTATACCGTTTTCATCCTGAGCAGGTACCGCCTGAGAAATATAAAAATTCGGAGATCAGTTCTTCAAAAATCAGGAAGCATGTTCAGGATGGAAATATCGCTCTGGTTAATCAATTGCTCGGTTACCGGTATACTGTTGCTGGGTTGATAATAAAAGGTGAAAACCGGGGGGCATCGCTCGGATTTCCAACGGCAAACCTGAAAATCACTGATGAAGAAAAGTTAATACCGGCAAAAGGGGTTTATGCTGTTAAGGTAACGTTAGATGAAACAACCTTTAACGGCATGATGAACATCGGGTCAAGGCCAACTTTTCACGGTAAAGGGTCTACCCCTTTGAATCCAGCGAAGCGGGAAATTCAACCGGAGAAAAAAACCGAAAATAATATTCCTGAAGTGAATATTTTTAATTTCAGCGGAGACATTTACGATAAGACCATAAGGATAATGTTTGTGGAACGGTTACGCGATGAGACCGAGTTTGAAAACTCCGAAGCGCTCCAAGCGCAATTAATCAAAGATAAAGAATGTGCTGAAAAGATTCTGAATGATACAGCATAAATCCCGAAAAATTTTTTATCGCGATATTTGGCTCTGTTGAGCGCATGGTGTTTACTGATGAAATATCAAATTGGGTTCTATCTTTTCAATCCCCCCGTTTCCCTTACCAAAGGGGGTAGTGGTACTGTTCCCCCTTTGAATCCCGATAGCTATCGGGAGGGGGTTAGTGGGATTTCTTTTCCTTTGTTTTGCTGTTTCATTCTCCTTTCCACCGCACTGACTTTTTCTCAGGCACCCGATACATCCGGCATCCGCCATCAACGCACTTTTTACGATATTGAAACAGCGCTTTTTCAGCCCGACAGCGTTTTCATACTCAACTTAAGCAGGCAGAAATTAAAAGAATTTCCGATAGAAATTTTGAAGTTGCGCAACCTGCGGGAACTTAATGTAAGCAGGAACCGCCTGACGGGGATACCTTCTGAAATCGGGCTGTTGCAAAATCTTGAAATCCTTGATCTTTCCAAAAATAAAATTGATACGCTGCCGGCTGAAATAGGGATGCTGATAAATTTAAAGCGCCTGATCATGAACCGGAATGAGGTAGAATCCTTTCCCCCTGAGATCGGCAACCTTTCAAATCTTGAGACGCTCGATGCGTGGAGCAATAACCTTGTTTCTTTTCCGGATGAAATCGGTCAACTGGAAAAATTAAAAATCCTTGACCTCCGGGTTATTGAAATTAACGATTCTGAACAAAAACGCATTCAGGAAATGCTTCCCGGTACGAAGATTTATTTCTCCCCGAGTTGTAATTGCGGGATGTAGCATGAACTCCATCTATATTCACATTCCCTTCTGCAGGCGTGCCTGTTATTACTGCGATTTCCATTTTTCCACTTCACTGCGGTATAAAACGGAGTTACTGGATGCATTATCAAAAGAGATTGTGCTGCGTAAAGATTTTTTTTCCGGGAATTCCGGTAAAATAGAGTCGGTTTATTTCGGTGGCGGAACGCCATCCCTCCTTACGTATGATGAACTCATGGAGATTTTTGAAACGGTCTGGAAAAATTTTACCGTTGCTAATAACGCTGAAGTAACCATAGAAGCCAATCCTGACGATCTCACTCAGGAAAAAATAAGGCAACTGAAAACCACTCCCGTAAACCGGCTGAGTATTGGCGTTCAGTCGTTTTTTGACGCTGACCTGAAATACCTGCACCGTATTCACAACGCAATGCAGGCGGAGAATTCGGTGCGATTAGCACGCGATGCGGGATTTGACAATATCAGTATTGACCTGATCTACGGGGTTCCAGGGCAGACAGACAAGCAATGGAAAAAAAATATTAAAAAATTCATCTCTCTCGGAATTCCGCATCTTTCTGCCTATGCGCTGACTGTTGAACCCGCTACTCCCCTGTTTCACCTTATCCGTAGAAAAAAAATGATTCCCCCCCTTGAAAGACAAGTTGCAAGGCAATACCGGCAACTCATGGATTTCATGCGCCAGAATGATTTTATCCATTACGAAATTTCAAATTTTTCAAGGGAAGGATTCATCTCGCTGCATAACAAAAACTACTGGTGCAACGGATTTTATCTTGGACTTGGACCCTCGGCACATTCCTATAACGGAAAGATAAGGCGCTGGAATATTGCTCAAAACATTAGATATATTGAAGCGCTTAAAAAAAGACGTTTGCCGTATGAGAAAGAAACGCTTACCATACCCATGAAATACAATGAATACATTATGACTTCCCTGCGAACGATGTGGGGATGCGACATTGAAATTATCCTCAAAACATTCGGCCGGAAATATTATTCAGGATGTATGGCAGCAATTCAGAAGTACATTGATAGAAATGAAATAGTAAAAAAAGGCGGGAAACTTTTTCTCACCAATACTGGAAAGCTTTTTGCCGACCGGATTTCTGCGGAGTTGTTTGTTTAAATATAAAACCCGCCTATTTCACATCCCATTCCCGCCAGAAATCCTGCATAAACCTGCAATGAACTATGGGATGAGGTCTGCAGCCGTGCAAATCCGGTAAGCCCGGCACAAAGCGAAACAATGATTACATAATCCGCAAGGTCAATCCCAATGCGGTACGAGACGGCTATCAGCATACCGAGCAGGGCACCCACGCCTGCCATGTGTAAACTTATTTTCCAGAAAAAAGTAATAATAAAGCAAAGAGCAACCGACATCACTCCACCCAAAACCATCCGGTCAATGATAAAGGGAAGATTTGACTTCCGGATAAAATAATAGAGGATCCCATAGGAGATAACTGCAAGGAAAAGCGGAAGGATCCGCTCTTTTTGTGAATCCATCTGCAGCGTATTTATTATTCCCTTCTTGTACAGGAATAAAACATTCAAAGCAGGAAGCAGGAAGGTAAAAATAAAAACAATAGACGTGATTATCATTTTTGCTTGAAAAGTTAAAGCCCATGCAACATAAAATTCGAGATTAAAAACAATAAGCAGTCCTGCTACCGGAAGGATAAGAGGATGGAAAACATAAGAGATCAGGCGGGCAAAAAGGATCATAATTTTTTCCGTAACCGGGCAAGAGGTATGTTCAGCATTTTACGGTACTTCGCCACGGTTCTTCTTGCTATCGGGTAGCCCTTTTTTTTGAGGATACGGCTCAGGGCATCGTCCGAATAGGGATTGCGCGGATCTTCGCTCTCCGTGATTTCCTGCAATATTTTTTTTACCGCCCGCGAAGAGACCTCTTCACCGCTTTCGCTCTGCAGTGACTCGGAAAAGTAACTTTTTACAAGAAAAGTGCCGTATGGCGTTTGCACATATTTCTGGTTTGATACCCTTGAAACGGTTGAAATATCATAGCCGGTTTTATCGGCAATATCCTTCAGAATCATCGGCTTCAGTTTTGCTATATCCCCCGTGAGAAAATATTCTTTCTGGTATTGCAGGATGGCGTTCATCGTGTTTGTCAGCGTCTGGTTACGCTCACGCATCATCTGAATAAAACCCTTGGCTCTTTCAATTTTATCTTTGATGAACTGAAGGGCTTCCGCATTTCCTTTAATCTTTTTATTCTTCTTGGAGGCATATTCTTCAAGCATATTAAGGTACCCCCTGCTCAGTCGCAGTTCCGGCCTGTTCGGGGCGGTAAGCGAAAGTTCAAGTTCATTATCCTGTACGGTAAGGATAAAATCAGGTAACACCTGTACTGCGCCTTTTTCGGAATCCGGTGTGGATCCACCGGGTCGCGGATTAAGATGGGTTATTTCGGTTATTGCTTTTTTGAGTTCTTCTTCATCTAATTTCAGTTCTTTTCCTATTTTGACATAATTTTTCTTTGTAAACTCATCAAACATTTCAGTGACTAAACGGATAGGTATCTCTAAACCCCCGGATTCATTTTTTATCCGGTTCAACTGAATCAGAAGGCACTCGCGAAGATCGCGGGCGCCAACGCCCGGAGGATCAAACTCCTGTATGCCGGTCAGAACTTTTTCTATTTCTTCGGGTGTGGCTGTGATGTTCTGCGTAAATGCAAGGTCATCGCATATCGCCTGAATATCCCTGCGCAGGTATCCGTCATCATCAATATTGCCGATAACGTATTCCCCGATCAGAAATTCTTTATCCGACCATTCCCTTAGTCCAAGTTGCTGCAGCAGGTTATCGTGAAATGTTTTTTGTACCACAACCGGCATTACCTTTCGATCTTCATCCGGACCGATATTGCGGACATGAAGACGGTAAGCCGGAATTTCATCATCTTCCATAAAATCGTTGAGGTTGAATTCGTCTTCGGAGGAAGATTTTTCCCCTTCATCCGTTGATTCATCCTGCCCGGGCAGGGATTCTTCCTCTCCGCTTTCACCGGTGGATTCGGAACTTTCATCGGCCGGTTCACCGCTCTCATCTTCAAGTGCTGGATTGCTTTCCATCTCTTCTTTTATCCTCTGATCCAGTGCAAGGGCGGGTAACTGGATAAGCCGCATCAGTTGAATCTGGTGCGGTCCCAGTTTTAACTGGAGTTGCTGTTGTAATCGCTGTTTTAAATCAGACATGAGAGTCGGCTTGTATTCTGTTTGAATTATCAGTTTACAAATATAAAAATAGTTACGTTGTCTAATTTTCTACTTTTGTCCGAAATAATAATTTTGGTTTTCAAATATAGAGATTCAATTTACAGTTAAAGATGACTTTAGTCCTTGTAAAATTTATTTTTAATCATAAAGGAATTGGGAATTTCCGTATCCCATATCCCTTTCTCGCTATTCCCTATTCCCTATTCCTTATCTCTTATCCCTAAACCCAATGGAAGAGGTGTTTATCAGCGGCTTTGATAAATTTAACGGAAAGGAGGTCGCTATCAAAGGATGGGTAACCAACAGGCGTGAAAGCAAGACCATCGTTTTTCTTATTGTCCGTGACGGTACCGGGTTTACCCAGTGCGTTGTGGCGCAAGAAAAAACCGGTGATGAAATTTTTTCCATTGCCCGGCAACTTTCTCTTGAAACGGCAGTAGTTATCGAGGGGGTTGTAAACCGCGATGAAAAGCAGATTGGCGGATTTGAACTCCTGGTGAGCCGTCTTGCCGTACTATCGCAATCGGAAAATTATCCCATATCCAACAAACCTCATGGCACCGATTACCTGATGGACAACCGCCATTTGTGGCTTCGCAGCAGGCGCCAGTGGGCGATCATGCGAGTGCGGAACCAACTTATCCAGGCAATTCACCGCTATTTCCAGAAAAACGGGTTTATCCAGATGGATGCCCCCATTTTTACCGGTAATGCTTGTGAAGGAACCTCTACTCTTTTCGGGACTGATTTTTTCGGCCAGCCCGCTTATTTATCCCAGTCAGGCCAGTTATACGGTGAGTCAATGGCATTTGCGCATGGTAAAATTTACACTTTCGGGCCTACTTTCCGTGCCGAAAAATCCAAAACCCGCAGGCATCTTTCCGAATTCTGGATGATAGAACCCGAAATGGCTTTTTACACGCTTGAAGATGATATGGAACTTATTGAGGACTTTATGAAAAATGTTGTGAAGGATGTATTGACCCAATGCGCTTCCGAACTGAAAATATTAGAGCGCGATACCGCCTATCTTGAAAATGGTGTAAATAAACCGTTTTGCCGGATGACATATTCCGAAGCCGTGAAGATTATCCGCGGTGAAAAGGAGGTAAACGGAAAAAATTCAATCAACACCCTTGAAAACGACCTGAAGGAATTACAGGAAAAAATCCGGAAAGTGCAGGAAGAAATAGCAGAGAGGACAAATAAAACCAAACAATCCGGTGTAAAACAGGGAGAAATATCATTTCACAAGAGTAAAATTGACGCCCTTACAGGCGAATTGCATGAACTGGAAGAAACGGCAAAAAACATTCCGCAATGGATTGAATCGGCAAAGAACTTTAAGGAGGGGGGTGATTTTGGCGGTTCAGATGAAACAGTGCTGACACGCCTCTTTGATGTTCCGGTGATGGTATTCAACTGGCCGCATGAAGTAAAAGCATTTTACATGAAGCGTGATGAAAAGGATTCCCGGTACGCCCGCGGGGTGGACGTTTTGGCGCCTGAAGGATTCGGTGAAATAGTAGGAGGGGGTGAAAGGGAAACCGATCTTAACCTGCTCATCGGAAAAATCAGGGAGAACGAACTTCCCATGAAAGAATTTGAATGGTACCTTGACCTGCGCAGGTATGGTTCCGTTCCTCATTCGGGATTCGGCCTCGGGCTGGAGCGCTTTGTCGCCTGGATATGCGGACTTCACCATGTTCGCGAAACCATACCGTTTCCGAGGATGTACGGACGCCTGTTTCCGTAATTTCCGATCTCTTTTTTACAAATCCGGCCTCCGGAAAAGTTTGATATATACCTGTCCCGACCGGAATTCTTTAATGACTATCCATCGGTTATGTAACACATCCTGCTCTTCCTTTGTAAAAATATTGGGAATATTAGATAACAAAATATAATGAAATGAACTGAAGGATGAGTTTCCAATAGCCGAAAATGCAAATAATGAATCTTCCAGGTATGAAATATTATGCTCATCATACATGGGAAAGCGTGCGCCAACCGAAACCGGATTTATCTTTTCCTGCCTGACATAATTTATAAGTTCTTTTTTAAGTTTGAAGTACGGGAGTATTTTAAGTGAAGAATCCCATCCGTTGCTAAACCCTCCGGAATAGATCCAGAGATTCCCGGTTATCAGCCCGGTACAAAATATTGCCATCAGAATATACCGGAAAACTTTCCTGAATGAAAAGAGTTCAAAAAACCAGAGAACTGCAATATGGGAAACCAGGAAGGTTGTGAGATAATAATGATGATTGGTTGTCAGATTAAGCGGAGCGATATAAGAAATGCAAATCCCTAAAGGAATGAATAGCAGCATCAAAAGAAAAATAAATGATTTATCATGCATGGAGCCATGGTGAAGTGATTTTTTTTTGTGTAAAAAGTAATATGCAAGTGAAAGTGCAATAAAAACCCAGAGGAATACCCTGCCGGAATCAATAACCTGCCATAAAATAAGGATCGTTCTCTTTACCATTAAAGCGGCAGGCAGCAATTCACGGCTATACAAAATATCACCGGGAGGAATTAACATCCAGCCGGTTGAATTTTTATGATAAATGATCCAGCAGGTAAACAATACTATTGAAGGCAGGTATGCCAGCCATTCGGTTTTTCCGTTTACCCTTTTGGCATTGAATGGCCGGAGTACTAAATGCAGAATAAGCAGGGCAAGAAAAGAGAATATCCCGCGAATGGAACATGCCGGGAGGAAACATAATGCAAGTGAATAGATGAAATTATTACCTGACAGCAATCCATTCAGCCCTAATAGAAAAAAATAAACAAGGAAGAGATCATGGCCCATGAGAATGGTCTGAGTTGCTAACGCGGGTTCTGCAATCAGTAGTAACATGGCAGGAGCAATGAATTTTACGGGAATAAATTTCAGTGCTAGTTTGAAGTATTCCCAAATAATTCCCAGAATAACGGGTAATAAGGCAATATGGCTTACAACTAATGATTTACCGAAAAGTTTCCAGGAAAGAGCCATGTAGAATCCATAAAGAGAAAAATGCCCGGGATCCCGTCCCTCCCCAGGTATAAGAGTGGCGAATCCGGAATCAAAAAAATCATGAGCGGCCTGAATATAGTAAACCTCATCCCAGAAAAAAGGAATATCCGCACTGAAAAAAGTCATAATGCCCGCAAGAAAAAAAGTAATTCCTAAAGAAACGAAAGCCGGTGAAATCCGATTGAATGGATTCATCGCATCAGGTACATTTTCCCGTAACCCTTATGGAAGTAACGGTCAGCATCGGTAGAGCGGTGTTCAATGAATTCCCCGTTGAGGCGGATATCAACTTTATATAGATAAATTCCATTGGCGAGACGGTCTCCCCACTGATCGGTACCGTCCCATCTGAAGTCGGTGATGTTTCTGCCGATGTGAAGATTACCCAGTTCCCATCCGAATATTTCACGGACAACCTTTCCGGTAATGGTCATGATCTGTATCCTTATCTGGTCAGGCACATCCGAACCGGTAAGAGTGAATACAAAATGCGTTGCCGTTGAGAAGGGGTTGGGCCAATTCAGAAAATAGGTTACAGATGGCCGGGTGATGACCTGAAATGAAATAATGTATTCCATATCCCCCGACCGGTTATTGGATGCATCTTTACCGCTCACGCGGAGTTGATATGTTCCGTCATCCGTGAACGTAGGCCTGAAATTAACTCTTGCTTTGTTTTCAGGAAGCGATGCGGGTGTGAAAACCAATGTTACTCCATCATAGGGAACCTGGACATCAGTTGTAGCACCGGGGTATTTGATATAAACCTCAAATAAATTTGAATCATTCAGGACAAGATATTTGTTTTCATCTTTGAGTTGAAACAAAATATCGGGTTCGGCTGAAACAATATCCCCGTTAAGAATATGTATTCCGTCAAAAGTAACATCGAGGATCGGGTTCGTCCTGTCGCGCTCTACATAAAAGGGTATCTGGGCAATATTGTTGAAATGCGTTTGTTCTCTCTGCCACAGTGAATCTTTCGGGTTTATTTCAATCCACAGGGAATTATATCCCGGAATATTCATAGTGTTGTAGGTATAGCGCGCTATCAGCGTATCAGCAGGCGCCAACGGTTTCAGTTTTTTGTATGTGGAACCGACTGTTGCCTGGTTTGCGGTATTTATCCACCAGTGAACCCGCATACTATCCATATTGTAATAACTGATGTTCTGAACGGCAGTTGCGCATTGTAACTGTGCACCTTCCTGCAACGTGTCGTCAAAAAAAGTATGGTAAAGAGAAGGATTCAGTGCCGCTTCCGGAACGCCTTCAAATAATATTCTCCAGTTTCTAATATGCGCTGGGGTTTTCATTAAATCGTCCTGTAAAAAAAGAGAGAGTTGCATTCCGGGAAAACTATCCGCATCAATAAAATTATTCAGGTTTAAAATATCCGGTGTGCCGGGTCCGATTGAATCCAGCCCCGCAATGAGAATTTTATTGGCCTGGATGGTAATCCCGGTAACGGAAAGAACCGATTTATCCGATGGCTCTACAGATGTGATCCGCCAATGCAGCGATTGCCATTGATTGGAGGGGCCGATTTCGGGAGTTGTTATTTTTCCGTACCGCCAGTTGCTTTCGAGGTCCTGATTCAACTCAAGGGTAGCGGTATCCGTATTACCCCTGAGTAAAACCGGAGTAAAACCCGCAATTCCTTTACGACAAAGAAAAATAAAGGGATTATCATTGGAAGTGCTTTTAATTTCATTGGTATCCGCTCCCAACAGTGAAAATGCCTGTAACAGGTCGCTCTTCCAGAAACTGATGTTGGCATTTTTATACGAATAAATAAGAACATAATTTCCATCGGGTATTTTATTGGTGATCATCTCTGCGAGGTAGGTGCGGTACTGATCATCTGTTGGTCTTGACCAGAATATGAAATAATTCTCAGCCCTGTTCCATGAGCCGCAAGAACAAGCCGCCCCGTTAACCTGGTTGAAATAATGATCGGAATCGTATATTCCCCAGGGTGTTTTCCATGGTTCAAGGGTAAGCGAATCAATAACGGCAATCATGATGGAAGGATGTTCACAGCACCATGTTCCCTCACCATCTACCAAATCAATAGTATAGAAAGAATTGGTCTGCTCTTCCAGTGTAGAAGGATTTCCGATTGTCCTGCAAAAAAGTTCTCTTTTGGCGGGCACAAAATCAAATTTGCGCAACAGGGAATCAGGCTTGATAAACATATAATCATTTTTCAGAAACTGGTTGAAATGCGACTGCCCCCAGCCATATTTACTGTTGATGTATTCAAATGAACTGTTTCTCCAGACATTGCTGCTGTCCCACCGCACCCTCCAGAAATAGACCGTACTGTCCGACAGAACCAGTGGCGGAGTCCATTGAACTACTCCACCCGCCTGTGAAATGGTCTTTGATGCCAGCGGGAAAATAAACGTTCCGTTTGTATCAATCTGAAAAATATAATTCCGTAATCCGGCAAAAGGATCTCCGGTTGAAGCGGTTAAAGTAACCGTATTGCCGGGTATTATTGCAAATTCAGGAGGATAGACCGGAACAATATCATTTGACCGGATAAAAAGAAACGAAGTGGTTGAATTGTTATCCCACCTGCTTTCTTCAATGCTGGAACCTCCCGGATTAACCGATATTGCAAATTCGTTCAGTCCCGGACTGTTTACCGGATCAACAGGAAGCGTTATTGACACGGTATCTTTAAAGAGCGCTTTATCATGAACTTTTATTACCGGATTTGAAGGAATGGGGAGAAGAGGAAGTTTAGGGATGACTTCAACGGGAAATTCTTTTCTCACCGCCCGCCCCAGGTTGGTAACCACCACATTTATATCAAAACTGTTCATGTCGGTAGTCACATAGGATGGCGTATAATAGACATCCTGCTGTTTTATGCTCAGGTCAGGTAATAGCGGTGAATGAATGACAATTGCGGGGTCACCGTGAAATGCCATGTCATAATAAGAATGTATATAATCAGCGGTGTTGTAACTTACCTGTGACGCGCGAATTGCCTCCTGGATGATTTTGCCAATGGAACTGCCATAAAATGTTTGTCCAAGGGTTTTATAAACAATTCGTAAATAATCTTTTAGCGGGTTGAGTTCTCCGAGTGAAGTGGAGGCGAAAAAGGCGATGCTTCCGTTTCCCTCTGCAGGCAGGATCCACTGTTCGCTGTAACTTCCTTCCACATCGTGGATATTTCCGGCAAGGCAGCCGATAGCCATTACCAGCGGGTATTTTCCATCCCGGTTTGAATATTTACCGGGTAAATCGAGATTCACGTCAAAACCATATTGTGAACTATGTCCGATGAATGTTATTACAGATACACCGCTGTCAATCAGGTTTATTGCCGATGTTGCTATTTCGGGCTGGATGGGATCAGAGGATGCTTTCAGAAACGGGTAAACGAATCCGCCAAAAGAGGTGTCTGCAATAATAGTATCATAACTGTCAAGAATATTTTTTATGGTTTCCTGCTCCCATGACGTCTTCCCCCCCCCGAAATGAATTATCTTCTTCATCCATTCTGCTGGTTCCTGCGCAACAGTTTCATATTCGGTAACTTTATTGTAATAGAACATTGCTTCTTCCGGAGTTCTTGCCGCAAGTCGTCCGGTCGGAATGGCCGGTTCATATTGAGTAGTGACCATGCCGTATGTCAAACCTGCCGAAAGAAGATGGTCAGCAGGTGGGTATCCTAATGTCGGGACAAGGTTCATTGCATAGTTCACAGGTGATTTCCGGCAGAGGTCAGGCGCTACCGATTTTCCGAACAGGAAAAGGGCGCGCGGAACAATATCCCAATTATCAAGTATGAAATCAGCAAAGTGTCGAATGGCAAGGCCGTCCTTCCGGATACCGTAAATGAACTGATCATAAAGTTCATCAACCTCAATTACAACTGGATTGTACAAACCATCATAAGAAAGCGCGCGGTAATTTTTGTACATATCGGCTTCATTGCGAAGCGATGTATGCGTAATAATAATATAATTATTGTTAATGACTTCCGCTGCATAATCGGTAAATTTTCCACCATTTCCTGCCGGTTTAATGCCGGTCACATACCGTACTGAGTTTTCACCCGACAGAAAACATTCTTTTTCTCCTCCCATATCAGGCACCAGGGCCCAGTAGGTATTCCCATTCTGGAAAACCGTAATCCGGTTATTAAAGGTCACATCATAAATAAAACTACTCCCCCCCGGTTGAAAGTCAGAAAAGATCAGATAGGATTTTCCTTGCGATCCATCCGGAAGGAAAAACCTCGCTGAAGATGCGTTTCCGAGATTCAGGGTTCGCGGATACTTCACCGCAATATACGCAACGGCATTCCTGTCGGGAAGGCCGCTTAACGAACTTCCAATCGGATTAATGGTGCACTGGGTTGCCGGGGAAAGCGATGACGCACTAAGATTGAACGGGAGAAAATAAAGATAAAACGCGCTGCCGGTGACAGTTGTATCCTTACCGGCAAAAACAATATTTACAATATGAGTGTTATTATTGGTTCCCAGCAAAGAGATGGATGCGCGGGCTGAAGGTGCATCAAACCCGGCATAGATTTCCGGAAAATTCAGAGTGAATGTTGCAGGTGATGTGAATGAACCGCTTGTCCACCCTTCGCCAATTTCATACGGTGCGCTGTAAATATTTGAAGATGTAAAAGGTCCACCAGAATATTCCTCTGTGTAGTCATTCCGGCTTTCCGCAAGGATAAAAGAAGCCGGTGTTTTGCCGGTGGTATCTGTATCCGTTACCGCAAAATACCGGTTATTCGATACATCATTATCCCATGTAAGGAAATAAACCGCTGTATCATTAAATAAACTTACCTGCGGGTTGGGTTGCCAGGCAGGATCATCATATAACTCAGCATCCGGAATCCCGTCATTTTTTGTGGCGTAAAATTCAATGAAGTCACCAGGATCAAAAGAATTATCCCCCTCACCTTCTATATGAATGTAAATTTCCTGCCCGTTCCTGAAAATTTTTATCGTTTCAGGATTGATGGTTGCCACCGGCAGGCCCGCGTCACCAAGCGCCTGCTGCGTTATTCGATACACGCCATTGTCAGTAATATCAAAACGGTAATAGGTATTGGAGTATTTAATCCATTCGTTGCCATAGGGCTGGCAGTAGCCCGACAATGCAGCGCACAAATAAAAAAGCGGTATGAAGAAAATCGTTTTCCGACAGGGGTAAATTTTTATCATATCTGAGGCGCCTCCTTCCGGTTAAGATTCAGTTTAAGAGAAAAAACGTTTGAATACAATCCGGTTTTCTGCCCGATGTTTGTCAGGGCGTAATCAATGGATAAACTTTTTATCCGGACACCGATCCCGAAATTGGGCTGGAAAACGGTCGATTTGGAACCGTCAATGTCGCGCACCTGCTGAATATTATTAATACCCGAACGCAGGAAGATAAAATTGTTGAAACTTAATTCGAGGCCCAGATGCGGATCGATGCTTACAAAATTAGTCCTTACCGGGACATTTCTCTTTCCGTCAAATGTCATATCAAGATCAATTTCCGGCAAGAGGGAAAATTTTTTATTCAGGTAGAACTTTTTACCTGCTCCGGCAATCAGTTTGGGCAGGGCCAGTTCCATTGAATTTTCGGGGATTTCGTTCTGGGTCCGCGCAAATACATCGGCAAGTTTTTCGGTATTGAAACTCCAGGCGGTAAAGGTTGTTGTAATATCCCGTGCAATGGCGCCAAACTGCCAGGTCCCGTAAGTGTACTGTGCCGCGGCATCAATACCGAAACCCCATCCCTGTGCAAATTCACCCGCTTTACGGTATATCATTTTTGCATTGCCGCCAATTCGGAGTCCGGAAACAGGCGTAAGTTTTCCGAATGAAAATAAAAAAGCCCAGTCGGTTGCCGAGAACGATTTAATCCGGTCGTAATTAATGTTGCCTTCGGCATCAATCAGTTCTGAAGTATCGGGGATATCATCGATTCCGAAACGGATAACCGAAAAGGCAAGAGAGCGCGTGGCATCAACCGGAGCGGCAAGCGATACAAAATCATATTTTGCAATGCCGGCAAAATATTCATTGTGCATAGCGGCAATCTGCCGGTCGCAATCAACCCTTGTAAGTCCGGCAGGATTCCAATAGCCGGAAGTGGCATCTCCAATGGTTGCAACCTGGCTGTTGCCTAGAGCCAGCCCCCTCGCACCTACTCCTATTGAAAGAA
This sequence comes from Bacteroidota bacterium, assembly GCA_016193485.1. Taxonomy (GTDB): domain Bacteria; phylum Bacteroidota; class Bacteroidia; order JACPRZ01; family JACPRZ01; genus JACPRZ01. The sequence continues at coordinate 296,312 of JACPRZ010000063.1, read as the reverse complement.
ATTCATTGACATATTTAGGTGCAATGGTGTTTCCTCCGCCACCCAGTGAAATGAGTGGAAACAGGACTAGCAGGTGAACATATTTTACAAATGTACTTATCATAAAAATAAATTTATTCCCCGAAAGCGGGTGGGTGTATCCCAAAACTCACTTTTATCGCATCATCCCAATCATCAATAAAGGAGAAGCGGATGTGAGTTTTGTGGTACACCCAAGCGGGTAGTTTTGGTATTAAACTGTAACTGTCGGAAAATATTGTACGCTAAGATAGGAAAAAAGTTGCAACAGGGGATACGCCTGAAAAATGCAGGGCGCTCCGGTAATGTCGGGTGTAACCTGACAGCATCGGAGGAATGGAGCAGCGCGTCAGGATAATCTGCCTTTGAAAGCAGGTCAGATTTTATTGTTTTCCTTTACCTTCCGCACGAATGATTTCACGGGCTTGAAGGCCGGAACATAATGCGCAGGGATCGTAATGGTAATATTACGTTTTATGATTCTGCCGGGTTTCTGGGCTTTCTTCTTGAGAAAATAACTGCCGAATCCGCGCAAATAGACATTCTCCCCGGCAATCAGCGATTCCTTCACCTCGCTCATGAACGACTCCACTACAGCAAGAGTATCGACCTGCTGTATTCCGGTTTTTTCGGAAATCTTCTTCACTAATTGTGCTTTAGTCATAATAAAAAACGGTTTTAAAAATATTGTTTTTCCATCCTGGATTTACGCAGTACATCTGTCGAAACGCACCACACATCAATCATCGCAGAAAAAACAATAACGAAATTTACGGGGGTGTGTTATTTTTGCCGCGACAAAGGTATGTAAAATATTAAAACCTTATGGTTGTATCCCAAAAAATAATAACCTGGTATCGCAAAAATGCAAGAATACTGCCATGGCGTAAAACCCGTGATCCGTACCGGATCTGGCTATCCGAAATTATACTTCAGCAAACACGGGTAACCCAGGGTTTACCCTATTACAATAATTTCATTCAAAAATTTCCCAATGTAAAATCGCTTGCTTCCGCACAGGAAAAAACGGTTATGAAAACATGGCAGGGGCTCGGTTATTACACTCGTGCCGGGAACTTGCACAAAACTTCTAAAATTATTGTAAATCAATATAATGAGAAATTTCCACCGGATTACAATGCAATCCTCAAATTACCTGGGATCGGCCCATATACTGCTGCTGCCATTGCATCTTTTGCATTCAATTTGCCGTTTCCCGTTGTTGATGGGAACGTAAAAAGGTTTTTATCGAGATATTTCGGAATCGGCCGATCAGGGAGTATCTTTTCAGTCGAAAAAAAATACCTTGAAAAGGCGCAGCAAATGATGAGTAACCTGGAACCGTGCCTTTTTAACCAGGCAATCATGGAATTCGGTGCCCTGCAGTGCGTTCCGCGGAATCCGGTATGTGACTCCTGTATAATAAAGCACGGATGTTTCGCCTTCAATAATAACCTGGTCGGTTCTTTACCGGTCAGAGTTCCTAAAAAGAAACTTCGCAGCAGGTATTTCAATTACTTTCTTTTGTGCAGGAACGGAAAAACCGCCATCCGAAAAAGGACGGAAGATGATATTCTGAAAAACCTGTATGAGTTTCCCATGATTGAAACGAACCGGAGAATGAGCAGCGCTTTTATCAAAAATTCAGAGTTATACAGGAATTTGTTCCGCTACCCGGATAAAACAACCCTGAAACCTGCAGAATTTCTGGTCCAGCGCCTCTCACACCAGGTCATTCATGCATCGTTTTGGAATGTGGCCTACAAGGAAAGAAATGGTTTCAGGTATAAGAACTGGATATGGGTTCCGGCCGGTAAAATCAGCAATTACCCGGTGCCGGGGATGATTGAAAAATTCCTCAGACATTATAAGGTAGGATAAAATGCATCTTCAATATGTTTAATTGTATGCCCGGGACCGTTTACGATGATTGAAATAATATCGAACCTGACCTCTACATCAAGGTTTTTCTTTGTTACATAGGCGTTTGCGGCACGGATAATGAACTTTTGCTTTTCACGGGTAACAAACACTTCAGGATCGCCCATATAATTTCCAGATCGGGTTTTAACCTCCGCAACTACAAGCAATTTATCTTTTCTGGCTATGATATCCACCTCCTTGTTGCCAAAACGCCAGTTTGTTTCAAGAATGATAAAACCGTTGGTTCGCAGAAAACCTACTGCAATCTCTTCGCCTTTTTTCCCCAGTTCATTATGCTCAGCCATGGAAAATCAGGGATAGGGTATAGGAAATATAGGGATAAGGAAAACCAGATTAATTTATATTATCGTTATTGAAATTTAAGTAAAATCCCCTTTCCTACCGACAAATGTACCTTTCTTCCCATAATCAACGGATTGTTATTTTTGATATGCCCGGCAGGGAACCCGAAGCAGATCGGGTAATTGTATTCAGCAATCGTATCGGCAATGATTTCATAGGCGGTTTTTCCGAACGGCACTTTATTGTCCTTCATTTTTGTGAAGGTGCCAATGACTAATCCGGCTATGTTTTCCAACATACCCCCCCTTTTCAGGTTCATCATCATGCGGTCTATGTGGTAGAGATATTCATCCAGGTCTTCAAGGAAAAGGATTTTTCCTTTTGTTTTAATCTCTGATCTCGTACCTCGCAAACTGTACAACACCGATAAATTTCCTCCTGTAAGTTCGCCCGTTGCACTGCCTTTCCGGTTCAGGGGGTGCGATTTTACAGAATAGCGTAATGGATTCCCGGTTATCACTTTCATTATCCTCCTAACGGCATCCACACTTTCCGTTCCTATTCCGATATTTATTCCCATCGGGGCATGGAGGGTCTCAATGCGGTAGTTTGTATGTATGTGGGAATGTAAAGCCGTAATATCGCTGAAACCGATAATCCATTTGGGATTTCTACGAAAAGATGAAAAATCAAGACGATCAATTATTCTTATGCACCCATACCCCCCCCTTGCGCAGAGTATCGCTTTTATTTCCGGATTGTCCATCGCCCGCTGAAAGTCAGCCGCCCGCTGTTCATCGGTGCCTGAATACTGCCGGCAGGAACCGAACAGATGTTTACCCGGAACAACATCAAATCCCCATTTTTCCAGAATTCTGAATGCATGTTTTATCTCTTTGAGCGAAATTTTACGTGCGGGTGCGACTATCGCGATTTTGTCGCCTTTTGTAAGAACGGGAGGAGTCCGCATGGAGATAAACTAGAACATTGGCTTGTCAAACAAATCCATCTGCGGTTTTTTGTGCTTTTTATCTTTTTCTTTCTTCTTTCGCCCGAAAATATTCCTGTCTTTTTTCTTCGTCCGTTTTTTATCCTTATTAAAAGTAAACATCTTTTTCTCTGCCTTTTCTTCCTTTTTTGCACTGTGAGTCATTACATCCTCGCGCTCTTCTTCGGGTTTTTTCTTTAACAATGCCAAAGGACCTTTATCTTCAACTACCCGCTTCTTCTTTTCATCATATTCGTACATCGGCTTTTCGTCATCTTTCACCTTTACGGCAAAGGCATCTTCTTCCTCTTTGGGTTTGCCTCCGAGTAAGGTTTTGTTTTCGGTTACCCGTTTTTTCTTCTCATCAAACTCATACATGGGCTTTTCATCATCTTTCACTTTTACCGCAAAGGCATCCTCTTCCTCTTTGGGCTTTTTCACCAGGAGTCCGTCATTGACCGTTACCCGTTTTTTATCTTCATCAAATTCGTACATGGGCTTATCATCGTCCTTCACTTTCACTGCAAAGGCATCAGCAGGTTGTTCTTTATTATGCTCTTTTACATCCGATAAAAATGCGTCTTTTTCCTCCTTTGGTTTTTTTACCAGAAGCCCGTCATTGATAGTCACGCGTTTCTGGTTTTTGTCGTATTCATACATGGGTTTATCATTGTCTTTTACTTTTACTGCAAAGGCATCAGCAGGTTGTTCTGTATTATGCTCTTTTACATCCGAAGTAAATGCATCTTTTTCCTCTTTTGGTTTTTGCACCAGCACTCCGTCATTATCTGTCACCCGTTTTTGGTTTTTGTCATATTTGTGCATGGGTTGGTCGTCATCTCTTACTTTAACGGCAAATGCATCATCCGGTTGGGAGGTGTTTTTCTCTTTCACATCCGATGAAAAAGCATCTTTTTCCTCTTCCGGTTTCCGTACGAGTATGCCATCGTTATCGGTGACCCGCTTCTGGTTTTTGTCATATTTATGCATGGGTTGGTCGTCATCTTTTACTTTAGTGGCAAATGCATCATCCGGTTCACTGTTTTTATGTTCTTTGACATCCGTTGAAAAAGCATCCTTCTCTTCTTTTGGCTTTACCGCCAGCAGCCCATCATTTGAGGTAACCCTTTTCTGGTTCTTATCATATTGATTTACGGGTTTGTCGTCATTTTTTTCTTTCCTTGCGAAAGCGTCACCGGGCTCATCACCACCCTTATTTCCGCTTTTCTTTACTTTTGCCGTGAAACCGTCATCATCGTCCGTCCCGGTTGATTTTTTTGCCTCCGATATTTTCAACGATGGTTCATCATTTTTACCTGTAGTTTTTTTCGGACTGCCGGGTGAAGTAAAATTGTTTCCGCTTAATACAGATGGTTGTTTTCCGGAGGTGGTTGAAGAAAATGAATTATCGACAGGTGCGGTATTTTTGTTTGTCTGTTTTGTGGTAATTTTCGGATCAGGATCACCCGTCTGGCGCTTTGCTTTTGAAACGGGCAAATCGGCATTATTGCGGCAGCAGAAGAAAAAAGAGGACAAAAGGATTATGATAGCGGAAAATTTCATTGTGCTAATATACGGAAAAAAACAGTAACCCTGAATCGGATAAATTTTATGCACGGCAAATCGCACAGAAAAACAACAAAAAATTTCAGGAAGTCGGTCCGGAAAAATATCATTGACCTTTTCTCAAAGTTCAATACTCCGCTCAATTACCAGCAGGTTTCCCACCGGCTCGGCATGAGTGATATTGACGGGCGCAACTTGGTAACCGAAACCCTCGTGCGGCTGGAACATGACGGCATTCTCGAAGTGATTGAGCAGGGAAAATACCGCATGCGTTCCGGTGGAGAGGGAAAAATAGTTACCGGTAAACTCGATTTTACTTCTTACGGTGGGGCTTATCTTGTTACCGGTGATAACGGTGAAGATGTTTTTATTCCTCCGGGTAAAACCGGCAATGCATTTCACGGTGACACGGTGAACGCTGAAGTGTTGCGTAAAAACCGGAAGGGGAAGGAATCAGGAAGGGTGACCGGTATTGTTGAAAGAGGAAAGAATGAATTTACGGGAGTAATCCGCATCGACCGCAGTTATGCATTTGTAAAATGCGACAACGACCGTTATCCTGATTTTTTTATTCCACCCGGTAAAACCGGGAATTCATCAACGGGCGATAAAGTTGTTGTACGGCTGACTGATTACCCGGTTGGGAAAAATCCTGCCGGGGAAGTCATAAAAGTTCTTGGCGAACCCGGAGATCAATCAACTGAAATCAACTCCATAATATATGAGTATGACCTGCCGCTTGAATTTCCCGAAAAAGCGGAAAGGGAAGCGGAGATAATCACACCGCATATCTCAGAAAAAGAAAAAAATTCAAGGCGGGATTTCAGGGAAGTGCTCACCTTTACCATTGACCCGGTTGACGCAAAGGATTTTGATGATGCTCTTTCGTTCCGGAAACTTCCCAACGGCAACGTTGAAGTTGGCGTTCATATTGCCGATGTCTCTCACTATGTAAGGGAAGGAAGCAATATTGACCGGGAAGCCCGCAAACGCGCAACATCGGTTTACCTTGTGGACAGGGTTATTTCCATGTTGCCGGAAAATCTCTCCAATCATGTCTGTTCGCTTGTCCCCGGGGAGGATCGCCTTTGTTTTGCGGTAGTATTTGAAATGAACCGTAAAGCAGAACTCATTCATCAGTGGATGGGCAAGACCATCATCCGTTCGGGAAAAAGATTTACCTATGAGGACGTGCAGAAAATACTCCGGGAAGGAAAAGGCCTTTATTCCGAAGAACTCGCTATTCTTGACGATCTGGCAAAAAAAATGCGTGCACTCAGGATTAAAAAAGGAGCCATAGGATTTGATACGCTTGAGGTAAAATTTCATCTTGATAAAAACGGCCACCCGGAAAGTGTTTACCTGAAAGCGATGGAGGATTCCAACCGCCTGATTGAGGATTTCATGCTGCTGGCAAACAGGAGCGTAGCGGAGGTTTTCGGTAAAGACCGCGGTTCAAAGCGGTCCCATTCCTTTATCTACCGCGTTCATCCGCAGCCAAAGGAAGAGAAGGTGAAAGAGTTTTCCGATTTTGTAATACGGTTCGGTTATCCGTTCAAGGTTCATAATCCGAAAGATGTTTCGTTCGCCATTAACAAACTCAAGGAAAGCATTACCGGTAAAGCCGAAGAAAATATCATCACCGCATTTGCGGTGCGCACAATGGAGAAGGCCTATTATACCGTGAAAAATATCGGGCATTACGGGCTTGCTTTTGAGGACTATACCCATTTCACTTCACCCATACGGAGGTATCCGGACCTGGTGGTGCACCGGTTGCTGGAGCGCCATCTCAACAAAAATGATTTTTACGGGCCCGATGAGATTGAGGCGATCTGCAAAAATTGTTCCGCGCAGGAAAAAAAGGCACAGCATGCCGAATGGGATTCGGTAAAATACATGCAGGTAAAATTATTGCAGGATAAGGTAGGCCAAGAATTTGAAGGACTGGTATCCGGCATCAGCGAATGGGGCATGTATGTTGAGATAACCGAATACAAATGCGAGGGGCTGATACGGCTGAAATCAATCACCGATGATTTCTATTATTATGACGCCAAAAGCCGCAGCGTGTCCGGCAGTAAGAAAAAGAAAAAATTTCATATTGGCGACAGGGTTAATGTCATTCTCACCCGCGCAGATATTCTTAAAAGGCAGATTGATCTGAAAATTATTTAATTTCATAAATATTCATGGATAAATTATTCTTACTTTTGCCATAATAATTACAACCGGTTCACTTCCGTTATAAAACTTAAACCTTTTCCTTTATGCAAACAATTCTAATCCGGTCCGAACAAAAAGCAACATCGGATTTTATCATAGAGATGGCAAAAAGAATAAGAGTTAAAGCAAGAGTTTTAAGCGAAGATGAATTAGAGGACTTGCGCCTGAATAAATTGCTGAGAGAAGATGAAAATGACCTGACTGAGGTAAATCCGGATAAGGTATACCGAACTTTGAGAAAATATGGTGCTAAAATTTGAACGGAAATTTTATAGGGATTTAAGGCAGATTGATCTGAAAATTGTTTAGCCCAATATCGCCTTTACCCCCGGCAGTTCCTTCCCCTCCACATACTCCAGCATTGCACCCCCCCCCGTTGAAACATAACTGACTTTTTCCACCAGGCCGAATTTGTTCAGTGCCGCCACCGAATCGCCACCGCCCACAAGCGAGTAAGCGCCTTTGGAAGTGGCTTCAGCAATGCCTTCCGCAATTTTGCGGGTGCCGTTTTCAAATTTAGGTATCTCAAAGACACCCATGGGCCCGTTCCACAGAATGGTTTTGGAGGCGAATATGATTTCAGTGAAATCGCTGACCGCCTTGTTGCCTATATCAAGCCCCATCCATCCTTCGGGAATTGTTCCCGATGAAGCGAGGCCGGTGCGCGCTTCATTGGAAAATATGTCTGCAATGACCGAATCAACCGGTAACAACAACTGCACACCTTTACTTTTTGCCAACGCCACCAGTTTCCTGGCGGTTTCAAGTTTGTCCTCTTCGCATTTTGAGGTCCCGATGTTATCCCCCATCGCCTTAAAAAAGGTATAAGCCATACCCCCCCCTATCAGGATATTATCGGCTTTGTCCATAAGCCGCTCAATTACCGGGATCTTATCCGAGACCTTCGCCCCGCCAAGCACGGCTGTGAATGGATGCTGCGCATTATTCAAAACGCGGTTGAGCGCCTCCACCTCCGATTTCATCAGGTAACCGAACATCTTGTTTTCAGGAAAGAATTTTGCAATTATTGTTGTGGAGGCATGGGCGCGGTGCGCGGTTCCGAATGCATCGTTGACATATACATCGGCAAGCGATGTGAGTTCTTTTGCAAAAGTTTCATCGCCTTTTTCTTCCTCCGGGTGAAAACGAAGGTTCTCAAGAAGCAAAACCTCTCCGGGTTTCAGGATTTTGGATGCCTGGAGCGCCTTTTCACCCGTGCAATCAGCGGAAAAAGATACCGGTGCTCCGAGCAATTTCTTAAGAATAGCAACAAGGTGTATGAGAGAAAATTTTTCTTCGTATCCCTTCTTTGGCCTGCCCAGGTGCGACATCAGAATTGCCGAACCGCCATCTGAAAGAATTTTCCGGATAGCAGGCAGTGCACCCCTGATACGGGTGTCATCCGTAACGGCAAAGGATGTATCGAGAGGTACGTTAAAGTCAACCCGTACAATGGCGCGTTTGCCTTTGAAACTGAAAGAATCAATGTTTTTCATGGTAAAGAATATTTTCAGAATCCTCCAGAAATTCACATTCAAAAACCTGCGCAAAATAAAATTTTATCCGTTCCTGTACTATGTCCAAACTCATTTTTTTGCCGAGTTCTTTTTCCATGGATGTAACCGCTTTGCCTGCAATGCCGCAGGGAATAATATAATCAAAATAACGGAGATCGGTATTTACATTGAGCGCGAAGCCGTGCATCGTCACCCAGCGGCTGGTGCGAACTCCCATAGCGCAGATCTTGCGGGTTTTTGCCGGATGATCCGGCTCAAGCCATACACCGGTGGAACCGTTGAGCCGTGATGCACTAATTTTAAAATCACCAAGAGCCCGTATGATAACTTCTTCCAGGGATCTCATATACCTCACAATGTCGGTGAAAAATAATTCCAGGTCAAGGACAGGATACCCTACAATCTGGCCGGGTCCATGATAAGTAATATCTCCGCCACGATTGGTTTTTACATAAGTGGCATTGATTTCCTTAAGCCGTTCAGCATTGAAAAGAATATTTTTTTCGGAACCGCTTTTACCCAGGGTGTAAACATGCGGGTGTTCGCAGAAAAGTAAATGGTTTTCAGTTTGAAGTTTATGGTTTAACGTTTCCGGTTGTCGGTTTCCATCTCCGGATTTCCGGTTTATGGTTGATTTCCGTTGAATATTCGCGTTCAGCAGTTTTTCCTGCAAATCCCAGCACTCTTTGTAGTCAATCAAGCCGAGATCATTGAATAAAATTTTGTTCATCAAGTCAACTACCGCTTAATTTCAACCCCTGCCGGCTGCCGGTAGGCAGGGCAGGCAGAAATTTCTACGAATTTTAATAAATTTCCACTTACTATTCACCTTCCTATTGGCTTGTTTTCATTATTCAATGTAATGTCTGTTCACCTTTTTTTCAACACAGAGGACACAGGACAAACAGAGTTACACAGAGTTTAAATCACCATTGATTTTTCTTCGGATGCCATCGTTATGAACTTCTACGCAACATTCAATAATTTTGTGAGTAAGATTATTGTATTCCCTCTCAGTGAAACTCTTAAACCTCTGTGAACTCTGTGTTAAATTCATGTTGTCAAAGATTGGGTGTGAATAACAATTTCTACTAAATTTTTTTCTATGCATTTTTATTTCTTCAATTCTTCCTTCAGCCGGTCAATTACATTCACCTCCATCGCATCTATCCCCCGCAATCCGGCAAGGTGATAGGAAATCCAGTCGCCAAAATGAACTAAGTAAAGGGTTCTTTCAATCATGTTATTTCCTTTTGCGTGGATTTCAATAACGGCAGAAGAAAACCGTCTGAATATTTCAGTGCAGAAGGTAAACCTTTTCCTGTTCCGTTCATTTTCGTCTTCTGTCCGGAACATGATCACCGAAGTATCCTGGTACGGCTGCGACCATCCGACTAATTCGTTATGGTTCATTTCGGGCACTACATGGTGCGAAGCAAGGATTTTCGAATTCTCCTCAAGTTGCTGCCTGAACCTGACGGCAACACCTTCATGCGTACTGTCGCAATAGATGACCGGTTTTTTGTCCAATATTTTTGTACTGATCTCCTTTGCGCTTTTTATCATTGCCGGTTGTTCCTGATTGAGAAGGTCAATGGCTGTGCGCAACTGCCTGGTAAAGGCGGCTGAAATTATTTTGTAATGGTGCAGAGTATATAAAAGCATTACCAGCGGATAACCGAAAGCCGCACGGGGGGGGTATCCTCCGGGGATCTCAATAAACCCTGATTTGTATTTCCGGGCAAGTTCTTTTATTTCACCTCCCGAACTTATGCAAACAAGTCGGGCTTCTCTCTTCCCGGCATCACGGAATGCCGAAAGGGTTTCTTCGGTATTACCCGAATAGGAACATGCTATAACGAGCGTTTTATCGTTGACAAATTCGGGTAAAAGATAACTTTTGCAGACCGATATGGGTACGGGCGCTTCTTTTCCTGCGAGTTCCGATATTATTGTGCCGCCAATCCCGGAACCACCCATGCCGCAAATGACGATGTTATTGATCGGCCCGGATGCTTGCCCTGTGGAATCCGCAGAGCGGCTATTCCACGGGGCAGGCGGGATATCAACTTTCTTAATCAGAAGCAGCGCTTCCCGAATCTGTTGCGGGAAACTGCTGATGAGGGAATACATCCGGTTGTTTGGGTTCATGATGCGATTATCTTTTCCGACAAAGTTAGAAAACTATTTTTTATCGTCTCTTTGCGTTGGTTATTTTCATGTACATTTGTTTTTCTGTATTCCACACGGCAACAAATCACCCACATGGAACTCACCGATCAGCAACGGGAACGTCTCAAAGCCCTTGAGGAACTTGTAAAACTAGGCATTAACCCGTTTCCTCCGGAAGAATTTGAAGTCAACGTCACGGCAAAAGACATCCTCGATAATTACGAACGCGATAAACTCTCCTATAAAAATATCAGCATCGCAGGCCGCCTGATGAACCGCAGGATCATGGGCAGCGCTTCCTTTGCCGAACTGCAGGACGGGACAGGAAGAATTCAGATATACCTTAAAAGAGATGAAATTTGCCCGGGTGAAGATAAAACCCTTTACAACAGGGTGTTTAAACATCTTATGGACATCGGTGATTTTATCGGTGTAAAAGGATATGTCTTTACCACCCAAACGGGTGAAACCACGGTTCATGTAAAATCATTATCTCTCCTTTCAAAATCACTGCGGCCTCTGCCAGTGGTGAAAACCGACAGCGAAGGAAAAACACATGATGAATTCAGGGACGTTGAACTCCGCTACCGCCAGAGATATGTTGACCTTGCCGTGAATGAAGGTGTCCGTGATGTTTTTATGAAGAGAACACGCATCATCAATTCAATACGCGAATTTCTTAACGGCAAAGGTTATCTTGAAGTGGAAACGCCCGTTCTGCAGCCCCTTTACGGTGGAGCACGCGCCAGGCCGTTTAAGACCCATCATAATACCCTTGATATGCCGCTTTACCTGCGCATAGCCAATGAACTTTACCTCAAACGACTGATCGTGGGCGGCTTTGAAGGCGTGTATGAATTTGCGAAGGATTTCCGCAATGAAGGAATGGACCGTTTTCACAACCCTGAATTCACACAGATGGAACTCTATGTCGCATTCAAAGATTACCTGTGGATGATGAACCTGGTAGAGGAAATGGTGGAAAAAGTGGCGCTTGACATTCACGGAACAACACAGGTTAAATATGGCGACAACATCCTTGATTTCTGCCGGCCATGGAAAAGATATACGATGTATGAAGCGATAAAAAAATATGCCGGGTTAGATATTGAAGGAACGGACGAAGATCAACTTGAAAAATATTGCCGGCAACTGAGCATCAAAACCGATAAAAGCATGGGAAGGGGCGCCATGATAGATGAAATTTTTTCAACAACATGCGAACCCAACCTGGTTCAGCCCGTTTTTATTACCGATTACCCTGTTGAAATGTCACCCCTTGCCAAAAAGCACCGCAGCAAGCCGGGACTGGTTGAGCGCTTTGAAGCGATATGCAATGCAAAAGAGATATGCAACGCTTTTTCGGAACTCAACGATCCAATTGACCAGCGCCAGCGCTTTGAAGAGCAGTTGAAACTTCACGACCGTGGTGATGAGGAAGCCATGGTGCCCGATGAGGATTTTATCCGCGCGCTTGAATACGGCATGCCTCCGGCAGCCGGGCTTGGAGCGGGCATTGACCGCCTCGTGATGATCATGACCAACTCTCCTTCCATCCAGGATGTGATTTTCTTCCCACAGATGAAACCGGAACGGAAGTGAAATCAAGTCCCAAGTCCCAAAAACCCAAGTTACAGGAATAAAAAAGTAAAAAACATGGAATATAAGAACAATCTTCCGGACCGGTTACTGCAATTTGCGGTAGATGTGATTCTTTATTTGCGCACGGTTAAAAGCACAAGTGAAACAATGGATATGAAACGGCAACTCGTCAATGCATCAACATCAAGCGGTGCAAACTATGAAGAAGCGCAAGGTGCAGTTACAAAACCGGATGAAAAAACAAAAATAAGCATCTCGTTGAAAGAAATTCGTGAAGCAGGATTTTTCTTGCGTGTATTTCTGCGCCTCCATGCAGGCGATGTGAAGAAATGTGAAAAATTAGTTGCCGAATCTGTAGAACTAAAAAAAATACTCGGTTCCATTCTTAACAAATTCCTGTCCATCTTACTCCCCTTGGGACTTGTGACTTGGGGCTTGAGACTTGTGACTTGTGTTTTTCCCAGGACCCGTAGCTCAACTGGATAGAGCAGCAGACTTCGGATCTGCCGGTTGGGGGTTCGACTCCCTCCGGGTTCGCATTTTAACTATATCATTCAACGGTTTCCATTCTATAGATGCAATTTTGCTTATCAGGCCATTTTTCAAACGTGCTAACGGCTGCCGGATTGCCTGAAAACAATTTACCCGCAAAAGCGTCAACCTGGTAGAGTTTTAATTTCATCAAAATGTATTGGTGTACAACAGGAATCGGAGTATAAACCGGAATAAATTCTCTCAAATCCTTATTCCTATAACCGTCACATCATCCTGACGCTCCCCCGATATTTATCATCGGGGTCGGTCAGGACAAATACAGTTAAATTCTTATACCTATTACAGTTACATCGTCTGTCTGCTCGCTGCTGCCCTTCCATTCATCAAAGGTCTTTTCGAGGATATCCTTTTGCCAGGCAACAGGTTTTGAATGAATGGTAACCAGCAATTCCTTCAGCCGCCTGGATTTGAATTTCTTTCCGTTTTGACTGCCAAACTGATCTTTATAGCCATCGGTAATCAAATAAATCATATCTCCCTTCCGGACATCCGTTTCATGATGTGTAAAGGGGGGTTCGATGCTGCCTTCAGGACCGTCCTGGAACCCAACGGGAAACCGGTCGGCCGGTATTTCGATAACCCCGGCCTGGCCCGGTCGCACAATATACACAGGATTATTTGCTGCCGCTATTTCCACTTTGCCATTTCTTGCGCCCAACTTTATTATGGCTGCATCCATGCCGTCTCTTGCTTCACCCGCCTCACCCTTCTGTCTCAGTGCGGCAACAATGGACTTCCTTATTTCCTCAAAAATTTTTTCGGGAGCGGTAATCCCCTGGTTATTTACGGTTTCGTTCAGCAGTGCGGTACAGAGCATGCTCATGAAGGCGCCCGGCACGCCATGCCCGGTACAGTCGGCAACGCAGAGGAGCACAGCCCCCCCGCCCCCCGAAGGGGGGAGTTGGCTATCCGCGCTAACGGCCTGGGCGCTTGCCGATTTCCCCCCTTCGGGGGGATTTAGGGGGGCCGTCCAGTAAAAATCCCCGCTTACAATATCCCTGGGCCGGAATAAAACAAAGGAATCGGGGAACATTTTGAAAAATTCATCATCGGCCGGCAGAATGGATTGCTGGATTTTTTTCGCGTAGTGAATGCTGTCGAGCATATCCCTGTTTTTGCGTTCAATAATTTCATTTTTCTGACGTATTTCATTTTCCATTTTCAGCCGGTCCCTGATGTCGCGTGCATAAACCACAAGCGATGGCCTGCCCGCATAGGGCGCCACTTTAGCGCTGCACTCCACCGGCAGGTATTCCCCGGCAGAGGTAACCAGGGGTATGTCCTGGTAAATGAGTCCTTTTTTTTCCCATGCATCGGCAATGGCTGTGGAACATCGCTCCATGGATTCTTTCGGGTGAAGGTCAAAAATGGTAATGGTTGTGATTTTATCCACAGGATATCCGAGCATCTCTGCCAGTTTCCCGTTGGCATAATGAATTTTTCCGTCAGTGATATCAATGACCATAACGGCATCGTTTGCCTGTTCGATAATATTTCTCAAATTATCGGTTTCAAAAGCGGATACCCGGCCTTTTTTCAGAAGATAGATTATGAGAACTGCAAATCCTGCTGAAAGAATGAGAACCGAAAACAGGATCCAAATCATGATTCGGCAGGTTAATTCAGTGATTCCACGACCGGTAAAATAGAGGCGGGATCGAGATATTCACCTATCCGGTCGGAACGGGAGGCGTACCGGACAATGCCTTTCCGGTCAATGAGGATGGATGCCGGGATAGTCATCCCGGGATGAAATTTTTCACCGAGTATGGAACTTGGAATCTGCATGCCGTAACGGATAGCGGTCTTTTGTCCCTCATCATGAAGGACTTTGAACTCAAGTCCAAGCCGGCTGACCATATCCCTGCTGGTCTCTGCTGAATCGGGACTGATGGCGAGAAGCAGGATATTTTTTTCCCTGAATTTATCGCTGTGGCGCTGGTAGGTGCGCAGTTTTATCTGGCAGGACGGGCACCAGTCGCCCCGGATAAAAACCATAAGTATATTGCGTTTACCGGCAAAATCCTCCAGTTTTACAATAGTGCCATCCTGGTCAGGTAGTTGAAACAACGGGGCCGGGTCTCCTTCCCGTATGCCTTCCTTTTTTCTGAAATAGGGCAGCAGCACCCGTAAAAATGAATAGTCGGAGTATAAAAAGATTGCATTTGGAATAATGGCGAGGGCGGGAAAGATCCAGGTGGACCAGGTGGAGAATCCGGAAAGATTCCGGAAAATATAAATCCCGCAGGCGGTGAAGAACAGAAGCGGATCAATCCACCGGTGATTGGATTCGGAAAAATAACGTTTCAGCAGGAATCTGAACTGGTAGGATAGGTTTGCAAGGAACAGCGAAAGGGTAAGCAAAGGAGGGCCGGAAAGAAAATTATCAAGAGAGAGACCCAGGGGGATTGAAGAAAAAAGCGCCAGTGAGAATTGTGCAGTCCCGGAATATTTTTTAATGTCGGCCCATATAATTCCCCCCGCTATCAATGCTGCAACCGATGCAACTGCCGGAATAACACCCCCCCCGTCAGAAACAGCGTATGTGTATAAAGTAAGCGCAAGGGAGAGAACCGAAAAAAAGGCGGAAAGCAGGGTAAGGAGAGGTGTTTTTTTCACGTGCCGTGGAATATATTCCCTGCAAATTTACAAAAATAATGTGTTGCATGTGTATTTATTTTGTTTTATGGAATACACTAATCTTTTGATGGCAGAATATCTTTTACTCCACTGCAACCCTCTGCACCCACTGTTTTCCACCCTGCTCTACATGCACGAAGTAAATGCCTTCCGGCAAACGGGACACATCAACCTGCTTCCTGAAGTTGCCTTTAAAATTTTTGTTGCAGATGTTCATCACCTGTTTGCCGTGCAAATCTTTCAACGTAATGATGAGCCGTTCGGAACTTTTATTACAAAATTTTACATTTGCAAAATAACCGTAAAAAATTGAGGCGGATATCCGTAGAAGTAGGTAATTTCAATTCAATACGCCCTCACATTCTTTCCCTGCATGAAGTTGATAAATGAGCGGTTCGCAACTTTATTGCCACCGGGCGTGGGGTAATCGCCTGTGAAGTACCAGTCACCCGTATGGCCCGGGCAGGCGGCATGAAGATTTTCAATGGATTGATATACGATAATGAATTCTGCGTTAATGGATTCCGGTCGCAGAAGGGAAGCGATTTTAACGGAAATGTCATCAGCCGAAAAAGGGCGGTAAACCTCTTTAACGACATTGATTATCTCATTCCGGGGTTTGCGGTTTTCCGCAATCGCTTTTTCAAGAATTTCATCGAGGAGATGCCCGGTGAACCGTTCTTTAAGAAGCGAAACCGCAGCCCGGAAAGCGATAAGATCACCCAACTTAGCCATGTCAATGCCGTAGCAGTCGGGATACCTGATCTGGGGCGCGGAAGAAACTATCACAATCTTTTTCGGATGCAGGCGGTCAAGAATTTTTATAATGCTTTGTTTAAGAGTGGTACCTCTAACTATGGAATCGTCCACAACAACAAGGTTATCTTTACCGGGATTGATGGTTCCGTATGTAACATCGTACACATGTTCTACCAGTTCATCGCGGTGGACATCATTGGTGATGAACGTTCTTAGTTTGGCATCCTTTATCGCCACTTTTTCAACGCGCGGCCTGATATTCAGAATATCGCTCAACCTGCTTTCATCATTTTTATCTTTCATCTCAAGAATCTTTTTCTTTTTCACATCATTCAGGTAATCCTCCATGCTTTTCACCAGTCCGAGGAATGCGGTTTCGGCTGTATTCGGGATATAGGCAAAGACGGTGTTTTTTAAATCATGGTCAACTGCCATTAAAACGGATGGCGCCAGGAGTTGTCCTAATTTTTTCCTCTCATTATATATGTCAATATCGCTTCCGCGCGAAAAATAAATTCTTTCAAAGGAGCACGATTTGCGCTCAACCGGTTCTTTAAACTGATGTTGCCCTGCAATGCCATCCTTTTTTATTACCAGCACATGGCCGGGTTTGATTTCTTCTATTTCCGTTATATCAACATTGAACGTTGTCTGAATAACAGGCCGTTCGGAAGTTACCACCGCCACCTCATCATTATGGTAATACCATGCCGGACGAATACCTGCCGGGTCGCGCATTACAAAGGCATCGCCATGCCCCAGCACACCGGCAATCACATAGCCGCCATCCCAGTCCTTTGCCGAACGGGTGAGGAGTTTAGGGATGTTCATATTATCGGCAATCAGGTATGAAATTTCTTTTTTGCCGTGTCCGAGGTTTTTGTAATGATGAAAAAGTTCTTCAACCTGTTCATCAACAAAATGACCGATTTTTTCAAGAATTGTGACGGTATCTGATTTTTCTTTGGGATGCTGGCCAAGATCCACAAGAAGTTTGAAAAGATCCTCCACATTGGTCAGATTGAAGTTGCCGGCAAGCGCCAGTGTGCGCGTCTTCCAGTTGTTCTGCCGCTGAACCGGGTGACAGTAATCAACGCTGTTCCGGCCGAATGTTCCATACCGCAAATGCCCAAGTAACAATTCACCGGTATATGGAGCGTATTGTTTTAACCACCGGGTATCGGAAAGACGTTCCGGTTTACGGCCTGCATGTTCAATAATACGCCTGTGGATGTGATCAAAAATATCTTTTATCGGCTGGGGAGCGATGGTGCGGTAGCGGTGCATATATTTCATGCCGGGTTCGGTATCCGTTTTTACGGTAATAATCCCGGCACCGTCCTGCCCGCGGTTGTGCTGCTTCTCCATCAGCAGGTAAAGTTTATTCAGTCCGTAGAGAGGAGTGTCGTATTTTTCAGCGTAGTACTGGAGCGGTTTCAATAACCTGAGCAACGCTATACCACATTCGTGTTTGATGTTTTCGCTCATTAAATATGGAAAGAAGTGCAAAGGTACGGAATTGGCAGGAAGGAGATTATATACTGATGTTGAATGATTTTGCAAATCATTCAGATCAGCATATACAGATGAATTTGATTTTGAATACTTGCAAAATCAAATTCCGTCACTATACCTTATGATAAAGAATAAAAATTACCTTTGCACTTCCGGAAATCCATGTAAAATGGAGTTATGTATTCCAGATTGCTGAAATATCCAGATAAAAAAAGTTTTTTCCTGTTTGGGCCCAGGGGTACAGGAAAAACAACCTGGGTGAAATCAACTTTTCCGAATGCCCTTTATTTTGACCTTCTGGAGGCGGAACTGTACAACGACCTTCTGGCAAACCCCCAACGGCTTGAAAATTTAATACCGGAGAATTTTAAGGATTGGATTGTGATTGATGAGGTACAAAAAATCCCTGAACTCCTCGATGAAATTCACCGGTTGATGGAAAAATATAAGTACAGATTTATTTTAACCGGATCAAGCGCCAGGAAAATACGCAGAAAAGGTCATAATTTACTAGCCGGAAGGGCTTTGACTCTGACCATGTATCCGCTTACCTACATTGAATTGGGAAAAGATTTTGACCTGACCCATTCATTAAAATACGGCCAAATGCCTTGCGCATATTCCGAAGATGATCCGAAAGCCTACCTTGAAAGTTACGTAAAAACATATCTTGAAGAAGAAGTGAAACAGGAGGGATTATCCAGAAACCTGGGTGCATTTGCGCGTTTCCTGGAATCGGCAACTTTTTCGCAGGGATCGTTATTGAACATTACCGCTGTTGCTGCCGATTGCGCTGTAGAACGGAAAGTTGCGGAAAATTATTTTAATATTCTTGATGACCTTCTGCTGACCTGCCGTATTCCGGTTTTCTCAAAAAGAGCAAAAAGACGGCTCGTAAAACACCGTAAATTTTATTTTTTTGACGTGGGCGTTTACCGCACATTAAGGCCTGCCGGCCCGCTGGACCGTCCTGAAGAAATTGATGGTATTGCTTTTGAAACACTTCTTTTCCAGGAACTTGCCTCATTTATTTCCGGTCAGAAGTCAGATTATAAACTATTTTACTGGAGGACATCCAATAATGTAGAAGTCGATTTTGTTCTTTACGGGGAAAAAGGCATTATTGCCTTTGAAGTAAAGAGAACCGGTAAAATCTCCTCAAAGATGCTGAGCGGCTTAAAATCATTTTTAACGGATTATCCCGAAGCAAAATCATATTTTGTTTACGGAGGTGACAGGATCATGCGCGATGGAAAGATCGAAATTGTGCCGATGAAATGGGCGCTGTCTCACCTGCGGGAAATTATTCCATAAATTCATTCAATTTAATAATGGAAGAAACCGGATTTTCACAGCAGGAACTTCAGCGCTACAGCCGCCATCTTCTCATTCCCGGATTCAATATTGAAGGGCAGCGAAAACTGAAAGAGGGTAAGGTCCTCGTAGTGGGTGCAGGCGGGCTGGGCGCTCCTCTCTTATATTATCTTGCTGCCGCAGGAGTGGGAACCATCGGTATTGTTGATGACGACCGCGTGGATGAAACCAACCTGCAGCGGCAGGTGCTTTTTACTACTGACGATATCGGCAAACCCAAGGTCGAAAGCGCTAAAAAAAAACTCCTTCTTTTGAACCCTTTCATTAATATTAAAGTTTTCAACACGCGGCTCACCTCAAAAAACGCTCTTGAGATAATCGGACAATTCGATGTTGTTGCTGATGGTACTGATAATTTTCCTACCCGCTACCTTGTAAATGACGCATGCGTTCTTCTTAACAAAACCAATGTATATGCTTCCATATACCGGTTTGAAGGACAAATTTCGGTTTTTAACTTTAGAGAAAACGGCATTACCGGGCCGAACTACCGTGATTTGTTTCCGGAGCCGCCACCGCCTCACACGGTACCTTCATGTGCCGAGGGGGGGGTGTTGGGCGTCCTGCCGGGTATCATTGGCGCCATGCAGGCGAACGAGGTAATAAAAATAATTACCGGCATCGGTGAACCCCTGTCCGGTAAACTCTTCCTGTTTGACGCACTGAAGTTTGAAACCCGCCTTCTCTCCATTTCACGCGATGAAAATAACCCTCTTAACGGTAAAAATCCCACTTTGAAAAACCTTATTGATTACGACCTCTTCTGCGGATTCGTACCGGCAGATGAGGAAGATGTTGGTAAAATCAATGAAATCACTCCCCGTGAACTGGAACAATGGATGCAAAACCATACCGATTTTTACCTTATTGACGTGCGCGAACCTTTTGAACATGAACTTGTGAACATCGGGGGGGAACTTATATCCCTGAAAAATATCCCCGGTGCTGCCGCTAAAATTCCCCGCAATAAAAAAGTTGTATTCTACTGCAAAAGCGGACGGAGAAGTAAAAGCGCGATTGAACTTCTGCGGGAACGGTTCGGATTTAATAACCTTTATAACCTGAAAGGAGGCATAATGAAGTGGGCAGAGGAAATTGATCCGGAAATGATACGGTATTAATTAAAAGTAGAGGATTCTCCAATAAGAATTGTATTATTCTTTCCCGCAGATTTCGGTGATTTGCGCAGAAATAAGTATTTTAAAAACCAAGTATTTAAAATCTGCGGTTACTACTCAGTACCCCCGTAATTTCATGCCACAAAAACACGAAGTCACAAAATTTCACTAAATTTTTTTGTGTTTTTTAGTGCTTTTGTGACTTTGTGGTAGGAATTTTTGTATTTTCAGATACCCACCTGAATAGTAACAATCTGCGTTATCTGCGAAATCAGCGGGAAATGCCTTTTAGAAAGGGTTCCAAGATAATTAATTCACTTGCAAATTAAATCTTTTGGTGCTTACCAACTCCACCCTATTCTTGCATCCAGAAAGTCAGCTACATGCCGGTGCGCTTTGAGGTTGATTCCAAACAAAAAATGTTTTCCGGCTTTATAGAGTAACCCGTAACGCTGGTACACGGGGTCATTTTCATGCGAAGGGTCGTACAGGTACACTCCCAACTGCTGGCTCAATGCAAAACGTCCCATCAGGAATTCATGCCCGAAAAGAATTCCCCCTCTGTTGAAATCTATGCCTTCACGGTTTGAAAGTTTCATTTTTTCACGCAGTGCGTAATCGGTCATCCAGTCAGCGCTTGCAGTCAATGCGCTTATCTTTCCGACCTGCCTTGAAACAAGGATTGAAGTTCCTAATACCGGATAATAAATATCCAGTTCCCTCACCAGGGTTTTTCCGGATACAAAAAATGACAAGTCCTTACGGTATTTTTTTTCAGAATTTGCGAATCCTGTTCTTTCCCTTTTGGAAATTTCCTGCGGATTTAATGAATAAGCAACACCCGCTGAAACACCGGGAAAATTTATTCCCTTATTGGGCTGCTTTATTCCACCGTTTGAAATGTGGTTGATGTTGGCGGTTAAATTCACTTTAAGGTTATTACTGATTATGAAGTATGCACCAAGGTGTATCATCACAAAACCGTTCAGCCGCATGCTGTATGCGAGGTTCATAGGGTTTTCAACCGAATCATAAGGCGTAGTCAGCCAGGCGATTCCGGCAGCGCCTCTCAGCGAAAAATTTATTTTCCTGTGAACCGAAAATAAGGGTTCAATAAAACAGGCGGCAGTGTATCCGTTACCGAGGATACCGGGTTTATTGAAGTTGAACCAGGTGATATGAAATCCCGTCAGCGGATAGCAATTACACTGGTTCCATGTTTTTTCCCCGGTATGCAACCACGAAAATTCCGCTTGTATCCCAACCGGAAACGCTTCTCCGATAGGCGCTACGGCCCGTGAATGAGGCCAGTAATAGGCGGAATGAAAACGAAGCCCGGTAAAAAAAATCCTGCCTGAAGAATCCTTATCAGCCGATGCGTTTACAGGGAAAAGAATTAAAGCGGAAAAAAAAGTAAGAAGAAAAAAATTATTCATCAATTTTGGTTCGCCATTCTGAAACAGCCATTTGTGTTGTCAGGTGGAAACCTGCCTACCCCTGTCCGTCCGGCAAGCGGGGGACAGGCAGGCACCTGACAACACAACATAAGAATAGCCGTTACCACGTAATATCCGTAAATGAACCACTCGTTACAGTTATTGTTTCTGTTCCCGCAGTCGGATATGATTTTTTACCTGTAAAACTGAACGTGCCTGAAATCTTTTTTGCAGTGCCGTCATACGCGCTGACGGTCAATGTGCCGGTAGCGGATGCATCAGAAGTATATTGCACATTGTTCGCTGACCCCAGCGAATAACTGCCGGTGCAGGTAGTGCTCTGCAGGTCCATTGTAGCAATCGTATAAGTACCGGCTGCAAAGGCCTGGGCAGGTATCTGAAGAATGATCTGCTGAAAATCTCCGGTTCCCCCATTATTATCCTGTGCATGTATCTGCAGATAAGGGGTGCTCATGCTCGAAATCACATTACAGGACTCGAACGATTTTCCGTTGCTCACCGATGCGGTAAAATTTTTATTGCCGCAGGCATCGTTGTTGGTGTCATCCTTTTTTTTGCAGGAAGTAAACGCGAACAACGTTATTGCCAGTACCGGTAAATAAATATTTTTCATACAATGTTAAATTGAGGGGTTAATAATTTGTCTGCAAAAATAATAAAATCTGATTGTAACATGCTGATGTGCAACCGTATGGGTGTACAAATTGAACTGTATGTAGAGACGAGACCGGGTTTCGTCTCTACATACCCATTGTTATAAATACTCAATTTGTCGGTGTATCTTTCTTGGTATGGGAATTTCCCTATAAATGAATTTTTTGTACTTTTGAATTTTTCCCCACCTCCTGAACAATGGTATTCCGTTTCCTTATCCCTTTATCCCTTCACTTTTTTATCCCTTCTCTATTTCTTCATTCCTTCATTTCCGCCCAAACTGCCTGGGTTCAAAAATCTTCACTTCCTGCACCGGGCCGCATTACCGCAGTAGCGTTTACCATTGGCGATAAAGGTTATTTCGGACTGGGTAATTCGCTAAATGATTTCTGGGGATATAATCCGCAATCGGATTCATGGATGCAAAAAGCGGATTATCCGGGAAGTTCGCAAGGATACGCTGCGGGTTTTGCAATAGGGTCAAAAGGATATGCAGGAACTGGAAAAAACGGGAACAACTTTCTATCTGATTTCTGGGAATTTGATCCGCTGACCAACATCTGGTCGCCAAAAAACGATCTCGCTGGATCCGGAAGGGCTACCGCAGTCGCATTTTCGGTAAACGGCAAGGGATATATCGGTGCCGGCTCTGCTGTTACCAATACCTGCACATCCGACTTCTGGGAATATGACCCGGCAACCGATTCGTGGACGCAAATGGCCGATTTTCCTGCCGGTCCCCGGTGCGATATTGACCGTGCGGTTTTTGTGATTAATGGTAAAGCGTACCTCGGAACCGGGTATGATTACACCTATTCCTATAATGATTTCTGGGAGTTTTTTCCCGATTCCAATTCATGGAAACAGAAAAACAGCTTCCCGGGCCCGCCCAGGTTTGGCGCAGTGGGATTCAGCATCTGCAATACCGGTTTTCTCGGACTCGGTAAAGAAGAGACCATCGCTTATGATGATTTCTGGGCGTACAATCCTGTCACTGATACCTGGGTTCAGGTGGATTCATTCCCGGGAGAGCCCAGGGTTGACCTGCCCTCATTCGTGGTGAACAATAAGGCGTACATCGGTACCGGATGGGACGGAACAACCTATTTTAACGACCTGTGGGAATTTACCTACTTCTTTTTTAACGTCAGCATTACAAAACAGGATATTAACCTTTGCGGTGGAAACGATGGCGCTGCAACTATCAGCGCTACAGGGGGGGTGGCGCCTTACGGGTATCTATGGTCTGACGGACAAACCGATTCAACGGCAACAGGATTGCTGCCCGGAAATTATTCCGTTACAATCACCGATCAGAACGGCTGTTCGCAGGTTCAGGATGTTACGATAAACAATCCTTCCGGTCTTGCGGTTAATTTTTTAAAGCAAGATATTTCTTGTTCGGATGCTGATGATGGAACTATTGCGGCTTTAACCACGGGTGGAATCTCTCCTTTTTTTTATTTCTGGAATACCAGTGATACAACTTCATCACTTACCGGATTACAGCCGGGCAATTATTCGGTTACGGTTACCGACAGTTTGAATTGTGTGTACAATCTCTCAGTAATACTGACTGAACCACCGGCTTTGCAAATCACAGTGAGCGGTACGAATGCTACATGTAATTCTTTGGGAACAGCAGCAGTTATGTTCGTTTCCGGAGGTACCCCCCCTTATGATTATGTGTGGAGCAATGGCAGTACAAATTCAGTAGCAGTAGCGGGAGGCAGTGGCAGTTACACGGTTACTGTAACTGATGGAAACGGTTGTGTAATCAGTGACAGCATTAATATTATTCAGACAAGTTCAGTAACCGGAATTATTACCGGAGTTATTGAAGTATGCACGGGAGATACGGTAAATCTGATAGCATCCGGTGGCGGTTCATATCAATGGAGTGACGGAACTGCAAATGACACGTTAACAACAATTTTGTTTTCACCTGCTATGTACAGCGTGATTATCACGGATGGCGTGTGCGCTGATACTGCAATCCATTCTGTAGATGTAACAGACATCGCTGTTGATGCCGGCAATGATACGACAATTCTTATCGGCAGTACCGCAACCCTGCATGGACTTGTAACAGGTGATTCCCCCCCTTTCATGGTTGTATGGAAACCGGGCGGCTTTACAACTGAAGATATTACCATCTCACCGGAGTCATCAACCTTCCTTATTGTGAGAGCAACAGACAGCAAGGGATGTACCGCAACAGACACTATACTTGTTGATGTAAAACTTTGCGGGAATGAAATATTTATACCCAATGCCTTCAGTCCGGATTGTAACTGTCCGGATGAAACGTTCAGTATTTACAGCGATTGCCTTACAGCGGTTGAAATAATCATCTTTAACCGGTGGGGAGAAATCGTTTATCAATATATGGATGCACCCCTCCACATTTGGGGAGGGGCCGGGGGTGGGGTTGGGTGGAACGGGAACTATAAAGGAAATGACCTGGATGCAGGGGTGTTTGTTTACAGAGTTAAATACAAAACCATCAATGAACCGGGTACGGAAAAACGGATAACCGGAAATGTTAATCTGATAAGGTGAACTTTGGCTTACTGCATTACCAATTTCTGTCCAAATTCCCATCCCTCCTTTTTCTTATTTTTGCTGCCTTTTATTTGAATCATAATCCATAAACCCCCTATGTCAACCCGCATAACTTCATTTGAAGAATATAAAACTGTTTATTCCGAAAGCGTAAAAAATCCCGAAAAATTCTGGGTTTCCGTAGCCGGAGAATATTACTGGCGCAGGAAATGGGATGAAGTGCTCAAATGGAATTTTAGCGAACCCGATGTAAAATGGTTCACCGGAGGCAAACTCAACATCACCGAAAACTGCCTTGACCGCCATCTTGAATCCCGCGCCAAACAGACAGCCCTTATATGGGAACCTAACAACCCGGATGAAAAAGGAAGAACATTCACTTACCGGGAACTTTATCATGAGGTCTGCCGCTTTGCAAATATGCTCCGTCACCATGGAGTGAAAAAAGGCGACAGGGTCTGCATTTATATGGGTATGGTCCCTGAACTTGCCATCGCGTTGCTTGGTTGTGCGCGTATCGGTGCCATTCACTCGGTTGTCTTCGGAGGGTTTTCATTCAACTCCCTTGCCGACCGCATCAACGATGCCGAATGTTGCATGGTGATCACTGCCGATGGCGCTTTCCGCGGGGCAAAAGATATCCCGCTGAAAAATGTGGTTGATGATGCGCTGAAAAATTGTCCTTCCGTAAAAAAAGTTATTGTTCTGAAAAGAACCGGTTCAGACGTCCGGATGCAGCCGGGCAGGGATTTCTGGTGCCATGAGGAAATCAATAACACTCATCACGATTGCCACCCCGAAGTGATGGATGCTGAAGATATGCTCTTTATTCTCTACACTTCAGGTTCTACCGGCAAACCAAAAGGCGTGGTTCACACTACTGCCGGCTACATGGTCTTTGCCGATTATACTTTCAGGAATGTTTTCCAGTATAATGACGGAGATATTTACTGGTGCACAGCCGACATCGGCTGGGTCACCGGACATACATATCTTGTATACGGACCGCTTCTTGCCGGTGCAACAACACTCATGTTTGAAGGCATTCCCACCTGGCCCGATGCGGGCAGGTTCTGGAAAATCGTTGATAAATACAAAGTGAACATTATTTATACGGCTCCCACTGCAATACGCTCATTGCAGGCGATGGGACTGGAATATGTTAAACCGTATAAACTGGATTCCCTGAGAGTGCTCGGCACGGTAGGTGAACCCATCAACGAAGAAGCATGGCACTGGTATAACGATAATATCGGGAAAAAAAGATGCCCCATTGTTGATACCTGGTGGCAGACCGAAACAGGCGGCATTCTTATTACACCGCTGGCAGGAATCACTCCCCTGAAACCCTCTTTCGCAACACTTCCTTTCCCGGGAATTCAACCGGCAATTGTGGATGAGAACGGAAAAGAACTTTCCGGTAATAACGTGGAAGGTCGCCTTTGCATTAAATTTCCATGGCCAGGGATGATTCGCACAACGTACAGGAACCATGCGCGTTGCCGTGAAAATTATTTTGAACAATACAAAGGATATTATTTCACCGGTGACGGATGTAAACGCGATGAGAACGGTTTTTACCGGATTACAGGAAGAGTGGATGATGTTATCAAAGTTTCAGGACATCTTCTCGGCACTGCCGAAGTTGAAAATGCCATCAATCAGCACCCCGATATTGTTGAATCGGCAGTCGTAGGTTTTCCGCATGCAATAAAGGGATGGGGCATTTACGCTTTCGTGATTCCCGAAAGGGAACGTAGCGATAAGGAAAAACTGAAAAAAGAAATTTCCGATACCGTTACAAAATTCATGGGATCCATCGGAAGACCCGATAAAATTCAAATCGTGCGCGGCTTACCCAAAACGCGCAGCGGAAAAATCATGCGAAGGATACTGCGCAAAATTGCCGAAGGCGACACGTCCAACCTTGGCGATACCACCACCCTGCTGGACCCTTCGGTAGTGGATGAGATTAAGGCGGGAGCATTGTAATCGCCCACTGACAGATGTCGAATTAGAATTGGTTCACATTTTGTAAACCCAGTCACATTTTTTACTAATTTTGCAACCGGTAATGAGGATTATTGCAAAAAGGGCGTTGCGGGAATTTTGGGAAAAACATCACGATGCTGAAATTCCGCTTAAAACATGGCACAAGATCGTTGAAAAACAAAAATGGGTAAACACCTACGAAATAAAAAAACTTTTTGGTAATGCAAGTATAATAGGAAACAATCGGGTGGTGTTCAACATTAAAGGGAATGATTACAGGTTAGTTGTTTATGTTGCATTCAAAATGCAAAAACTCTTTATTCGTTTCATCGGGACCCATAATCAATACAATAAAATTGATGCCGAAACAATTTGAATCTCCTGTATTATGAAGATCAAACCTGTAAGATCCGAAAAAGATTACCAGTCCGCCCTTAAGAGGATTGATGAACTGGTTGTTTTAAATCCTAAAGAAGGAACAAAAGAGTTTGATGAACTGGATATTATTTCTACACTTGTTGAGGCATACGAAGATCTCCATTACCCCATTGAAGCGCCCGATCCGGTTGAAGCGATAAAATACATCATGCAGGAAAAAGGATTGAGCCGGAAAGACCTGGTAAAGTATTTTGGCGGGAGCAAGAGCCTGGTTTCAGAAGTAATGCGAAGGAAACGTGAATTGTCCAAACGCGTCATCAAAGCGCTGCATGACGGATTGGGTGTCCCATACGAAATATTAATGGCGTAATATCATTACCGGTATACTGCTGACTTTTTGACTTTCTTTTTCATTTTCAATTTGAGACAAGAATACGACATCATCATAGTCGGTGCCGGTCATGCCGGCTGTGAAGCCGCTGCCGCTGCCGCTACAATGGGTTCAAAGGTCTTGCTCATTACCATGGACCTTACCCGGATGGCGCAGATGTCGTGTAACCCGGCAATGGGCGGTATTGCCAAGGGACAGATTGTGCGGGAGATTGATGCGCTGGGTGGTTTGTCGGGTATTGTCACTGACAACACCATGATCCAGTTCCGGATGCTCAACCGTTCCAAGGGTCCCGCCATGTGGAGCCCCAGATCGCAGAACGACCGCACGCTTTTTTCATGGACATGGCGCACCATGCTTGAGAAAATTCCTAATCTTGACATGCGCCAGGATATGGTGAAAGAAATTATTGTAGTGGAAAAAGGCGGCAGGTTAAAGGCGACAGGCGTAATTACCATGCTCGGAAATGAAATACACAGCAAAGCAGTGATTCTTACCAATGGCACTTTCCTGAACGGAATAATTCATATCGGGGAAAAAAACTTTACCGGGGGCAGGATTGGCGAAAAGCCGGCCGAGGGCCTGACTGAAAACCTCCGGCAATACGGTTTTACCAACGACCGGTTTAAAACAGGTACCCCCCCCCGCGTGGACGGCCGCTCCCTTGATTATTTAAAAATGGAAGAGCAGAAGGGCGATGATCCGCCCAGTAAATTTTCATTTATTCCGGGTACTTCTCCCTTTGAGAAAAATACTTCCCTCCCCAAAGGGGGAGGGGTCGGGGGTGGGGTTCAAAAAAGTTGCTGGATCGCTTACACGAATTCGGAAGTACATGATCTTCTCCGCACCGGTTTTGATAAATCGCCCATGTTCAGCGGCAGGATAAAAGGAACCGGCCCGAGATATTGTCCTTCCATAGAAGATAAAATAGACCGTTTTGCCGGTAAAAACCGGCACCAGTTATTTATTGAACCCGAAGGGTGGGACACGGTTGAAGTTTACGTCAACGGATTCTCCACATCCCTGCCCGAAGACGTACAGGAAAAAGCATTGCGGAAAATAGCAGGGTTTGAAAACGTAAAAATGTTCCGGCCCGGCTACGCTATTGAGTACGATTATTTCCCCCCCCACCAGTTGCATCATACTCTTGAGACCAAACTGGTTGAAAATCTCTGGTTTGCCGGGCAGATAAACGGCACAACCGGTTACGAAGAGGCGGCATGCCAGGGACTTATGGCCGGCATCAACGCTCACCTTTCCGCCAGAGGCGGATCCACCTCTGGCGGAAAAACAAATAATAAAGATTCTTTCATCCTCGGCAGGGATGAAGCATACATTGGCGTTCTTATTGATGATCTGGTAACCAAAGGCACCGAGGAGCCCTACCGGATGTTCACTTCCCGCGCTGAATTCCGCCTCTCGCTCAGGCAGGATAATGCGGATGTCCGCCTTACCCCGAAATCACATGCCCTTGGCCTTGCCGGTGACGACAGGATGAAACAAGTTGAAAAAAAAATCCGCGATACGGATAAAATTCTGGAATATTTCCGTTCTGAAAGCGTTAGTCCCTCGGAAGCCAATAAAATCCTTGAAGATGCCGGGAGCGAACCGGTGACGCGAAAAATAAAATTAGTGAATATCCTGGCAAGACCCAATGTTAATAATTCAATACTAAAGAAGCATCTTCCCGGACTTCAACAATTGACAGAGGATGATAACTGCTCCAGCGATGGCGCTCTTTTCCAGGCGGAAATTTTATTGAAATACGATGGATACCTTGCCCGCGAAAAAGAAATGGCAGATAAAATGAACCGGCTTGAATATGTGAAAATCCCGGCCGGGTTTGATTTTGTAAAAATTAAAGGGCTCTCTAATGAAGCGCGGCAAAAATTTGCTAAATTCAAACCGGAAACCCTCGGTCACGCATCGCGCATCAGCGGAGTATCGCCTGCCGATGTTTCGGTGCTGATGGTATATCTGGGAAGGTAGATGGGAAAGTAACCCGAAAATGTATTAACTTCGTATTAAATACCGGGTTTGCTGATGGCGCAGGCAGTTGTAATTATTCCTTCCTACAACGAAAAGGAGAATATTGAGAAAATCATCCGGAAAGTTTTTTCCCTGGATGATAATTTTCACATCCTGGTGGTGGATGATGGATCACCGGACGGAACTGCTCAGATTGTAAAAAATCTCACAGCGGAATTTCCCGGAAGGTTGTTTTTAGAGGGGCGAAAAGGCAAACTTGGCCTCGGCACCGCATACATTCATGGCTTTAAATGGGCGCTCGGAAAAAATTATGATTTCATCTTTGAAATGGATGCCGATTTTTCGCATAACCCGGATGATCTGCCTCGGCTGCTGAATGCCTGCAAAAATGGCGCTGATGTGGCGGTAGGTTCACGTTATACAGGGGGGGGGAATGTGGAGAACTGGCCATTGAACCGCAAAATGCTTTCACAGTTTGCATCGCTTTATGTAAGAATGATCTTATGGATGCCGGTAATGGATCCCACGGCAGGATTCAAATGCTATAAAAAAGAAGTGCTGAGTAAACTAAACCTTGATGCGATACGCTTTATCGGATATGCCTTCCAGATAGAAATGAAATACAGGGCATATCGGGCCGGCTTCAGGGTGGTTGAAGTTCCCATCACCTTCATTGACCGCAAAGAAGGCGTGTCAAAAATGAGCATGTCTATTTTTAAAGAAGCGTTCTGGGGTGTTATACGAATGCGTCTCGGCAAAAATTAGTTTTTGTCAATGATAAATGAACTCGTAATTTAAACAATCTCTTTTCTATCAATACTCCGGTAAAAATTTTTATGTATTTAAAAATCAATATAATACAAATTCATTTCTCACAAACCTGCCTGCCGGTAGGCAGGGTCGCCAAGAGCGCAAAGAATTGAATTTTAAAACCTTGCGAACTTTGCGCCTTGGCGAGAGATAAAAAAGTACCGGACTATTGTTCTATAAATCAGAGTAATCAGTGTCAAATTGAAAAAAATTGTCGTTCTTACGGGTGCGGGCATAAGCGCTGAGAGCGGGCTTAAAACGTTTCGCGACAGCGATGGGTTATGGGAAAATTACCGCATTGAGGATGTCGCCACTCCTTCGGCATGGGAAAAAAATCCATCTCTTGTTGTTGAATTTTATAATATACGGAGGCAGCAGGCGCTCAAAGCAAAACCCAATGCCGCACATTCAGCCCTTGTTAAACTGGAAAAAAAATATGACGTGCAAATTATCACCCAGAACATTGACGACCTTCATGAACGTGCCGGAAGTAAAAATGTCCTCCACCTTCACGGTGAGATCATGAAATGCCGCAGCAGCAAAGATTCCGACCTGGTATTCCCTACAAAAAATGACGGGCTTAAAATGGGAGATATCTGTCCGAAAGGTTCGCAACTCCGGCCGCATGTGGTTTGGTTCGGTGAAATGGTTCCCGAATTACCGCATGCCGCTGAATTTACCTCCCAGGCGGATATCCTGATTGTTGTTGGAACCTCGCTGGTCGTTTACCCGGCAGCAGGATTGCTTGACATGGCGCCACATCCCATACGCAAATACTATATTGATCCGAATGCCCAGCCCCGCAATAACATAAATAATCTTCATATCATAGCCGAAAAAGCGACCAAAGGCGTACCGGAACTGGTAGAGAAACTCCTGGAGAAATGATGAACTTCGCACGTTTTCTTTCCGTTCTTGTGCTTTTTTATTTTTCATCATTCAATATTGAAATATCCCAAAGTATTGGCCAAAACCGGGTAATTGATTCCTTAAGGAACCATCTTGAACTTGTAACGGCCGATACGGTGCGGATTGCATTGCTCAATGCGCTCTGCTGGGAACACAAAAGCACCGGGGATTACGATGCAGCCCTGCAATATGGAAATGAAGCCCTGGAACTTTCAGTAAAAATAAAATCGAAAAAAGGAGAAGGGATTGCTATGAATCATATCGGGGATGTATTCCGGGAAAAAGGTGATTTTCAGGATGCGATTGATCACTACGGGAAGGCGTACAGGTTGCTTGAGTCAGCGGGATATAAAAACGGCATGGCGAAATGTTTAAATAATACCGGTATCGTATTATGGGAACAGGGAAAATACGACCGGTCGCTGGAATATCATCTTAAAGCATTGTCGCTGCGCGAAGAAACCGGTGACAAACGGGGGATAGCCGATTCTTATGAAAATATCGGGCTGGTCTATTACAGGCAGGGTAACTACAGGAAAGCAATTGATTATTCAGAGAAATCATTGCAGATTGAAGTAGAAACAGGCGACAGCAACGGAATTGCCTGGTCATTGAATAACATCGGCATCCTCTACTATGAACAAAATAAATATGACACGGCAGTTGGTTATTACCTGAAAGCCCTTAAGATTTTTGAATCGATGGGAAATAAAAAAGGAATGTCTTTCACCTATAATAATATCGGGTGCATTTACGGAGAACAGGGCATCAACGACAAGGCGATGGAATATCATTTAAAATCCCTGCGGATAAAAGAGGAGACGGGTGATAAGTATGGCATCGCCTCATCATTTTTAAATCTCGGCTGGACGCACCTCAATATGAAACATTACCAGGAAGCCATTGATTATTTGAACCGTGGAATTGAGATTGCAAAGGAAATCAACTCAAAAGAAGCATTAAAAGATTTGTACCAGGCGATGTCAGAAACCTTTGCAGAGATGGATAATTTCAGAAAAGCATACGAGTATCATCTCCTCTTTTCAGCGGTAAAGGACACCATGTTCAGCGAAGAGAGCAATAAAAAGATTGCCGAAATGCAGACAAAGTATGAAACAGAAAAAAAAGAAAAAGAAATCCTGGTTCTGAAGAAAGAAAAGGAAAAAGAGGCGGCAGTTGCAAAAGCGGAAAGCAGGAGGCAGCGGCTGGCGCTTTGGCTTGTCGTGGCAGTAGCGGCAGCAGTGGCAGTAATTGCAATAATTATTTACCGCTCTCTGCGCAGCAGCAATTTTCAGAAAAAAATAATTGAGGGTCAGAAGAAAATGGTTGAAGAAAAAAACCGTAACATAATGGACAGTATAGAATATGCAAAACGGATCCAGAAGGCATTGCTTACCACTGACAATTACATACGTCAATATTTGCCTGACTATTTCCTTTTGTATTTACCCAAGGATATTATCAGCGGTGATTTTTACTGGGGACTGGCAAAGGATTCCTGTTTCTATCTGGTCACGGCCGACTGCACCGGTCATGGCGTGCCCGGGACATTGATGAGCGTGCTGGGCTTATCCTTTTTGGATGAAATCATACTTGAAAGAAATATCGTTGCCCCGCATGAAATTCTCAACCTGCTGCGCCAGAATATCATTCACCGCCTGAATCCCGGAAGCAGGGAAAACGATTCTGTCAGCCCTGACCGTAGCGTCAGGGAAGATATTAAGGACGGCATGGATATGGTGATTTGCAGGTACGATATAAAGAATCGTATTATGGAATTTTCAGGAGCCAACCGTGGAGTTCTGGTGGTAAGGGGGGGAAAGATTACGGAATACAAAGGAGATGAAATGCCCGTAAGTGCGGGTATGGACTCCGGTGTGCCGTTTACCATGAAGAAAATAATTTTAGAGCATGGCGATATGATATACACCTTTACCGATGGATACCAGGATCAGTTCGGTGGTGAAAAGAAATCCACAGGAGACGGATCCCTTCCTGCCGGGAAGGCAGGAACTTTTGGCGGAAAGAAATTCAAATCGGGCCGCCTGAAAGAACTGCTCCTTACCATTGCCGGAAAACCTCTTCATGAGCAAAAGGAAATTCTTGAAAGCACATTTGAAAATTGGAAAGGAACCAATGAACAGACGGACGATGTGACGGTGATTGGAGTAAGAGTATGAATCCCAACGACACACCCCCTAACCCCCTCTTAATAGAAGGGGTATAGAACAAGTCCCCCCTATGGAGGAGGTCGGGGGGGTTACACCCTTATCCCGACAATACAGATATCATCGGTTTGTTCATATTCTCCTTTCCATTTCCGGAAGGTCTCTTCAATTTTCTTTTTCTGTTCTTTCATGGTAAGATGATGTACCGATACGAAGAGTTCTTTCATGGCGCTGTACTTCAGTTTTTTCCCTTTGGGTCCTCCCAACTGGTCCGGATAGCCATCGGTAATTGTATAAATGATATCTCCTTTCTGAAGCGGAACCGAATAGGGTGTGTAGGGTTTTTCATTGCCGAAGTAGAGCCCTACCGGCATTTTATCGGGACGGTAATCGGTAATTTCACCCCTGCGGATGATATAGAGCGGATTGTTGGCGGCTGCAAACTCGAGTGACATTCGTTCAAAATCAAATTTGCAGAGGACCATGTCCATGCCGTCATAGGTTTTTTCGGTGCGGCCCTCTGGGTTAAGTATTTTAATGATTTCATCCCTCATCATGTCAAGCACCTTATCGGGTTGCATAATTTTCTTCTGCACGATGATCTCATCTAACAGCATGATCCCGATTAAACTCATAAACGCGCCCGGAACCCCGTGCCCGGTCGAATCGGCAGTAGCGATCATGTAGGTTGATTTTGATTCGCTTCCGTTTTCTGCAGGTACCGGTGTAAGGTAATAGAAATCACCGCTTACGATGTGCTTCGGAAAGTACACGATGAAATAATCGAGATGATATTTTGTAAAAAGGTATTCGGTGTTTGTCATCGCGCCCTGGATTCTCATTGCATACTCAATACTGTCGGTGATATCCCGGTTCTGCTGTTCAATGATTTTGTTTTTCTGGTTCAGTTCACTGTTCGCTTTTTTCTTTTCACGGTAGGAGCGGTAAATCAGGAATGCGACTACTAATACACCGGAAAATAAAATCATAAGAATTATGAGTACGAGGTTCTGCTGTTTTTCCCTTTCCGTTGCCAGCAGATCCTTTTTTTCCTGTTCCATCCGGGCCATTTCCCTCTCCTTTTCATATTTGTATTCCATTTCATTTTTCACAAGGGCTTCAATATTTTCCTTGCGCTGAAGGGAATCACGCATATAGACGAACAATTTATAGTACTGAAATGATTCCTCATACATTTTCATGCCCTCATAGGTAAGGTAGAGTTTTTCAAAGGCGGATGAAAGTCCTTCAAGGTAATCAATATCCTGTGCAATAGATACGGCATCTTCATAATAGAGTATGGATTTACCGGTTTTTCCCTCCTGTGAAAAAATATTGCCGAGATTAAGCGATAAGATGCACTCGCTCTGCAGGTCGTTTATCTCTTTGGCAAGATGAAGCGCCTTCGTGTAATATCCAAGCGCTTCACCGCTGATACCGATGTTGTTTGAAATTGTTCCCATTGTTGAATAGATGGCAACCAGTTTTTCTTTGTCATTCAGGGAATCAAAGATGCCAAGCGCTTTACGGGCATGAACAAGGGCCGGTTCATAATCGGATTGCGAAATGTAAAGGTTGGCAATGTTCAGAAGCGCATTGCCGATACCCCTTGTATCATTGAGGTTGTACCGTAATTTAAGCGCTCCTGAAAAATACTCATACGCTTTGTCGTATTTCGCCTGTACAAGGTAAATATTGCCGATGTTGTTCAGATCAGCCGCAATGTCGCTGCTGTCTTTCATCCGTTCATCAATGCGAAGCGCTTTGAAATAGTAATCCAGGCAGATCGAATGAAACCCTTTCATATAATATGCCGTTCCCAAACTATTACATGCATGGGAGAATAATTCCGCAAATTTTACCGTATCCATTTTACTGACGGCTTCACCAGCAAGCAGGATGGATGAGTCGGGAAAAGTGTACCAGTATTTTTCAGATTGGCGAATCAGTGATGCAATAAAAACCGTATCGGTCACTGAAGGAATATCGCTTTGCCCGGCTGCTTTCCGGATGGTGAAAACTGTTCCGGGTAAAAGAATAATTAATAATACCGCGAACCGTTTAAATCCAGATAGGGCCAATACGGATGATAAATTTCCTCTCATATTGAGATAATTGCAATATTTGCTTTCTTAATTCCCCGTCAAAAAAAGGTTCAAATGTAAAAATTTACCGCAATATTGATAATAGTCATAACTTTGCTGATCTTAAATTAAAACAAATCACCATGAAAACAATTATTTTATTCTCAGGTCTTTTTTTCTTTACTGCCGTTACATTCGGGCAGGATGTAAAAAAGGATGACCACCAGCAGCAAAATCCCCAGTACTGTTGCGTGAAAAAGGACTATTGCGGTGAAAAGGCGAAAAAATGCCCGAACGACAGTCAGCCGTTAATTAAAGACGGAATGTACTATTGTCCGCAATGTTACCATAAAGGCAAGAAGCCGGGTATGTGCGGCAAGTGCGATGTGGCACTGGTGAAGATGGAGAAGAAGAGTTAGGAATTTACGAATCAATTCAACCAAACTACGACTGAATTACAGGTCGGATTAAATATGGATAAACGGGTTCAAATTTTGCAATCGGTGGCAATACTGGTTGACGGCAACAACATGGAAATCAGTATCCACGATTTTGTTCGTTCAAATAAGGGCATGCTGAATTTTGATACAGTAGTGCCAAAACTGCTCAACGGCAGAGGATTAAACCGCCTTATATATTTCAGGGAAGGGAAGCAGATTTCGCAAAAATTAGCCGAGCGTCTTCATACAAATTATTACGGCACCGTAGTTCCCTGTTACAAAGGCGCTGATATTCCCATCACCATTGAAGCCATTCATCTTTCTGATAAGGTGGATACTATCATTCTCATGTCGGGGGATTCCGATTATATTGAACTTGTAAAACACCTCAAATCGCGCGGCAACCGCGTGGAGATCGCCAGTTTCGTATTTTCCACTTCCAAAATGCTTGTTGAAGAATCCGATTACCATCATGTTCTGACCAACGAGGATATTTTTATTTATAAATGACCAAAGCGATTTTCCTCGACCGCGATGGCGTCATTAACCGAGAACTCAACGACTGGGTTAAACGGGTTGAAGATGTTGAAATGCTTGATGGCGTCTATGATGTATTATCAGAACTTCAAAAAAAAGGACATCTGTTCATAATAATTACCAACCAGAGCGGCATTGACCTTGGCTTGTATTCGTATGAGATCCTTGAAAAAATCAATAATTTTATTGCCGGTAAGTTAAGTGAACACGGCATTTCTATTGCTGAAATTTATTACTGCCCGCACCATCCCACCGTTGGCAAGTGCATCTGCCGCAAACCCGATTCGCTGCTGCTGGAAAAAGCCATTGCGCGGTTTAACATTGATGTTTCAAAATCCTACCTGATTGGCGACAGGGAACGAGATATCCAGGCAGCGGAAAAAGTCGGATTGAAAGGTATTCTTATGGAAAGCAATACTTCCCTATATAGAATACTACCCAAAATTGATTAGGGATTTTCAATGGAATTATTCAACTCCAAACAAAATTTTATTTACCTTTCCGACCTTGCCGCCACCGTAGGCGCTGTCCTTGATGACGCTTTTGCCGGGAGAAAATTCTGGGTGGTTGCCGAAATTGCCGGTGTACATGAAAGCAAAGGACACTGTTATCTTTCCCTTATAGAAAAAGAAGAAGGCAGTGTTGACCTTGTTGCCGAAATGCGCGGGGTGATATGGAGGAATTATTACGGCTTCATAGCGGAAAAATTCAGAAATGTTACCGGTGAAAATCTTAAAGCGGGAATAAAAATACTCTTCTGTGCCACTGTTAGGTTTCACATCCGCTACGGTCTCAGTTTGACCGTTGAGGATATTGAACCCGGATATACCATCGGACAAATGCTGCTTGACCGGATGAGGGTTATTGAGCGGTTGAAGCAGGAAGGGGTTTACGATAAAAACAAATCGCTTGAATTTCCGCTTGTCCCCCAGAGATTGGCAATAATCTCCGCTGAAAATTCACGCGGGTATGAAGATTTTATCAACAAACTGGAAAACAATCCTTACGGATACCGTTTTATCCCCACTCTTTATCCGTCAGCGGTTCAGGGAGAAAAAGCCGCGGAGGAGATTTGCGCACAACTGAAAACCATCGGCAAGTGCAAACGTCAATACGATGTCGTGATAATTGTCCGCGGAGGGGGGGGTATTTCTGACCTCAACTGTTACAATAACTACCTGCTTGCAAAAGCGGTAGCCACCTGTCCGTTACCGGTGATAACAGGGATCGGACACACGGTGAATATCAGCATTGTGGATGAAGTCGCTCATGCCTGCCGCATCACACCTACCGATGTCGCTGATTTTTTAATTGAAACCGTTTCGGATTTTGAGACCTCGGTTGATTCGCTTTTTACCGGGATAGCATCCATATCCCAAAACATTACATCGGATAACCGGCACGAGATTGAAGCGGCTTTGCAAAATCTGGTTCATTATTCAACCGTCTTTTTGAAAGAGAAAAGGTATGAAATGAATTCTTTTGTTGAACGATTTTCATTTTCACTCACGCATTTGCATCAGGCACTTGGTTTGGGATTAAACGAACAAGAAAGGAAAATCGCAATCCTTGACCCGAAGGAAGTTTTAGCGCGGGGTTATTCCATCACAAGATCCAACGGTAAAATTCTTAAAAACCCAGAAGATGCCCTAACAGATGATTTGCTTGAAAGCCATCTGTCCAGAGGAAAAATATCCAGTAAAGTTGTATAAAACTGACTGAATATAGTGAAATGCGGTCAGTAAACTGACTGAATATAATTTAATTTAGTCAGTTTATTGACTAAATTCATATAAATAATGTCATTCATCCTGATAATTACATTGAATGGATTTGTCCCTGAATTCCTTCAATAACCATCACCAGAGGCAGGGAAATCCATATATTCGTGGTAGAAAATCACAATCCTTATTTTACTATCCCTCGAAAACCGGTGATGAAAAAATTATCCTATAAATCCGCACATGAAGAATTGGAAAAAATCCTGGAAGAAATCCAGTCACCCGATACCGATGTTGATAAACTTTCGGGAAAAATAAAACGCGCAGGAGAACTGATAAAATTCTGCAAAACAAAATTGCGCATGGCTGAAGAAGAAACAAAAAAAATAGTGGATGAAATGAAAGGGAATGACACACCCGGGTCAACGAATTGAAATTAAAACATGACAACAACAGAAGATTGCGAATTGACACTGGAAAAAAATGATGAAGAATGAACATCCTGAAATTTATTTTGACTTCCTTCTGTATCGGTTGCGCTCTATCGCTGCTGCGCGCTCAATTCATTACTCACCACAACTCTGTGCCGCAAACCGGTTTATCTCTTCAACCGGTAAATTCTCCTTTCACTGATCCGCAATTCAACACTGCTGTAATACGTATTTCCGATGCCCGGAACGATGGTCTGCCTGGTATTTTTCCCGACTATTCCAAGCGGCAGGCGTGGAACTGCGATGAAAGCAAAATGATGCTTCGCACTGCCAGCGGTGAAGTCATGATTTATGATGGAACAACCTATCAGTATATCAAAACACTGCCAGGCAATCTTACAGGCATCCAGGATATCTTCTGGCATCCGACTGATCCGCTGACTGTTTTTTTTATTGCAGATAATACAATCAACACAATGAACATTCAAACAGAACAAATCACTTTACTGCGCACTTTTTCAAATTATTTTTATGTGACTACACGAGCTGAGGGCAATATGAGCAATGATGCGCACTATATCGCCCTTGCCGGATACGATTCAAACTGGCTACTGACAGATTTTTTTGTTTATGATATCCTGATTGATTCGGTTGTGGGAACGATCAATGCCGGAACTTTTGTGCAGGATTTTGACTGGATTTCAATTTCCCCACTCGGTAATTATGTAGTGGTTGATTACGCAAATGAAATCACCGGACAGTTCAATGGCGTTGAGGTGTATGACCGGCAATTTAATTTTATCTGGCAAAAACCTCTTGGCGCAGGACACAGCGACCTTGGGCTTGACAGCGATGGAACCGAAGTACTGATAATGGATATTTATGATGCTGACAGCAACATGACTTTTTTTAAAAAATTCCATTTATCCGATGGCAGCGAAACGGTGCTCCTTGGAATTTCCCCCCTCTTTGATCAGCATGAATCATGCAGAAATATGGACCGTCCCGGATGGGTTTACATCAGCACCTTTGATTATGTGGGACGCCTCACCGATGATAGCGCATCGTGGCTGCCGTTTGAAGATGAGGTATTCGCCCTGAAAATGAATGGTTCAGGAACAGTGCAGCGCATTGCACACCATCATAGCCGCAGATATTCCCCTCTTACACCAAATTCCGACAGCAGTGTTTATTTTTCCGAACCGCATGCTACCGTGAATAATAATGGAACCCGTATTCTTTTCGGCAGCAACTGGCGGGAAAACATGGAACAGGATACCAGCGTGGACGCTTATATTGTTGATATTAGCAATATGCTGACTTCAGATAAAAAAAGTGAAATGATGCCTGTTAAGAAAACATCTGTTTTTATTTCAATCAACATTGTTGGAAATACTATATGCGAGATACCTTCCGGCATTTTATCCTTATGCAAACTTGAACTCTATGATATTTCGGGTAAGAGAGTGTATGCATCCGGTTTGAAGCATGCTCTGAGAACAGGATTCCCGGATAATCTGAAAAACAGGTTGTATCTTTACAGGATTTTTGACACGGCCGGATTTATCGTCACCGGAAAAATTTTATTTTAGTTATGAAAATAATTTTTACTCTTTTTCTCATTTCATTTTTCATGAATGCAGCCGGACAGGCAATTTCTCCGGGGTATTATCCAAACGAACTGATAGTTCAACTGAATTACCGCGAAAATGTTGAAGGGTTTTTATCGGGTTTTAATTCCGCACACTCCGGATACAATATTCAGATAAAGAGAATACTCTCCGGGCGGCTGAACATCTGGCTTATCGGGTGGGACGACAAACTGATTGGTGTTGAAAAAACCCTGACTGAAATCAAAAATCATCCCGCGGTCGCTCTTGCCCAGTTCAATCATTCAGGCATCAAAATGCGCGGAGTTCCCAACGACTCTCTCTTTTCAAATCAATGGGACATGCTTAATGATGGCAATAACGGCAATGTTGCCGGTGCGGATATTTCGGCTCCCGAAGCATGGGACATCGCCACGGGGGGGGTAACTGCAAAAGGCGATACTATTGTAGTTGCCGTCATTGACGGTGGCTTTGACTTGAATCATCCTGACCTTGACTTCTGGAAAAACCGCAACGAAATTCCCGGTAACACCATTGATGATGACAATAACGGCTATGCGGATGACTATGACGGCTGGAATTCCATTGACAATAACGGGGATGTGGGATACAGCGGTTTCTGGGACCAACATGCCACGCATGTGTCGGGAACCGTAGGAGCAAAAGGGAATAATAACATCGGTGTTGCGGGTGTGAACTGGAATGTTAAAATTCTTCCCGTCAGCGGATCATCAAGCAACGAAGCCGAAGTGGTTGCCGCTTACGGATATATTCTCGAAATGCGCGCCAGGTACGACAGCAGCAATGGCGTTGCCGGAGCATATATTGTTTCAACCAATTCATCGTTTGGCGTTGACTACGGCCAGCCAGCTGATTATCCGATATGGTGCGCCATGTACGATTCAATGGGAAAATATGGGATAGTAAGTGCCGGTGCTACCATCAACAGCAATGTGGATGTGGATGCACAGGGAGATATTCCAACCGCATGTCCATCCGGTTTTCTTATTTCGGTTACCAATACCAACAGTTCCGATCAGAAGGTGAGCGGTGCAGGTTATGGCTTGACCACGATTGACATCGGTGCACCCGGTGATGATATCTGGTCAACCGTTCCTCCTGGCGATTATGAAGGCAATAACTGGACCGGAACATCAATGGCAACGCCTCATGTTGCCGGTGCAATAGCATTGATGTACTCAGCCGCTTGTGATTCTATCTTTAATGAATATTCTGGCAACCGTCAAGGACTTGCGCTTCTTATGAGGGATTTGCTCCTATCAACAGGTTATGATTCAATTCCATCTTTGCAGGGAAAAACCGTGACGGGGGGGAGGTTGAATCTGCATAAAGCCCTGTTGGGAGTTCAATCTGTTCCAGCGTGCGATACTTCCGCTATTTCGGTTGCTGAACGGCACGGTCAAACTTTTTCGGTAAATGTTTTTCCGAATCCATTTAAAGAAATGGCAAGAGTGGAGATAGGGAAAATATGGGGAATCATTGGAGCAGAAAATTACAGGTTTATCATGAATGATGTTTTCGGGAGGGAAGTTTTAGACCTTACTTTACCCTCCGGGCTTATGGCCTTTTTTATTGAGAGAAATAATTTACAAAATGGAGTATTCTTTTACCGGTTGATAAGTGAAAACGAGATTGCGGGTTCAGGAAAAATCGTAATTGAATAAGAAAAATAAGGTTACTATTCAGCAGCAGACCGTTTTTCACCCCCGCCTGAGGCGGGGCCAAGACGCTAAGAAATAAATTGTGAAAACTTTGCGCCTTTCCGTCCTTGGAGTGAGGTACAAAATACGTAAGACCTAATGGGAAAACAGCCGTTTTCAAAATCCCCCCTTGGGGGGGACTCCGGGGGGCTGATCCATTGCATCGTCAAACCCTCTTCACGCACCGATGAGGTTAAAGTATTACCTGACGGTTCACTGCGCATTAAAATCAAAGCGCCACCGGTAGATGGAAGGGCGAATGAATACCTCATCAGATACCTTTCAGGTTTATTGAAAATTCCCAAATCGGATATTACCATTATTTCAGGGTTCACTTCATCGCATAAACGGATCAGGATAAACGGAAATGAAAAAATGTTGCAGGAATTTTTTAAGGGAAAACCATAATCCGGAAATTATTATTCCAGTATCTTTTCGAAATAAAGCGCTTCCTCCAACGGATTAAACCGGTACGGTTCAATTTCATAAAAACCATTCGACTTATACAGATGAATTGCTGCTGTCATGTTTTTTAGGGTGTCAAGACGTATTTTTCTGAACCAAAGGTTTTTTGCCAGTTCAATGGCTTTTTCCATCATAATTTTTCCTAACCCTGCTTTGCGGTGGTCCGGCTTAATATACATCCGCTTTAATTCGGCAATACCATTTTCAAGTTTCCTGATGCCGGTGCATCCTACATAATCCATACCGTAGCGAATAAGCAGCAAGCCACCTTCAGGAAGATTATATTGTACATCCAATTCCTCCAGTTCCTTATCAAAATTCTGAAAACATAAATCAAAACCCAAACTGCGGGCATACTCAATAAATAATTCCTTACCCGCTGAAAATTCTTCAGCAGTTTTTGCGATAATAATATAATAACTGGATTCTTTCATCACCTGTATTATCCTGCTATTGCTGATTCAGCAAAAATACCGATATTTGCACTCCCCATTAAAAATGCAATCTAGTAATATCCTAATATCTTAAATATCCTAATATCCCTTATGTCACGCGTTTGCCAGATCACCGGAGCCCGTCCAGCAACAGGAAACCGGATATCACACTCCAACCGGAAAACCAAAAGGCGATTTTTCCCGAACCTGATGAAAAGGCGCTTTTTTGTGCCCGAAGCCGGGAAATGGATAACCCTGAAAATTTCCGCATCAGGAATAAAAACTATTGATAAAAAAGGGTTGACCCCCTGCCTGCGGGAAGCATATTCAAAGGGACTGCTTCCTAAAAAAGTAGTGCATGACCTGAAAAAAATTATTCTGAACTGAATCCAAAGGTCTTGTCACTGAAAATACCTTTTCCGAACCAGATTTTTACTCCTTCCGGAATATTTTTTTTCTTCCTGTTTTTTCTTCCTGCTCTGCTTTTTTCCCAGCAGCAACCTCTTTTTGATACCGACCGGCTGACTACCGGCTTCCACCGGAACAGGAGGGAAATATTGCGCAATATGCTCCCCCCCCATTCCCTCGCGGTTTTTTTCAGCGCTCCCGTACGAACCCGCTCCAATGATATTGACTTCCCCTATCACCAGCAACCCGATTTTTATTATATGACCGGGTTAGAGGAACCTGATGCAATACTGCTTATTTTCAAAGATAAAATAGAATATAATTACCAGGGAACTGGCGGAATTGAGACCTTTTTATCGGATGAATTGCTCTTTGTCAGACAGCGCGATTCGGTCAGGGAACTCTGGGAAGGCAAACGTCTCGGCCGGGAAGGAGCAAAAGAAAAACTGGGTTTCAGCGGGGTCCTCTATGGCAGCGACTTTGCGGATTTCACGGTTGATTTTTTATCGTTTGACAAAATATTCTTCACTCCCCCCCCTGATGATATTGCGGATAACCCTGACGACAAGGGAGATCTCTTTAGTTTGATTAAACACTTCCGGAAGAAGATTGCGCCTGCCCGGCATAAGACCGATTCGGTTATGCTGAAGGAATATCTCGCCTCCATACGGGAAATAAAGGTAAAAGAAGAACTAACTATGATTCAGAAGGCGGTTGATATTACCTGTTCCGCCATCAATGAAACCATGCGCGCGGTGGATACCTCAATGTACGAATATCAGGTTCAGGCCCTGGTGGAATTTTTATTCCGTTACCATGGGTCGGAATATCCCGGGTTCAGAAGCATTACGGCAAGCGGGGAAAACACCTCTACTCTTCAT
This sequence comes from Bacteroidota bacterium, assembly GCA_016193485.1. Taxonomy (GTDB): domain Bacteria; phylum Bacteroidota; class Bacteroidia; order JACPRZ01; family JACPRZ01; genus JACPRZ01. The sequence continues at coordinate 251,991 of JACPRZ010000063.1, read as the reverse complement.
TATACCCATAACCGCAGGAAACTGAAAGATGGCGATCTACTGATTATTGATGTAGGTGCCGAATATCACGGTTATACGGCTGATGTAACCCGTACCATTCCTGTCAACGGCACTTTCTCTGCGGAACAAAAAATAATTTACAACATAGTGCTCGAAGCCCAGCAGATGGCGATAAATACCTGCAAACCAGGAATAAAATTCTGGGAACCCGGTGATATAGCAACGCAAATTGTAAAAAAACGGCTTAAGGAGAATGGAATAATCGCCTCCGAATCTGAATATAGGAAATATTTCATGCATGGCGTTTCGCATTACGTGGGACTGGATGTTCATGATGTCGGATTATATGGAGCCCTTAAGCCGGGAACGGTATTTACCATAGAACCCGGTATCTACATAAAAGATGACTCCCCTTGTAACTCAAAGTGGTGGACCATCGGGGTGCGTATTGAAGATGACATTCTTGTGACGGAAAACGGCTGCGTGGTACTTTCAACTTCGCCCGCTACAGTTGAAGAAATTGAGAAGATGATGCATGAAGAAAGTTTACTGCCGCAACTTTTTCAGCGTAAGTAGTCCTCCCCTTTTCACTTCGGAATAATAAACTTCTCACCTGCTTTTCCCCCGTAATGTCCCCCCTTTTCATCTTCATCAATATCGGAGAAAGGCGTAGTGCGTTTATACATCCGCAACTGCCATTTCGGATCCTTGATTTCCCCGATCATATCGGAATGTGCAAGTTCATACCGGTTCCCGGCTAAGGATTCATCAATAAAAACAAAAGTGATGTTTGAATACCTGCCTATTTTGTAGTAATGCCATATCTCGTAGGGATAAGCGCTCGGCTCATGTTCGCTTTTCTGAATTGAATTGGGTTCCCCGTATTGCAGGTAAACCCTCCCCCGGTCGGTTTCGTACCCTTTCTGAATGGAGGTTGCATAATGTTTATGCACTTTCTTTACCAGCACCAGGTATTTTCTCCATTCCCCTTCCGGATCCGACCCGTTCCGCGCCAACCAGAAACCAAGAAAAAATTTCTGCATGACCTGCAAATCCCTCTGCGCTGCCATAATTTCAATCTGATCTCTTTCTTTCAGGGGACAGATGGGATGCAGGCAGCGGATATGCTCCGCCAAACTATCTGTCCCGGAATATTGAGTTACAAATGATGTTTTTATTTCATCTTCACTGATTGCTAAGGAATCAACTGCAAAGGCAGGATTGCTCCGCTGGAAAAAAATCTTCTTCTGAGCCAGAAGGTTGTTGGTTTTATCGCGGATTTCAAGCGTCAGGTTGTAATTCCCTGACGGCAATTTTTCAATATCAAATTCCCCGAAGAAAGGAATAACATCGCGGCATTCCTGCCTTGAATGCCTCGCAAACCGTTCCTGTTTTCTTTCCGTTTCAGCCGACTCAAGGAAATAACTCAAAAGGAAACCACCGGCAGGCACAGAATTCTTTTTTGTATTGTAAATCTCCGCATAAAATTTCAGTTTCACCGATGATTCAGGATAGAAGTCAGAAACATAGGGTATTAAATCAAACCCGCTTTTTGTGAGAATGCCGGGTGTCGCAGTTTTCACAGCCGACTCAACGGGTTCTATATCAGAAATGACAAGTTTGTCTTCCGGGAAGGAGATTGAAATTTTTTCAGAATGTGCGAAGACCTTTTCCGGTTTTAACGGATCTTTTATTTCCAGTTCTATGATATAATCACCTTCCCTTAATGAAATCCTTTTCTGATTCAGGAAATTGGGTTTATCTCCGGCCGAATCGGAAATTTCCGGACTCAGCAGGGTAAATTTATCAATATATGCGATGATAGTATCTTTACGGAAAATCATGACTATATCCGTTCCCCCCTGCCATTTCCCATCTTTGTTTTTTGAAAAAATCACGGTGCTGCCAATAACTGAAAGATAGGTTTCAATATAAGGACCATCTGCAGGCGATAAAAATCGGGCATACGAAAAATAGGCACGGATCGATTGAGATGAGCCAGCCGAAGCGCTTAAAATAATGAAATGTAAAGTCAGAAGAAAACCGAAAAACACATATTTCCCCCGCCACCCTCTATTCTGTCTCCCTGTCTCCCTGTCTCCTGTCTTCTGTTCCCCGTCTCCCTTTCCAATTACCACCTCCGTAGCCCCAAACCCAAACAAAGAATATGGCGCATCATGATGACGGATAAAATCATAATGGGATAAAATATTTCTTATCTCATTTTTTAACCTGCCGTCACCGACACCATGTATTGCGTAAAATTTTTGTTTCTGATCAAGAACGCACCGGTCAAGAAATTGCTGAAACATTTTCAACTGGTAAGGAAGAATTTCGTGCTTCTCAAAATGAGAATAATCATCCAGCAGTTTTTCAATATGAAGATCTATACAGGGAATCTCAGCCGGATGAATTTGCCCTCCCATCCAGGGAGATTTTACCGCTTGCTTACCTGATTCAGCAGATCGCTTTTTTACTTTTCTAACTGAATTTTCATAAATTGTTTTTTCTTTTTCTGAATATCGTACCAGTTGGGACAGTGGAAAATCTAATTCCATGCCTTCAACCATTACGATACCTTTTTCGTCTGTAACACAAGTTATGACCCCTTCCATTCTTTCGTTGAGAATCCGTACCTTGTCGCCAATTGAGAATTTGTTATCCGGCATGTTGCTGACAATGTGTAAATTATATGTACATCTAAATATGTAACAAATTGTTCGGGTATGTTGTAATGGGAATAAAGGGTTAAGTAAATATAGGAGATAAGGGGATAAGGGAGTTCCCCTATTTTCTTATTACCCTATCTCCCTATACCCTAATAATTGCTACAAATTTAAGCAATTTTCAACATCAGATTAGTTTAATTAATATCCTAATATCTTAATATCTCTATATCCCTTCGCGATGAAAAAAATTATTCTGGCACTTTTTTTATTGCTCGCTTCGGTAGTATCAATCGCTGTACCGAATGCCGATTTTACCTGGGTTCACACAAATAACGGCTGCCTCCCCGGTGACACTGCCATCTTTACAAATACCAGTACCGGGGCTCATACCTATAAATGGGACTTTGGCGACTTTTCACCGTTTTATTATGGTGATGATACATCCCATGCCTATACATGGGCGTGGACCTTTACCGTTTCGCTTACCGCCTACGATACCATCTCCGGTGACAGCGATCTGGTAATGAAAGTAGTCACCATCCGGAACTTACCTATGCCATGGTTTTTCTCTAGTCCTCCAAATCCTGTTTGCCCCGCTACCCCCGTTGAATTCAACACCTTTATGTTTCCCACTCCTGACTCAGTCAAATGGTATTTCGGTGACGGAGATAGTTCCGCAATCATGACTCCCACCCACCTTTACAGTGATACCGGAATATTTTTCGTCTCCCTGATCGCCTATAACCAGTGTGGCAGCGATACAGCCACCAATCCGGTTGATCTTGATTCAAGCGCGGGACCAGGGATACCCGGTATCTGGTCCGATAAAACATCTGCTTGTCCCGGTGAACCCATCTCTTTCAATTTATGGCTTATGCCTTTACCCGATAGTATTAAGTGGGAATGCGGGGATGGAACTTTTGCATATGTACAGAATCCGGGACACTCCTATTCTCTACCCGGAATATATAATGTGCGGGTTATCGCATTTAACGCCTGTTCCAGCGACACCTCCGGAACCATTGTCATTGCTATCAGCAATACTCTTATTCCGACAGTTACCGCAACAGTATATCCCGATTCAGTTTGTCCGGATGATATTGTGAATTTTAATGGCTCAACATTCGGACTTCAAAACTGGATTTGGGATTTCGGAGATGGCGATAACTCTTTTCTCGCTGTTACTACCCATTCATATTCTTCAATGGCTACTTATACCGCAGTTTATACCGGCACCAATTATTGCGACAGCACCCGAACCGATACGGTGACGGTTTTTGTTGGCGACTCAGTTCCTCCTTCCATGGTAAGTTTTACAAGTTCTCCATGGTCAAACTGCGCTGTTTTTACGGAAATCTGTCCCGGTACTCCGGTAAATTTCACAAACACCAGCAGCAGCATCAGCACCAGTTTCTGGGATTTTGACGATTCAACTACTTCAGCGCTGAATAATCCAGTACACGTTTTCCCTGATTCAGGAACCTATGACGTAAAACTTGTAGTTACCAGCAGTTGCGGTGGAAAGGACTCAGTAACAAATTGCATTTATGTTTCGGATGAGGTCAATCCCAATGCATGGTTTTGCATCAACCCGCCAATGTGCATGCCTTCTCCGACTGTCTGTGTTGGTAGTATAGTAACATTCCAGATATGGAACCCCGATACTGCTTCAATTATCTGGGATTTTGGCGATGGCGATTCATCCTTTATCGCCAATCCAACCCATATTTATTCCACAATAGGATCCTATATTGTAACTCTCCGGATTACAAATTCCTGCGGTCGTACCGCTGTTCAGTCGCAGAATATAACCGTGAGCACTACCGGTACCCCCCCTTCGATGGCTGACTTTTGGTACAACCCAAATTCATCCTGCCCCGGTGATCCGGTTAATTTCAACGGGTGGGGAATGAACGCAACACAGTGGTGGTGGGATTTCGGAGACGGTGATACATCCATTTTACAGAATGTAAATCACACCTATTCTTCTTCCGGAACCTACAACGTAACTTTTGTCGCTAAAAACGGGTGCGGTACCGATACAGTCAGGAAATCTTATTCTGTCAATTCAGGATCTTCACCCGGCTTTTCCGTTGCACCGGCCGGCTGTTACGGTGTTCCAATAGCATTTGCCGACACTTCATCCCCTGTTCCTGCTTCCTGGCAGTGGGATTTCGGAGACGGAGACACATCTACCGCACAGAATCCCTCCCACACTTTTGCCTCTGAAGGAGTATATAACGTAACCCTGATGGTTTCATTCAGCGGTTGCAACTCTTCTGTGACTAAAGCAGTGAACCTTGAACTTACCCTTGGAGCATCTTCAGTAAATTCCACCTGTAATCTTGCAAATGGTAATGCAACTGTGACAGTAATCCAGGGAAATCCGCCCTTTACTTATCAATGGGATGCCGCTGCCGGAGGACAGACAACTTCAACGGCTACAGGACTGATCGCAGGAACTTATAAAGTCACTGTATCGGATACGCGCGGTTGCCTTGATTCTATTTCAGCAGCAGTCGGAAACACCAACATCCCTTCAACTGATCCTGCTTCTGCCTCTGCCGCTCCGGCTGTTATATGCCCTGCCGGTTCTTCAACCCTGTCTGTTTCAGGGGGATCGCTTGGTACCGGTGCTGACTGGCAATGGTATTCCGGTTCATGTGGAGGGGGTGTTGTCGGCAGCGGGGTTTCCGTTGTAGTAACTCCGGGCGTTACGACAACTTATTATGTACGTGCCGAAGGTACCTGCAACACTACTGCCTGTGTAAGCGTTACCGTTACGGTCAATACATCATCAACCGATCCTGCAAGCGCTTCTGCCGTCCCTGCTGCAATATGTCCTGCAGGTTCTTCTACCCTCTCTGTTTCCGGTGGATCGCTTGGTACAGGTGCCGATTGGCAATGGTATTCCGGTTCATGCGGGGGTGCGGCTGTTGGAAGCGGTGCATCTGTAGTTGTATCCCCTGGTGTTACCACAACTTATTATGTACGTGCCGAAGGTACCTGCAACACTACTGCCTGTGTCAGCATAACCGTTACGGTCAATACATCATCAACCGATCCTGCTTCGGCTTCTGCCGCTCCTGCTGCAATATGCCCTGCAGGTTCTTCTACACTTTCGGTTGCCGGGGGCTCTCTCGGTACCGGTGCTGACTGGCAATGGTATTCGGGTTCATGCGGGGGGGGTGCGGTCGGAAGCGGTGCTTCCGTTGTAGTAACACCGGGCTCCACCACAACATATTATGTACGTGCCGAAGGTACCTGCAACACTACTGCCTGTGTCACCGTAACGGTTACGGTCAATACTCTTTCAACTGATCCTGCTTCTGCCTCTGCCGCCCCGGCTGCAATATGTCCTGCCGGCTCATCTACACTTTCCGTATCCGGTGGCTCACTTGGTACCGGTGCCGATTGGCAATGGTATTCGGGTTCATGCGGGGGGGTGCCGGTTGGAAGCGGGGCTTCCGTTGTGGTAACTCCGGGCGCCACTACTACTTATTATGTAAGAGCCGAAGGAACATGTAATACAACGACCTGCGTAAATGTTGCGGTAAATGTAAATTCCAATTCAACTGCCGCAGCATCTATTACGCCAACAATTAATCCGATATGCGATGGCGGTTCAACAACATTAAATATAACAGGTGGTTCGCTCGGAACCGGAGCAACATGGCAATGGTATTCAGCATCATGCGGTGGAATTGCCGAAGGGTCGGGAAGTTCATTATCGGTTTCACCTTCCGATACTACCGTTTATTATGTAAGAGCCGAAGGAACCTGCAATACTACCGCTTGCGTTAATGTTACTGTTACCGTAAATACTCCTGCAACTGCTGATGCCGGTATTGATGTTACCATTTGTGAAGGTGCCTGTTATACCCTATCAGGCACCATAGGGGGGGGAGCATCAACAAGTGTTTGGACCACCTCTGGTGATGGATCATTTGATGACCAGACATTGCTCACCGCTACTTATTGTCCGGGACCTAATGATTTAACTGGCGGCAGTGTTACACTTACCCTTATAACCGATAACCCTGCCGGTCCCTGCCCTGCTGCTTCCGATGCCATGACGCTTACCATAAATCAAGCGGCAACCGTCAGTGCCGGCTCCGATGCAGCAATTTGCGCAGGAAACACATACACATTGTCCGGCACAAGGGGGGGAAGCGCCACGGGTTCTGCATGGACAACCTCAGGCAGCGGCACCTTTGATAATCCCTCTTTACTCAATGCAACTTATACTCCTTCGCCTGCTGATACTGCTTCAGGTTGTGTAATATTAACATTGACAACCAATGATCCTGCGGGTCCATGCCCGGCAGTTTCCGATGCGATGAACCTTTGCTTTAATCCTGAAGAAAATCCATCATTCAATTATTCTTCCGGATCCTATTGCCAGAGCGGTATTGATCCGGTTCCAACTATAACCGGAACCCCCGGAGGAACATTTAATTCATCACCAGGCGGAATGACCATCAACGCGGTTAACGGAACCATTGATCTTGATATGAGCGCATTAGGCCTTTATTCAGTTGAATATGTAACTGGCGGAGTATGTCCCGACAGCAGCATGGTTGGTATAACTATTACAGCATCTTTTGATGCTACTTTCAGTTATGCAACTCCGATATGCGGATCAGGCGCTAATGAACTGCCCGCATTTCCGGTAGGAGCCAGTGCAGGAGTGTTCAGTTCAAACCCTGCGGGTGTTTCATTTGTTAATGTCAATACCGGTGAAATTATTCCGGTTGCCAGCGTGCCGGGAACCTATGACATTACAAATTTTATTGCGCCATCGGGAGGATGCGCTGCCGATTCGTTTACCTTCTCCATCACTATTGACCTGGCTGCAACCGTTGGTGCAGGAGCCAATGGTGCAGTTTGCGAAAACAGTTCTTATGCCTTATCAGGAACAATAGGAGGGGGGGTAACAAGTTCAACATGGACAACTAATGGAAGCGGAACATTTAACGACTCTTCACTTCTTGCTGCAACCTATACTCCAGGACCGTCAGATATTACAATGGGAACTATTACCAATACCCTGACTACCAATGACCCTGCGGGTCCATGTTCTGCAGTATCTGATATAATGCTTCTGACCGTAAACCAGGAAGCCATTGTCAGTGCGGGCTCAGACGCAACAATATGCGAAGGAAGCATCTATACACTTTCCGGTGCAACGGGAGGGAGCGCAAGCAGTTCAACCTGGGCCACCTCAGGAGATGGAACATTTAACGACCCAACCCTCCTCGCAGCGATTTATACTCCGGGTGCAACCGATATTACTTTGGGAAATACCACCCTCACCCTGACCACCGATGATCCCGTTGGACCTTGTCCCTCTGTTTCGGATGCCATGTTGCTGATCATAAATTCCGCGGCAACGGTTAATGCGGGTGCCGATGACTTTATTTGTGAAGGAAGTTCCTACACTTTGAATGGCGCAAGGGGGGGAAGCGCTGCGACATCAACCTGGTCCACTCCCGGAGATGGAACATTTGATAACCCGGCACTGCTCAATGCAACCTATACACCGGGTCCCTCCGATATTGCGATGGGCGCTATTACCCTGACCATCATTACTGACGACCCATCCGGTCCCTGCCCTGCTGTAACCGATAATATCGGCCTCACATTTGCCGGCTTACCTGCTGTTACTGCGTCAGCGACCGATGCCCTGTGCAATGCTTCCTGCGATGGAACTGCAGGCATCTCAATAACCGGTGGTACTGCACCGTTCGGCTACCAGTGGGATGTTGCTGCAGGAAGCCAAACGACTTCGTCCGCAACCGGATTATGCAGCGGAACTTATGATATTACCGTTACCGATGATAACGGATGTGCAGGAACGGATTCTGCCACTGTTGGCGAACCGGCCGTCTTGTCGTTATCCGTTGTCACAACAACCGATGCCTCCTGTGCAGGTGCATGTGACGGCAGCGCAGAAGTTTCATCAGGAGGAGGAACATCTCCCTACAATTACTATTGGGATGCGGGTGCAGGAAGCCAGACAACTTCCGGTGCAACAGGATTATGCGCGTCAACCTACAGCGCAACTGTAACCGATAATAACGGATGTACGGCCATCGCTTCGGCAACAATAAACGAATCTACAACCATCACCCTTATTCTTGGTTCTGCTGACGCCACCTGCGGCACCAGCGATGGCTCGGCTTTTGTTTCCGTATCGGGTGGTACCCCCCCCTATGGTTATATCTGGAGCGATTCTTTGACACAAGCCGGTGATACTGCGGTTTCTCTTGCCTCAGGAACTTATTCCGTTACGGTTGATGATGCCAACGGCTGCACAAAAACCGGTATTACGGCAGTAAATGATATTGAAGGACCGGTTATACTGATTTCTTCAGTTATCAACGTTTCTTGTAATGGAGGAAATAACGGAGAGGTAACGGCTTCCGCTTCAGGCGGAATATTACCCTATTCTTATCAGTGGGATATTACCGCAGGATCGCAAACGACCGCTACAGCCACCGGCTTACCTGACGGTACTTATATGGTAAATGTATCCGATTCCAACAACTGCCAGACATTTACTTCTGCAACGGTTACTGAACCACCTGCATTAACCGTGACATTCAGCGCCAGTGATGCCAACTGCGGACAGAATGATGGTTCGGCAACAGCATTGCCGGCAGGTGGAACAGTATCCTATACTTATCAATGGGATTCTTCTGCCGGAAGTCAGATGACTGCAGTAGCAACCGGTCTCCTTGCGGGTTCCTACAGCATTACAATTACTGATGCAAATAACTGCACCGTTACAGGTTCGGTAACGCTGAACGACCAACCCGGAGTTTCAATAGACAATATTACCGGAACCGATGCTCTCTGCAACACCATTTGCAATGGGACCGCTGTTGCTTCCGTCAGCGGTGGATCCGTACCTTTTTCCTATCTATGGAATGACCCGTTGAATCAAACAGATCTAACTGCCACGGGGTTATGCGCAGGTTCTTTTGGTTTTACGGTTACAGACGGCAATGAATGCAGCGATTCAGGTTACATATCCATTAATGAACCGGCTGCAATTACTATCTCCACTTCAGGAACCGATGCTACCTGTGCAGGAGGATGCGATGGAACCGCTTCGGCTGCAGTCACCGGAGGTATTGGACCCTATTCCTACCAGTGGAATGATATTTCCATGCAAACCGGTTCGACAGCAATCGCATTATGCGATGGAATTGTCGACCTTACTGTCACCGATGCCAACGGGTGTTCCGTCAATTCTTCAGCGACTGTAAATTCTCCTTCTGCAATTTCGCTTTTCATTTCATCAGTTTCAGCATCCTGCGGTAACAACGATGGACAGGCAATAGTTAGCAGCACAGGTGGAACCCCCCCCTATTTGTATTTATGGAATGACGGTTTGGGTCAAACCAGCGACACCGCCTCCGGACTTGCCGCAGGGATTTATTCGGTTACCGTTACCGATGCAAACATCTGCACCGCTTCAGGTGCGGTTTTCATCAATAACACAGGAGCGCCCTCCATACCTTTTACCGGAGCAACCGATGTATCTTGTAATGGCGGCAGCGATGGCACGGCATCCATTACGGTATCAGGAGGAACCCCCCCCTATGACATCCTGTGGGATTCACAGACAGGCGGGCAGACCACCATGACCGCTACCGGCTTAAGTGCCGGAAATTACGTTGCCTCTGTTTCCGATTCCCTGGGTTGTACCGTTTATGCATTCGCAACCGTGAATGAACCTGCTGCTATTGCCGTAATTACCGATTCACTGTTTGACGTAAATTGCGATGGAGGTTCAGACGGCAGGATTTTTATTACCGTAAGCGGTGGATATTCTCCATATACCTATCTCTGGTCTTCGGGAAATACGGTTGAGGATATTGTGAATATTACGGCAGGTATTTATGCGCTGACCATAAATGATGGCAACGGATGCGTTGATTCTTTAACGGTCACGGTTAATGAACCCGCTTCGGTTTCGGTTGGATTAAATGTTACCGGTACCTCATGCAGCGCCTGTGACGGCAGTGCTGATGCAACTGTTTCGGGGGGCGTTGCACCTTATTCGTATCAATGGGATGATCCGATGGTTCAGACATCATCTACAGCAACCGGACTGTGCGCCACCGGATACAATGTAACTGTGACCGATATAAACGGATGCACGGTAACTTCTTCTGCAACAGTTCCGGCTCCGGGTGGTCTGACTTCTTCAATATCTTCTTCCGTCCCGGCCTCTTGTTCCGGATCGTGTGACGGTTCGGCAACCGTGCAAATTTCGGGCGGTACCCCCCCTTATGCTGTTTTATGGGATGATTCATCTTCGCAGGCCACATTAACTGCCACAGGGCTCTGCGCTGGCACTTTCCAGGCAACCGTTACCGATTCCAATAATTGCGCAACAGTTGCAGATGTCACAATCAGCGAACCGGCAATTCTTGCGGTAACCATTTCTTCGGTAAACGCAAGTTGTAACGGCATTTGCGATGCTGCCACAAACGCCTCCGTAACCGGAGGTACGCCATCCTATTCTTTTAACTGGAGTACAGGTTCAACGGACAGCGGAGAAACCGGGTTATGTCCAGGGTCCTATGATCTGACGGTCACCGACTCAAACGGCTGTATGGCAACACAATCAACCTCTGTTACCGAACCGCAAATTTTCTCTATATCGGTTGCAACCACCGATGTATCCTGTTTCGGTTCCTGCGATGGATCATTTACAATTTCCGCCTCCGGTGGTACCCCCCCCTATGCCGGAACTGGGACTGCAAATAACGTCTGTGCCGGATTATATCCGGTCACAATTTCCGATGCCAACGGATGCACCGCATCGGATTCAGCCGTTGTGAGTGAACCCCTGCCGCTCGTTATTGATTCCATGACTTCGGTGAATGCAAGTTGCCCCGATACAACATGTCCTGACGGCAGCGCTGAGGTTACTGCCAGCGGTGGAACCGGTGCGCTCACCTATCAGTGGAGCAATGGCGCTGCTGCCGATTCAATTACCGGCCTGATTTCCGGCTTGTACACTGTGACCGTGACCGATGCCAACGGTTGCACGGTCAGCGGAAGTGTTGTGGTGGATTTTGCAGTTGGAGAGGGAAGATTAATTAACTCAGGGTTGACGTTTGAGGTTTTTCCTAATCCAGCAAAAGAAAAAATTACCGTACTTTTATCACAAAATACAGGTATAAGAAAGATAAAGTTAATTGATATTAATGGCAGGGTTGTTCAGGAACATTTTGTTCAGTATGGTCTTAATCCAATAATTCTGAATGTAAATGATTTACCCGAAGGGATGTATGCTATTATTGTTGAAGTAAATGACAAACAGGAAGGAATAAGGCATCTTTTTATTGCCAGATAAAAAAAATCAATGCAGTAAACCCAAACGAGGTTGAAAGTATTTTAATGGGTCATTGGAAGAAAATATTCATTGCCGGTATTTCAGTTAGCATACTTATTTTTCTGATAAATGGGTATATTCTTGCCCAGTCCTCAGTTTGCCCATTTGTAGATGCAGGACCTGACCAGAATCTTGACTGCCTTAACAACTGCACTTCGCTTTCTGCCACATTTTTACAGACGGGTCTTACTACAAGTTATGCAGTATCATCCATTCCTTATGCACCGCCAATTCAATTTTCCGGAGGAACTACGATTCCTATTACCATAGATGATGTCTGGAGTACGGTTATCAATCTGCCTTTTATGTTTTGTTTTTATGGAAATATTTATTATCAGATTGTTGTCGGAGGTAACGGACTTATTTCTTTTGACACTACTCTGGCAAATCAATATTGTGAATGGCAATTTACTGATTCAATTCCCTCACCAGGTCCCCCTCCCGGAGGATTGTACAATAATTCAATAATGGGTGTTTACCATGATCTTGATGTGTCCTACGGAGGTAACATCAATTATTATATAATTGGCAACACACCGTGTCGCATGTTTATCATCAATTTCGATACTATCCCTCATTTTGATTGTAACTGCTTTTTGTTTGCAGATTGCAAGAAATCAACCACCCAGATTGTCCTCTATGAAACAACTAATATTATTGAGGTATATATTGAAAATAAAGAAACCTGTTCATCTTGGAACAACGGGTCTGCTGTGATGGGCATTCAGGATGCTACTGGCAATGCCGGGGTAGCTCCACCTGGAAGAAATACCGGTTTATGGTCGGCAAACAATGAAGGATGGCGTTTTACTCCCACTGGTGCTCCAAATTACAATATCAATTGGATTATACCTCCTAATAATCCTGTAGGCAACGGTATTACCATGAATGTCTGCCCGCCAAATACAACAACTTACATTGCAGAAGTCATTTACGATAATTGTTATGGTAATCCGGTTAGTTTTTATGATACGGTAGTTGTTAACATTGCCGGAGGGTTTACAATTTCAACTTCTCAAACCAATACTGTTTGTGGCGCATGTACGGGTTCATCCCTGGTGACTGCAATCGGAGGAACCCCCCCCTATTCTTTTAATATTGGGTTCGGAAATCAGCCAACCGGTGATTTTGCCAGCTTATGTGCCGGCATTTACAGTGTTACAATAACGGACAGTAACGGATGTGTTAATACAGCCGATATCAATATTGAGCAACCGTATTCAATTACCTTGACGTTAGGATATTCAGATTCCACATGCGGTAACAGCGATGGTTTTGCTTTTGTTGCAGCGGATGGCGGTTCCCCCCCCTATTCTTACTTGTGGAATGATTCCTTATCACAAACAGGGGATACCGCGGTATCACTGGCTTCCGGTACCTTTTCCGTTACGGTGGTTGATGCCAACGGCTGCACTACTACCGGGTCGGTTTATGTTGCTGAACCTCCTTTACCCGTAATTGATTCACTTACATCGGTAAATGCCAGTTGCGCTGATACCACATGCCCGGATGGCAGTGCTTCCGTTTATGTCAGCGGTGGAACATCGCCTTATTATTATCTCTGGAATACCAGTGATACATCTGCAACCATTTCAAATGTGCCGAGCGATACTTTCTTTGTGACTGTAACCGATGCAAATGGCTGCACTGTTGCAGGTAGTGTATTTATTGATTTTCTTGTTGGAGATATTAACCGATTACTGATTACAGGTTACCGATTACTGGTTTTCCCGAATCCCGCAAAAGAAAAAATATCCGTACTTTTATCACAAAATACCGGTATAATAAAGGTAAAGTTAATTGATATAAATGGCAGGATTGTTCAGGAACATTTTGTTCAGTATGGTCTTAATTCAATAATTCTGGATGTAAATGATTTACCCGAAGGGATGTATGCAGTTTTAGTAGAAATAAATCGCCAAATCCAGGGAATGATAAAAGTGGCCGTTCAGAGATAAAAAGGTATCCTTTTATCTTACGCACAATATAAAATGTTATTTAACAGGATAATGAAAAACGTTTTCAGTTTTCTTATTTTGAGTTTTTTCAACCCTTTATTGCAGACATCTTTTGCTCAATGCAACAATCCCGATTTTGAAACAGGCGACTCCACCGGGTGGGAGGGTTGGACCGGTTACCATCCCAATAGCGGAATTATTCCATCCTGCTGTCCTGTTCCTGGATTTGTTGCCGGCAGGTTTGCAATTGTCTCAGGCGCAGGGATAGACCCCTGCGGTGGATTTTCGGTAGTTGCTCCGGGCGGTTCTTATTCGTTAAAATTAGGTAACAACAGCGTAGGCGCTCAGGCCGACCGCGTTACGATGTCCTTCAACGTTTCAACTTCTAATACAAACTTTATTTATCAATATGCTGTTGTTTTGGAAGAACCCGGACATCCTGTATTTGACCAACCATTCTTTGAGATTAAAATGACCGATACAGCAGGGAATAATATTCCGTGTTCATATTATTATGTTGCTGCAGGGCAGGGGGTACCCGGCTTCCAGAATTCAGGTACTTGTTTAACCAGTATTTACAAACCCTGGACAACCGGAAATGTTGACCTTACCGCCTATGTTGGTCAAACCGTTACAATGCAGTTTACTGTCTCCGATTGCGCCCAAACCGGCCATTATGCCTACGCGTATGTGGATGCTGCATGTTTTCCTTTTTCTATCGTCCAATACGATTCGCTTTGCAATGCAAGCAACCCCATTACTATTTATGCGCCTGCAGGTGTTGCCGGATATAACTGGAGCCCCGGAGGCCAAACTACCCAGAACATTCAGGTTGATTCTTCCGGAAATTATTGTGTGCAGATGACTACGATTCAGGGTTGTATCAAAAATTTATGCCATCAGGTGAATTTATTATCAGGCATCACTGCCGACTTTAATGAGTCACCTCAATGCAATTTATTGGTCAATTTTTCCGATAATACAACAGGTGGAACAGTTACTCAATGGTCATGGGATTTCGGTGATAGTTCTCCGGTTGACAATTCACAAAACCCATCACATTATTTCCTGACTGATACCCCTTATAATGTAATACTCACCGTGGAAACAACAGCCGGTTGCATTGACTCAATTGTAAAACAGGTCAAACCATTTTCTGATCCTGATGTTGCAATTACAGGAGTATCGGATGTTGCTTGTAATAACGGCTCTGATGGTTTTGCATCCATTTCGATAACCGGAGGTACCCCCCCCTACTCAATACTGTGGAATGACATCCTTACCCAAACAACATTGACAGCAACAGGTTTATCTGCAGGAACATATTTTGCAACCGTTACCGATTCTACCGGGTGCACTGCTTCTGATTCTGCAATTATTACGGAACCCTCGCTGCTTGTGATTGATTCCATGATATCGGTAAATGCAAGTTGCCCCGATACGACCTGCCCGGATGGCAGCGCTTCCGTTTATGCCAGCGGTGGAACATCGCCTTATTATTATCTCTGGAATACCGGTGATACAACGGCAACTCTTTCAAATGTACCAAGTGATACGTTCTTTGTTACTGTTACCGATGACAATGGATGTACGGTTAGCGGAAGTGTGATTGTTGATTTTGCCGTGGATGCCCTGCCGTATCAAGGTAAAAATTTCCGTTTCTATGTTTTTCCCAACCCCGCAAAGGATAAAATCATAATTAATTTTTTCAATCGCGATGAGTCAGTTCCCGGAATTGAAATTATGGATATTACAGGTAAAAAGGCCTACAGCGATAACCCGGATTTTGTGAATTCGCTTGAAGTAAACGTAAAAGGATGGGATGAAGGAATCTACTATGTGAAAATATCCGGCACGGATGGTTTTGTAGGAAAACCGTTTGTTGTTGTGAAGTAGAGACACGGTGTACAATGTCTCTACTTTGTATAATTTTGGCATCGGTAAAAATATCCGGTAAAAAAAGTTCTCAAATGCGTTACTTGCAATTATTTTTTTTTGAATAATTTAATTTTATGCCTATGAAAAACATTTTACTCTGTTCAGGTTTTTTGCTGTTCATCAACCTGAATGTTCAGGCACAACCCGTTGCCGATTTCACATTTATCTATGGCAATGGCGGCTGCACTCCCGATACGGTGACTTTCACCAATACCTCCACCGGTGCCGATTCATATAAATGGAATTTCGGGGATGGTTCGCCTTTTTATTACGGTGTTGATACTGAACACGTTTATACCTGGGCGAGTACATTCACTGTTACCCTGACTGCATACGATATGATGTCAGGTGACAGCGCCACCGTTACCAAACCGGTTTTAGTAAATCAGACACCATTTCCCGGATGGGCATCGTTCTGGACTAATCCTTCAAGCCCTGTTTGTCCCAGCACTGCCATACAATTTAATACTCCCTTCATGCCTTTTCCTCCCACTATCGGCCATTTATGGATTTTCGGGGATGACGACAGTTCCAACACAAATAATCCGGTGCATATCTATTCCGATACAGGTATGTATCCCGCTACTCATATCCGCTATGCCCAATGCGGCAGTGATACGGCAACACAAATCATCACCATTGATTCCACCGCCAGACCAACGTCAAGTTTCAGTTCTTCACCAAATCCTGTTTGCCCGGATCAGGATATTAACATCTGGAACAGTTCCCAGGGAGCAACGGCTTATCTCTGGACATTCGGTGATGGCGATTCATCCACGGCATTTAATCCCGCGCATAGTTATTCGGCAATTGGGAATTATACGATAAATCTATTTGCATTTAACGCTTGCGGAAGCGACACATTCACACTTGTAAAAAATGTAGTTGATACAATAACCCCCCCTGCCAGCGCATGGGTAAATGATGATTCCGTATGTACCAATACACCTATAAATTTTTCGGGATGGAGCATGTATGCCGTTTCTTACTTGTGGGATTTCGGTGACGGAAACTTCGCCCTTACCCAGAATGCGGTGCATGCCTATTCCGCACTCGGAACCTACACCGCTGTTTTCACCGCAACAAACTCCTGCGGAAAGAGCAGATCTTTTAACCTGACCGTTAAGGTTCTTAACAACCTGCCTCCCGATTATGTTAATTTCTGGACAACACCCTCTTCAACGTGTCCATCCTCTTCGGGTATTTGCCCGGGCACGCTGGTACAATTCAATAACACAAGCAGTGATCTCGGCACAAGTTATTGGAATTTCGGGGATGGATTTACTTCCACACAGAACAATCCCACGCATTCTTTTGCCGCAGCAGGAAGTTATAATGTAAAACTTGTGGTTACAAGCAGTTGCGGTGGCAAGGATTCAGTCACACGTTGCGTTCTTGTTAAAACCGATGTGGTTCCCTGGGCATGGTTTTGCATAAATCCTCCCATGTGTTTCCCCAGTGAAACGGTTTGCATAGGCAGCATTGTAACTTTTCAAAACAACAGCAGCGATACAAGCGCATCTTTATGGGATTTTGGCGATGGAAACAGTTCAACTCTGGTCAACCCGACTCATGTTTATGCTGATACTGGCGCTTATACTGTTTCTCTCACAGTAACAAATCCATGCGGTAATTCAGCAACAAGTTACCAGTCCATCCAGGTTGTGACAAACGGACCTCCTCCGGATTTAATGGGTACATGGGCAAATCCTACATCCGTTTGTCCGGGGCAAACCGTTACTTTCAACGGGGGGGCATTTGATGCGACAAGTTATAAATGGCTCTTCGGTGATGGGGACAGCGCTTCAGATGTATTCGGCAATAGCATTCATGCATATTCCGCACCGGGAAATTACACTGTAACTGAAATCGCCTATAACGGATGCGGTTCTGATACCGGTATGGTACAGGTAACCGTACGACCCGGACCTTCTCCGGATTTTACTTTCAATGTGCCGTGTACGGGAGACACGGTATTTTTTACCGATGCAACATCACCCGTTCCGACCAACTGGACATGGGATTTCGGTGACGGTGATACATCAAGTTTGCAAAACCCGGCTCACCTGTTTACATCTGACGGAACGTTCAATGTTATTTTATTTGTAAGCGACAGCAGTTGCAACAGCCAGGTTACAAAAGAGGTTATAGCAGGAATAAATTTGAATACATCTTCACAAAGTACAACCTGCGGGCTTGCGAACGGAGTGGCGACAGTAAATGTTATTTCCGGTCACCCTCCCTATACTTATCTTTGGAATACAGCCCAGACGACTTCCACAATCACAGGGTTAACTGCCGGAACATACCGCGTTACGGTTGCAGATAATGCAAGTTGCATTGATTCCGCAACGGTAATCGTAACCAACACAGGTGGGGTGCCTTCCACCGCTCCTTCCTCGGCTTCGGCACTGCCTGATACGGTTTGCACGGGCGGAAGTACCTTGTTGACTGTTTCGGGTGGTTCTCTCGGCACTGGCGCCAGTTGGAGATGGCACAGGGACAGTTGCAATGGGCTGGGAATAGGAGCCGGTCTATCCATCGTTGTCAGTCCGGTTTCAACTACAACCTATTTTGTAAGGGCGGAAGGTGTCTGCAATACCACTTCGTGCGTTTCGGTGACCGTGCCGGTTGTTCCGTCTGTAACTGCCAATGCCGGCTCTGACGGTACGGTATGTTCAGGTACCGGTTATACTTTATCCGGTGCAATCGGGGGGGGTGCAATCTCCGGCACCTGGACCACTTCAGGAACTGGCGCATTTGATAATCCCGCATTGCTGAACGCAACCTATACTTCTTCTCCCGGTGACCTGGTTATGGGCAGCGTGACTCTGACGCTGACAACCAACGATCCTCCCGGACCATGCCCTGCCGCATCCGATGCCATGATTCTTACCATTAACACTCCTGCCACCGCAGGCGCTGGCGCTGACGCTGTTATTTGCGAGGGAAGCACCTATACATTATCCGGCAGCAGGGGGGGGAGCGCTACAAGTTCCACCTGGACAACCTCCGGAGACGGAACGTTTAATAACCCTGCTTTGACTAATGCAATTTATACTCCGGGACCACTCGACAAATCAACAGGATCTGTTACCCTTACAATAACAACAAATGATCCTGCGGGTCCTTGTCCTGCCGTTTCAGATTCAATGGTACTCACGATTAATCCTGCCGCTTTTGTATTTGCCGGAAACGATACCGTCCTTTGCGGTGGCGGTGCCATCAGTATCACACTTAACGGGATAATCGGAGGGGGTGCTACATCCGCAACATGGAACACTTCGGGGTCAGGCGCATTCAACAATCCTGCCCTTCTCAATGCAACCTATACTCCGTCCAACCCCGATAAAGCGATGGGGGGGGTAACATTAACGCTCACAACAAATAATCCTCCAGGCCCTTGCGCTGCCGCCAGCGATGCTCTCTTCCTTTCCATTTTCCCAAGCACACCTTCGGTTACGACATCTGCTAATAACGCTTCATGCAATGGCTCCTGTGACGGCAGTGCAGACGCACTGGTTGCCGGAGGCATAGCGCCCTACACTTATCAGTGGGATGCAACAGCAGGTAGCCAAACCACATCAACAGCCACCGCATTGTGTGATGGAACATACGACATAACGGTTCAGGACGTGAACGGCTGTCCGGATATTGACTCCGCCACGGTAACGGAACCCGCGCTTCTTTCTCTTGCAACAGGCAGCATTGATGCAACCTGTGGCAATAATGACGGTTCTGCATGGGTAACACCATCGGGTGGAACACTGCCCTATTCTTATCTGTGGAACGATCCGTTAAGTCAGACCAATGATACTGCATCAGCGCTTGGAATGGGCGCCTATTCGGTAACTGTTACCGATGGCAATGGTTGCACCGGTACAGGTTCTGATACAGTCAATAATTTCGGGGCTCCTGCAGTAACGGTTGACACTGTTATTGACGCCTTATGCAATGGAGACAGCAGCGGTACCGTCAGCGTGACTGCGTCAGGCAGCACCCCCCCCTATACATATCTGTGGGACGATCCTCAGGCGCAGACAGGTTCTTCAGCAACCGGACTTACAGCCGGATTCTACACGGTTAGCATAACCGATGACTCGTCCTGCGTTGTTACTGCAAGTGTTACGGTAGGCGAGCCGACAGCAATCTCATTGACCACTTCGGTTATTTCCGATGCGCATTGTTCGCAGAGTGACGGTGAAGCAACTGTGAGCGCATCGGGAGGTGCGGGCGGCTATTCTTATCTGTGGAGTTCAGGTGAAATTTCCGACAGCGCATCAGCGCTTCTACCCGGCAGTAATACCGTTACTGTCAGCGATGCCAACGGATGCAGTAAAAACGATTCCGTAACAATTTTAAATCTTGCCGGTGCAACAGTTTCCGTCAGTTCTTCAACCGATGCATCCTGCAATGGTCTATGTGGCGGAGATGCTGGTGCAACGGCAGCGGGGGGGAGTGTGCCCTATTCGTATCTGTGGAATACAATACCCACGCAATCATCCGCCACCGCTACCGGATTGTGCGCTGTCTCTTATGAAGTTGTATTAACCGATGGCGATAATTGCACCGATACGGCTACCGTTACCATTAACGAACCCGCTATTATGATTGCCACTGCTACTGCTACTTCTACTCTCTGCAACGGCAGTTGTGACGGAACCGTAACTGTAAACACAATAGGTGGTACCCCCCCATACTCCCCCCTCTGGGATGATCCTTTATTTCAGACCGATTCAACCGCCACTGGACTTTGTGCTAATGCCTACTCGGTAACGGTCACTGATAATAATGGTTGCACCGCGCTTTCCGGAGCGACCGTGAATTCCCCATCCGCTGTTACACTTTCTTTTTCCACCGTTGATGCCACTTGCGGCAATAGTGACGGTATTGCGTCCGTAACCGCAACAGGAGGAACTTCACCTTATACTTATTTATGGAATACAGGATATACAGGAGACACCCTGCAGGGTGTCTCTGCAGGGGTTTATACTGTAACTGTTACAGATGATAACGGCTGTACTGTTACAGGTTCCGCCACAGTAAACAATGCAGGCGCTCCTTCTGTAACAGTCCTCTCAACTGATGTTACATGCAATGGTTATAATGACGGCATTACTGCTGCAACAGTCACCGGTGGTTCCCCCCCCTATACTTACGCATGGAGTACCGGCAGCACTCTTGCCTCTGCCGACTCTCTAAGCGGAGGTACATATACGGTCACATTAACGGATTCAGCGGGTTGCGTAGTGACGGGATCTGCAACTGTTGCCGAACCTGCTCTATTGGCTGTTTCAATCGTATCGGTTACAAATCTCAACTGTTTTGGCGATAATAACGGAGCGGTTGATATCAGCATCAGCGGTGGCGCTCTGCCTTATTCTATAGTATGGTCAACCGGCAGTACATCAGAAGATATCAGCAATGCGATTGCAGGCAGTTACGGAATTACGGTTACCGATAACAACGGCTGCTCAGACACCGAATCAGCAACGGTAACAGAACCTGCTGTCCTGACCTTATCTTCAGCATCAACCGATGCAACATGTAATGCTTACTGTGACGGCAGCGCTGATGTTACCGTGTCAGGGGGAATAGCGCCATACTCTTATCTATGGGATGACCCGTCTGCGCAAACTTCATCAACGGCTACCGGTCTCTGTGCCGGAATTTATGGAGTTACACTTACAGATAACAATAGTTGTACCTCCGTATCAGGCGCAACGGTAAATGAACCGTCTGCCGTTACTTTATCTTTTACGGTTCAGGATGCAACTTGCGGCAATGCGGATGGCTTTGCGTATGCCGGTGCCAGCGGTGGTAATCCTCCTTACAATTATTTATGGGATCCGTCAACAGGAGGGCAAACTACGGATACGGCATCTGCATTAGCGGCAGGCGCCTATTCGGTTACCGTTACCGATGTCAGCGGTTGTGTTGCAACCGGTTCGGCAGTAATTGGCAATATTGGAGCGCCTGTGATAAGCGCTGCCGTTACGGATATCGCCTGCAATGGCGACAGCAGCGGTATGATTTCGGTTACCGCAACCGGTGGCGCCCCCCCTCTTACCTATCAGTGGGATGCAGCAGCAGGCAGCCAGACAACCGCAGTTGCAACCGGGTTAACTGCAGGAACATACTGGATTACCGTAACGGATTCTGTCGGATGTATTGTGACCTTGTCCTCACCTGTCACTGAACCACCGCTGCTTTTACTTGCCGTTAACGCAATATCTAATCTGAACTGTTACGGGAATAATAACGGTTCGGTTGATATTACGGTAAACGGTGGTACAGCGCCTTACACTTACTTCTGGTCTGATGGCAGTACGAACGAAGACCTCTCCAATGCCATTGCCGGTTTTTATGGAGTTACGGTTACCGATAACAACGGCTGCACGGATACCGAATCGGCAACGGTAACGGAACCGGCTGTATTAGTTGCCATAATTTCCAATGTAACCAATACCTCCTGCGGCTTATGCGATGGCACGGCAGATGTTTCAGTTTCGGGGGGGGTGTTACCATATACCTATATTTGGGATGCCCTTGCCGGAAGCCAGACAACTTCTACTGCTACAGGATTATGCGCATCAGTGTACGGTGTTACCGCAACCGATGCCAACGGTTGTACGGCAACCGGAACAGCATCTGTCACCGGTCCGGGAGGATTGTTTGCAAGTATTTCCGCAAGCGCCAATCCGATGTGCTATGGCAGTTGCAGCGGAAACGCAGAAGTGACCGTTTCGGGCGGTTATTTGCCTTACACGTATCTCTGGAGCGACAGTCAGTCACTATCTGTTGCAACCGGCTTATGTGCCGGCAATTCATTTGTCACTGTCACCGACTCCTCCGGTTGTATTACCACCGCAGGTATCGTCCTGACGGAACCGACCTCCCTGAGTACCGTCATTGACAGCATCAACGCCACCTGCGGCACCTGCCCTGACGGCAGCGCTGACCTCACGGTTTCGGGTGGCACCCCCCCTTATACCTACTCATGGAGCAATGGGGATGCAACGGAAGATATTGACAGCGTTTTGCCGGCAATCTATTATGTGACTGTTACCGATGCCAATGGATGCACCATGGTAGATTCAATTGATGTTGATTTTAATGTGGGAACTATGGAGTTGAAGGTTTCGGGCAATGGGTTAGTGATTTATCCGAATCCGGCAAATGATATTGTTCATATTAAAACAAATTTCATTAAGGGAGAAAAGGTTTCGGTTTTTATTTATAGTGCGGTTGGTAAAAAAGTATTTACTAAAGAACCAATTGCCGGGACTTTTGATTTTGATTTGAATGTGAGCGGGTGGGATGGCGGTGTCTACTGCATTCAGGTTATCACACGAGACGATTCGGGTTTTGAAAGGTTTGTGGTTTTGAAGTAAGTGGGCACAAACTGAAATATGCCACTCATTCCTTTTCAAATGGGGAAATATAAGTCCATATTATTTTTTTCCACAATTTTATTTTTCGCCTTTATTTCCTGGTTCGTGTTCTCAAGCGATTTTTCTCCGGTTTTGAAAATTGATTGTTATTATCTGACTTTTGATGACGCTTTAACAGAACAATGCATTATCGTTGATACGGTTACCGATAAAACAAATATCTGGCAAATCGGCAGACCGAAAAAAAATACCCTGAATTCACCATTATCAGCTCCCAATGTAATCATTACCGATACTATTAATGCTTATCCTGCCGGTGATACCTCATGTTTTTATATAAAATATGTTATTGGCTCATGGGGAATCTTTTCTGGTTTTGGAGGGTATTATTGGGTTAATACTGACACAATCTCTGATTTTAGTAGGATAGAGATTTCTGCCGACAGTGGAACTACTTGGATTGACCTCTTAAATGATACTTTAATCCCGCAATATGTCACATGGTATGCTGAGAAACCCGTCCTTACCGGAAATTCATACGGATGGAAATATTTTGAAGTTGGCTTATATGGACTTCTTTATTATTCTAATCTTTACGAAGGCGATACTGTATATTTCCGATTCACCTTTTTCAGCGATTCCATCCAAAATAATAAGGATGGAATAATGTTCGATAACTTTTACATTACAAGTATCGTTGAAGGAATTGATGAGAAGGAATATTCTTATCTGCCCTCAAAAGCAATCCCTTCAGTATCGGGTGAATTTATCAATATCACAATTGATTCTAAAGAAAGCAATGAAACTGCATTTGAGCTATATGTGTTCGAACAGAGAGGAAGAAAGATATATGAATCTGATAATATTGTACATACTACACTAATCAACATTCAAAATTTTTCACCGGGCATCTACTATTATGAATTGGTAAATTATAATGAGAAGAAATTCGCTTCAGGAAAGTTTATTGTGAATTGAAAATTCCATACTGAATTTACCTGATTTTGGCATAAAACCCGTCCCGTAATATTTGAACTTCAATTTTAAATTTTACGTGATGTTTTTTTCTGTTTTATTTGCAGTAAAATTCCTGATATGCCTCATCATAGACATTCTACGCAAATAACCGCCTTCAACATCCGCGTCTACGGCATCCTCATTAACAAAAGAAATGAAGTGCTTCTTTCCGATGAATATGAATTCGGAATGAAGTTTACGAAATTTCCAGGAGGGGGATTGAAATTAGGGGAGGGCGCTATTGATTGTCTGAAACGGGAATGTATAGAGGAACTTGGACAGGAGATAGAAATTATTGGCCACTATTATACTACTGATTTTTTCCAGCCCTCTGCATTTCATGCCGATAGGCAGATCATCAGCATTTATTACCGTATCCGGCTTGCTTCTCCTGCGAGGTTCAGAGTATCGGTTAAAAAATTTGATTTTAAAAACCTGAGGGAAGGCGCCCAATCACTGCGTTGGGTGAAAATTGACAAAAACCTTCCGGATGAAGTTACTTTTCCGATTGATAAGATTGTTGCAAAAATGATAAGAAAAAAATATAGGTAGATATAATCTTACCATGAAATTCCAAAGTGGCTTTTTGATTTTCATGGATGAATTAAGAAGCGGTATCTTCAATTTGCAGGTAGTCCTTTTCTACTTCACCAGCGCCACATGCCCTATGAACCGGTGCTTTACATTGTTCACATCCCTAGTATTTATGATCCAAACATAAACATCCTGCTGCGCGAGGTTGTTACCATCATTGGCGGTTCCGTCCCATCCCTTATATGCATCGGTCGTACTGAAAATTATATCACCCCACCGGTCATAGATCAGCAATTCATAGGTGGATTCGTTTACACCGGTATGCTTAGGAAGGAAAATCTCGTTCAGCCCGTCTCCGTTTGGAGTGAATGCTGACGGTGCAAAGAGAGCAAACTCACCAAGAATAACTACGGTAAAATAGGCAGTGTCGCGGCATCCCTTGTCGGTTGTAATGATCATACTCACTTCGTAATGCCCGGTATCCGAATAGGTATGTACCTGTTTTTTGCCGGTGTTTGTTGAATTGTCGTCAAAATCCCAGAACCATTCGTCAACCGACCCCGATAATACAAACGAAAGATCATGAAAACTTACTGCCGGTGCAAGTATGGATGTGATGGACGGATTGGGATAAAAACCGGCCATAGGCCGGGGGTAAACGATAACCAGACCGGGTTTAACAATCGTCTGAGAGCAGCCCTTTCCGGAAACAACCGTAAGTGTTATTGAAAAAGTCCCCGGGTAATAATAAACATGCGATACCGAAGCGGAAGAAATATCTTCACCGGGATTTGGTGATTCACCGAAATCCCATGTCCATTGAGCGATATTTGAACCGATAACTGTGGATTGATCCGTAAAATAAGCGGTAAGCGGTGCGCAGCCGGGGATAATATCATTGAAATTAACTACAGGAAGAGAATTTACAATTACCGTTACGGAAGCATTGGCAGGGGGGGTTTCGCATCCGTCATTTACCGTAACGGAGTAGGTTGTTGTTTGCAGCGGAGTCACGGTAATCGTGTTTCCTGCAGAACCTATGCCCTGATCCCATGTAAAGGTATAATTGGTGTTACCGCCAATGGCATTTGCAGTTATAGTAGTTGATTCACCGAAACAGATTTCATTAACGGGGTCAAACCATACATTCAGCGGTGGATATACATTAACAGTTACCGTTTGTGCGGTGGAAGTGCATAGGTTGAAATCCTGCACGATAACCGTATAGGAATTTGTGGATGCCGGATTGACAATATGATTGGTCTGATCCGGTAAACTGTTGTCCCAGATGTACGAATAGGGGGGGGTTCCTCCGGAAGCGGTAATTCCAATCAGGGCCGTTCCCCCGATGCAAATGGTAGTATCGCTGCTGGTAGTTGTAACAAGCAGGGGGGGTTCCGTGATAGTTCCCGAAGAAGTTGAGAGGCAGTTATTGGCATCGGTTACTGCTACGGTAAAGGTTCCCGGACCAAGACCCGATGCGGTTGGCGTGACCTGTCCGGCAGGATCATCCCATTGATACGAATAACCGGGCGTACCGCCTGATGCCGTAATGGTAACGGATCCGTTAGCAAAACCGTTGCAGGTTACATCAGACGAAGATGTGACCGATGAAACAAGAAGGGGGGGTTGGGTGATGATGACCTGTGAGGTATTTATACAACCGTTTAAATCTAATACCGTGACAATAAAAGTATCGGCAGACAGACCGGTGGCTGTCGGAGTAAGTTGAACAGCAGCATCATTCCATACATAATTGTACGGTGGAGTTCCACCACTTGCGGAACCGGTTGCGCTACCATCGCTGTATCCGAAACAGGTAACATCAGAAGACCCGGTAATGAAAGATATAAGAGGAGTCGGTTGAGTAACCGTTACATTGGCGAATGCCAGGCAGTTGTTATTATCGGTGACTTGAACAACATAACTCCCGGCATATAGGTTCACCGCGCTGTCATTGGTCTGCGACAGCGGATCGTTCCACAGGTAAGAATAGGGTGTAATGCCGCCCCCGGCTGTCACAATAGCAAGACCGTCATTAAATCCGGAACAGGATAGATTGGCTGAAGATGTAATTACTGCGGTCAGCAAAGCAGGTTGCGTAACTGTGGCGATGGAAACAGCGGTGCATCCGTTGACATCTGTTACGGTCACCGTATAATTGCCCATTGCCAATTGCGAACTGCCAACTGTTGTTTCTCCATTGCTCCACAAATAAGAATATCCAGGCACCCCCCCTCCGGCAGTAACGGTTGCGCTTCCGTCAATGCCGCCAAAGCAACTTACGTTTGTAATCTGGGTGATTTGAGATACAAGCAGTGGCGGTTCAGTGATAGTTACGGTTGCGGTTATTGTGCAGGTATTTGCATCGGCAACGCCTACGGTATAAGTTCCAGCCGTCAGTCCGGTTGCTGCCGGGGTTGCCTGGAGATTCGCATCATTCCACAGGTAAGAGTACACCCCCGTGCCCCCCCCTGCCGTTACGGTTGCCGATCCGGTATTGCCGCCAAAACAATTTACGTTAGTTGAAGCAGTTATTGAAGCGACAAGTTGGGACGGCTGTGTAACCGTTGCTGTGGTGGTTGAAGAGCACCCGTTAGCATCGGTAAAAGTGACGGAATAGGTTCCTGCTATGAGTCCTGTTGCCGTAGACCCTGTCTGGCTTGCGGCAGATGCATCCCACAGGTATGAATATCCGGGAGTTCCACCGGATACATTTACAGTGGCTGATCCGTTATTATTCCCGAAACAGGTTACGGGAATAACGGAAACCATTTGAGTAAGTGCAGGCGGTGCTGAAATAGTGATTGAAGCGACATCCTGGCAGGAAGCCATGCATGCCTGGAAGGAAATATCATCCATCCCGAAATCGTTTCCTCCAAGGGTTGTGTTCTGGTTTACGATGCAGATGGTAGCCGATGTATTTGCACCGGAATTCCATTTTTCAAAGAACTGCATCCATACATATTGCGAATTGGGCGCAGAAAAAATATTTCCGAGCGGCACTCCGTTGATGGAAAATTGCAATTGTGCCGGGCTCCCCACCACCATGGTCGCCACCCATGTTGAAAAAAGATAGGTAGTATTGGGAGTTACGGTGATTGTCTGGCACCAGACATTGGTATTTGGCGTGCCTGAACCGTTGATGACCATAAAATTCCCTGAACCGGTAGTGTGGTCGTTGCCGTAAAAAGCGCCATGAAAAAAATTCGGATTGGATCCTACCGCATAGGTGCCTTCCGGGTTAAGGCAGCCGTTGGAATTACAGTAACTGTACCCGCTTGAAAAGCCGGTATTGCCTGCACTGAAATTATCGTTTGTAACCAGTTCAGTACCTGATGGGGAGCAATCATTTCCGGTGATCGTTACAGTATAGGTTCCGGCAGTCAACCCTGTGATGGATTGCGTATTTTGAGAATTGCTCCAGAGGTAGGTATAAGGTGTTACCCCCCCGCTTGCATCAGCGGTGGCGGTTCCGTTGCCGCCTCCGAAGCAGGAAATATTAATTCCGGATGCCGTGGCATATATTGCACCGGGAGTAGTGATGGTAATGGTCGCCAGTGCGGTGCAACCGTTTGCGTCCGTTGCGGTAACAAAATAAGTTCCGCCAACAAGACCGGTGGCTGTAGCATTTGCCTGGTTGCCTGTACCGGCATCCCATTGAAACGAATAGGGAGATACCCCCCCTGCGGCATCGGCTGTGGCGCTGCCGTCATTCACTCCGGAGCAGGTGGCATCAGCGCTGTTCAGTATTCCTGCAGTGAATGGATTTGGTTCCGTTATGATGACTGTTGCGGTAAGATAACATGCGGTTGAGGTATCGCTCACCGAAACCGTGTACGTTCCTGCAGAAAGTCCTGTAAGAGATGATACCGATTGCCCGCTGCTCCACTGGTAGGTGTAGGGAAGAACTCCGCCTGAAGCATTGGCCGTGGCAGTTCCCGTTACCATGCCATTGCAAAGAATATCATTATCGGTTGCCGTTAAAGTCATTCCCGTAGATGAAGCAATGTTTACCGTAACCGTATCGCGGCTGCAGCCGGATGCGTCCTGTACTATTACGTCATATTGTCCCGCACCAAGTCCCGTTGCGGTCGAAGCGGTCTGAGGGGGTGAAGAATTCCATGAATAGGTGTAAGGGGGGGTGCCACCGGTTACCGATGTAACCGTAGCAGTACCGTTATTCAGTCCACATGAAGAATTTGTCTGGCTGGTATTGATGGTTAAAGGAACCGGAGGAGATGGCGTGCAGGTTGTGCAGGTAGTTGTTTGAAAATATAATGCCGTAACTCCCAGAGTCCAGCAGTCGGAGCCGAGGCCGGAAACCCCGTAAGCGGCACTGGTCTGCCCGGCATTAACGGTTGTTGTGGTATAATCAATGCACCAGAAGTTATTAGGATAATTGGCAGTGGCACCGTTCACCGTACCGGGATGTTGTCCTCCGTTTATATTATCCTGCATATCGGATACAATCAGGAAAGCATTGGCCAAACTGGAAGCGGCACAGGCATTAAAACCTCCCATATTGTAGTTGTACGCAGTTCCAATGCCTGTTACGTTGCCGTCATAAACAATGAGGTTTCCCTGGTACGTTGCCAGCGGATCGCGGTAGATGATAAATAAAGTTGCTCCGTCAATTCCGTTCACATTGGAAAACTGGTAACTGATGCCGGTGATATTGATAGTGTAGTTTCCATTCCCGGATATTGCTGCAGTAACAGCGGCCCTACCGACAAGAGTGCCGGATTCTCCCCAGCATTTATCCCCACCGGTCCCGATTATAGATGCAGCGACCGTTGTCGGTGTCCCCATGGGATTGGTCACAGTTACGTTGACGCCCGAATAGGAATCATAGGAAGCGATAAACCAAACGTATGCCTGCTCAATCACTGCACATCCGGGGAGTCCGCTTATTGTAAAATTCGGGCAGGGTAATCCGCAGCCGTAGGTGCCGGTGGTTGTGTATGAATCATATCGCTGAGTTATCATGCGTGAAGCCATCACATAATTTAATCCGCACGCTGCATTGTTGTAGGTTTGTCCGAGGGAACTGTTGCCGTCTTTCAGAAGACCTGAATTATTTGCGCAGGCGCCAAGGGGGGGTTTAGGGCTGACGATTCTGTCAGCCCTGACCATAGCGTCAGGGGTATCCTGGCAGGATGATTGATGAAAAGGAATAAGTAATAAAAATATTCCTGAAATAATAATAAAAAGGTAATATCTCACGAATGTTAACATTTTAAAAAGGCAGTAAAGTTACGAATTTTCCTGAATTTTCTCATTTTGTAATGTCAAATATTCTCCCTTACCTTTGCCCCGCACATAAGTTCGACTTGTTTGGATGACAGATGTCCCACATAATCTTAGTGTGCGGGACTTTGCCGCCTGTTTTAATAATAATACCCCCTGGTACTTCACAGGTTTGGAATTGGTTGTCATGCAGAAGATAATTTCGATAAAAAAAGGGTTGAACATCCCGCTTGAAGGGGAAGCAGAGAAAATCAGCGTCAGCGCTCTTCTTGCCGAATCGTATGCACTGAACCCATCCGACTTTTACGGTCTGACCCCTAAACTGCTTGTAAAAGAAGGCGATAAAGTCCTTGCCGGAACACCTCTTTTTTATGATAAAGAGCAGCCAAAAATTCTATTTACGGCTCCTGTAAGCGGGGAAGTCATTGAAATAAAAAGGGGTGAAAAAAGAAAACTCCTTTCAGTTGTTATCCTGCCCGACAAGGAAAACCGCCATGTTGAGTTCCGCAAAGGAAACCCTGTTCAATTTACTACTGACGAAATCATAAATCAGTTGCTTGAGAGCGGGATCTGGCCCGTGATCCGTCAGCGGCCTTATTCGGTTATTGCCGACCCCGGTTCTCCGCCAAAAGCAATATTTATTTCCGCTTTTGATACCAACCCGCTTGCCCCTGATTACGATTTTATAGTTCACGGTCATGGTGAAGAATTCCAGGTGGGTATTGATGCGCTGGCAAAAATCGTAAGCGGGAAAGTACATCTGAATATTCCTCACGGGTCAACGCCTTCAAAAGTGTTTACCAAAACAACAGGCGCTCAAATCAATTTTTTCAGCGGACCTCATCCTGCCGGGAATGTTGGCGTGCAGATCAATCATATTGATCCTATAAATAAAGGAGAAAAGGTATGGTATCTAAGTGCGCAGCATGTTCTGACCATAGGCAGGTTGTTTCTTGAGGGGAGATATAATTCATCAAAACTGATTGCGCTGACGGGTCCTTCGGTAAAAAACAGGAAATATTTTAAAATTTTCAGCGGTGCCTGCATCCGCAACCTGCCTGAGTTGGATCGGAGTTCTTTCGAGGTGCGGTTCATCAGCGGCAATGCGCTTACAGGCCATACCGTAACACCTGGCGGATGGATCGGTTTTTATGATGACCAGTTAACCCTGGTGCCGGAGGGAGACCGGCAGGAATTTATGGGATGGATGATGCCCGGTTTCGATAAATTCAGTTTTTCAAAGACATTTTTCAGTTCACTTTTACCGGGAAAAAAATATAAACTGGATACGAATACGCACGGGGAGGACCGGCCATTTGTGGTGACCGGTCAGTATGAAGATGTTTTCCCGATGGATATCTATCCGCAGCACCTCATCAAAGCGATCCTGATCAAAGACCTTGAACTTATGGAGAACCTCGGTATTTACGAAGTGGACCCTGAGGATTTTGCGCTGTGCGAATTTGCCTGTACATCAAAAATGAACTTGCAGAAAATTGTAAGGGAAGGGTTGGATTATGTGCGGAAAGAATGCGGGTAAATCAACGAAAAACGATCCCGATGGCTATCGGGATTACGAATGATGAATAATTCCTGCAATGCCTATGAATGCCAATAAATGCCCATTGTTAATAATATGTTAAATAAAAATGTGAAAATAAAATAGCATCTTAACTCACAATAATTGATTCTTGAAATTTATACGTGACATATTAGATAAAATCAAACCCGATTTTGAGAAGGGCGGAAAGTTTGAAAAGTTCTGGCCGGCATATAATGCGTTTGATGTTTTTTTATTCACACCTGCTGAAACAACCCAAACGGGATCGCATATCCGCGATGCGGTTGATTTAAAACGCACCATGAGTGTGGTGATATTGGCGCTTATGCCATGCCTGTTCTTCGGGATGTGGAATACGGGATATCAGCATTTCAGGGTGACAGGAGTTGAAACGGGATTATGGGAAAATTTCTTTTTCGGTTTGATAAAAATATTCCCCATCATCGTTGTATCCTATGTCAGCGGTCTTACGGTTGAATTTATTTTCGCCATAAAACGCGGACACCCGGTAAATGAAGGTTTCCTCGTTACCGGGATGCTGATACCGCTGGTAATGCCGGTTACCATTCCGCTGTGGATGGTGGCTGTAGCGACCGTTTTCGCAGTAATCCTCGGCAAAGAAGCATTTGGCGGAACGGGAATGAATGTGCTGAACCCGGCACTGCTGGCCCGCGCCTTTATCTTCTTCGCCTACCCGGCACAGATTTCCGGTGAAGTGTGGAACGATTTAACCCTTGGAGAAGGGCAGAAGATCATAAACGGCTATTCTGGCGCGACAAGCATGGCTGTATTGGATTACGATTATCACAACCTCCCCCCCCTGAACGATCTCATTACCGGAACAATTCAGGGATCCATCGGTGAAACATCAAAGATCGCCATTGCCATTGGCGCTCTTATTTTGCTTGTCACGGGCATTGGAAGTTGGCGCATTATGCTCTCTATGTTCATCGGGGGACTGGCAATGGGATTTTTCTTTAACAACATTGCCCCTGCCGGTAATCCGGCTCACCCGATGAACCTTCCGGCTTATTATCACTGGCTCATAGGGGGCTTTGCCTTTGGCGCAGTGTTCATGGCTACCGACCCGGTGACTGCCGCACAAACCAATACGGGTAAATATATTTACGGTTTTCTTATTGGCGTTTTCGCTGTAATTTTGCGTGTGGTTAATCCGGCTTATCCCGAAGGAGTTATGCTTGCGATTTTGTTTTTCAATGTTTTTGCACCCCTGATTGACCATTACGTAATTCAATCGAATATCTCAAGGCGGGTTAAAAGATGGAATTCAACTGACCGATAAAATGCACTCTAATTCATATACTTTTTTTTACGCTGCGGCAATAACCGTAATTACCGGTGTTTTGCTCGCTCTCGCATCAGAAGGATTGCGGCCCGCAATAGAAGGCAATGTTGCACTTGAAAAAAAGAAAAACATCCTTAGTTCCGTCCTCCTTCGACCGGAGGGAAGGCAGGAAATTGAATCTCTTTATAGCGGAAAAATCAAAGGAATAGTTCTTGATAATGGAGGAAATCCGATAGAAGAAAACGAACCATTTGGTATAGTCCTGAAAGAAGAATTGGAAAAGGAACCCGATGAAAGAAAACTGCCGCTTTATATTTATTCAGAAGATGACGGCAGGAAATATTACATTGTACCTATGTACGGAGCCGGCCTATGGGGCCCCATCTGGGGATATATTTCTCTTCGTGAGGACTTCAATACCATTTACGGAGCATATTTTGACCATAAGGGCGAAACACCCGGACTTGGAGCCGAAATCAGCAGTTACGAAAAATTCCAACAGCAATTTGAAGGGAAAAAAATTTTTGATACAGAAAATAATTTTATTTCGGTACGCGTTGTAAAAAAAGGAATAAAGACGGATTTTGCAGGTGAAAATAAGGTAGATGGAATTTCCGGGGGCACTATTACGAGTAATGGCACTGATAAAATGATACATACATGGCTTGAGCAGTATGTGCCATATATAAAATCCCGGATCCAAAACACCAATCCCCAATAAATCCCGAAATAAAATAACAAAATAGAAAACGAAAACATCTCAATAATAAAAAATCGATGTCTGCCGAAATTAGCACAGAAACCGGAATACCGGTAAAAAAAGAAGGTCTTTTCTCAAAGAATAACATCAAGGTTCTTAACGACCCGCTTGATGATATAAATCCGATAACAGTTCAGGTACTCGGTATTTGTTCCGCACTGGCGGTCACAACCCAGGTTAAACCCGCTCTCATCATGGCGATAGGGGTAACGGTGGTAACTGCTTTTTCGAATCTTATTATTTCACTTATACGAAACGGTATTCCCTCGCGCATCCGGATGATTGTTCAATTAGTTGTTATAGCCACACTGGTTACCATGGTTGACCTTATCCTTAAAGCATACGTTTATGATGTCAGTAAAAAATTATCGGTCTTTGTAGGGTTGATCATTACCAACTGCATCGTTATGGGGCGCCTGGAGGCGTACGCCATGCAGGCAAAGCCGTGGCCGTCATTCCTGGACGGTATCGGAAACGGTATTGGTTATGGTATTATTTTGATTGTTGTATCGGTATTACGTGAAATTTTCGGTTCCGGTACTTTGCTAGGGTATCAAGTTATTCCGCAATCGTTCTATGATGCGGGTTATGTAAATAACGGAATGATGATGCTGCCTCCAGCAGCATTGTTCTTAATTGGTATTTATATCTGGATTCAAAGAGGAAAAAACCGTAAACTCATTAACGTATCCTAATATTCCACATTCATCATGCTTGACCTTCTGAACTTATTCGTCAAGGAGATTTTCATTGAGAACATGATCTTCGCCTTCTTCCTGGGGATGTGTTCTTTCCTGGCGATATCCAAAAAACTCAGCACATCCATCGGACTTGGAGTAGCGGTTATCTGCGTTCTGATCATAACTACTCCCTTTAACTGGTTTATCTTAAATATTCTTCTGAAACCCGGTGCACTTGCCTGGATTCATCCTTCGCTTGCAGCAGTTGATCTTACTTTTCTCGCATTCATACTTTTTATTGCCATCATCGCTGCAATGGTACAGTTGGTAGAAATGATTGTTGAAAAATTCTCACCTTCTCTCTACAATGCACTTGGAATTTTTCTCCCGCTCATCACCGTCAACTGCGCCATCCTTGCCGCTGCCTTATTCATGCAGGAACGTGAATACACTTTTGCCGAAACACTTACTTTTTCGCTTGGATCGGGTATCGGTTGGTTTCTTGCCATTGTGGCCATTGCAGCAATAAGGGAAAAAATAAGATATTCCAATATCCCGGCACCATTGCAGGGGCTGGGAATAGCGATGATATTAACCGGGTTGATGGGAATTGCGTTTCTGAGTTTTTCGGGAATACAATTGTAAAATTTGAGAAGACAGGAGACAGGGAAATTGGCGGAAGAAATCGAACGAATGCTGAATCATATGATTAAACACCCGGAGAAATATTTGCGTAAAACAAAAGAATTGACAGAGAGTATGCGGTAATTAAAGTATTATTTGTATACTGTTTACTGCCTACGGTCTATTGATGACTGTAATAATGAATAATATGAGATAATATTTTTTTATACTCGGACATCATGACCACGATAATAATTTCCGGCCTTTTGGTTTTCCTCCTCATCATTTTTCTTCTCACGGCAGTCATTCTTTTCGCCAAGCAGAAACTTGTGGCATCGGGGCTGGTGAAAATCCGGATCAACGGTGAAAAAGAATTATCTGTGAATCCGGGCTCATCCCTGTTGTCCACTCTTGCGGGCGACAAAATATTCCTGTCCTCTGCCTGCGGTGGAAAAGGAACATGCGCCTATTGCAAATGCAAGGTTTTTTCAGGTGGCGGAGCCATGCTTGCCACCGAAGAACCCTATTTTACGCGCAGGCAGAAAGAAGAATATTTTCGTCTTGCCTGCCAGGTAAAGGTGAAGCATGACCTTGACATTCAGATACCGGAAGAAATATTCGGAATTAAAAAATGGGTATGTACCGTAACATCCAACAAAAATGTTGCTACATTTATCAAGGAGTTCCTTTTGAAGTTGCCCGAAGGAGAAGAAATCAAATTTAAAAACGGTGGCTACATCCAGATTGACATCCCGCCTTATGAAGTTGATTTTTCAAAAGACCTTGATGTAGAAACCGAATACCGTCCCGACTGGGATGCCCTGAACATCTGGTCGCTGAAAGTAAAGAATGAGGAGGAGATTTTCAGGGCGTACTCCATGGCCAACCATCCTGCCGAAGGCAACCGCGTCATGCTCAATGTGCGCATTGCCACCCCCCCCTGGGACAGGGCTAAAAAAACATTTGCGGAAGGCATAAAGCCGGGAATTTCTTCCAGTTATATTTTTTCGCGGAAACCAGGGGATAAAGTGGTTGTATCGGGCCCTTACGGTGAATTCTTCCTGCAGGAAACAAACCGCGAAATGGTATTTGTCGGTGGCGGTGCGGGAATGGCGCCCCTGCGTTCCCACATCTTCCACCTCTTTCATACCGAAAAAACAAAAAGAAAAGCGACCTATTTTTACGGTGCGAGGTCAATGCGTGAAATTTTTTACGAAGATGAATTCCGCGCCATTGAAAAAGAATTCCCCAATTTTAAGTTTGTGATAGCGCTTTCCGAACCCCTGCCCTCGGATAACTGGCAGGGACCCGTTGGTTTCATTCACCAGGTAACGTATGACACGTACCTAAAAAACCACCCGGCACCTGAAGACATTGAATACTACCTATGCGGTCCCCCCCTAATGAATAAAGCGGTGCTGAAAATGCTTGATGACCTTGGTGTTGACAAGGAGATGATACGGTTAGATGAGTTCTGATTCATTTCTCACGCTTCATTCGCATCGGGTAATTTCTTTTTGAAAAAAATATTTCAAGCCAAAGATTCCCTTTCGAAAAGTAATCTTCAGGCAGTTACCTTTTTTTATCAGGTCCTTATATCCGGTGTTCACTTTACGCAGGTTCTCATCATTTAGATATTGACCATTTTCCAGGAAAACAATAAAGTTCTTTTTGTCTCTGGCTACTGTGTGCTTACCGGTCAATCTATACGTTTCCTCCATTTTATCCTCAATTACTATGAACTGATTAAGCGCAAGGCAAACAGATAAAATAACTGGCAGAAAACCGAAAAATGAATAAAATAAAAATATCCGCAAGTAACCGATGCCCTTTTTTAACAATGCTGCATGAACCAGGAACCCTAATGCCAGTATGAATATAGCCCGGTACAATAATTCTTCAGGTTCTGCATAGACAATGGACATAAAATATATTAATGCGGGCCATCCGGCAAAAATTCCGGTAAGAATAACCGTATAGGGCCAATTCATGGATGTGAAAACATTTAACCCTACCGAAAGAATTTTATTGCGGTGGGTGATCTCCGCTTTTGAGAGTGAATAATCTTCTGTCGTATTTAGGGGATTCTGGTTCAGCAGCAGGCACAGGTGTTGATATAATTCCGGTAGCCGTTTATTGAATTCGGATGACCATTCAAAAAAATGCTCAATACAAACGGCAAAAAACTCGTGGATGTTTTTACCTCCATAGGAGCGAATAAAAGAAGAATTGCCTCCCCTGATCTTTTCAAATTCTTTTATCCCGGTGTTTATCCATTTTTCAAGGAAAAAACTGAATTTTTCGTCCGAATCCGATCCGTGAAGAAATTCAATCTTCAGGGCGTGCGCCATTTCATGCAATCCAAGATTATATCTGTCGGCAGGGTCATTATAACCTTCCATGAAATCTTTCCATGAGATCAGAATTTTACCGGATAAGGTAGTCGCGCCTTTAACTTCTCCGCCAGCCATCCGGGAATAAAAGGAATCGGGATACACAATTATGGTGCTGAAATAGGCAATCAGGAATTTCTCAAGGCCGAATGTGAGTTGAACTGCTGACGCGGCAATCTTTATCTTCATTTCATCGGTTACGATCATCCCGTTGGCACCGATAAATTCTTTATTGAAAATAAAATTGCTGACCCTTCGGGTAAATTTATCTTTTCCTTGACCGCTTAAATGATGATAATAGGGATAAGCAGAAAGAAAGGAGCGTACCCGTGGAGAAAGATTTTCACGAAAGATTCTTTTGTTAATCCCGAGCAGATCGAGTTGAATAAATGACCAGACGCTGCTGAAAAATCCGAAGATTACGGTGGCAATTACCCCGGCAATAATCAACACCCCGATTAATCCAAGAAAAAAATCCACAAAGCAATATTTATTTACCAGTGGTAATTAAAAAAACCGCAACTGCTCAGCAGCAAAAAAAATGCAGCCACTGATTACACGGATTTTTTAAAACTATTTTGTTTTCAATCCGTGAAATCTGTGGTTGAAATTCGGGTTGATTAGTTAACTATTTAGTTACAAAAAAACAGAGACGCTGTTTCCAGCGCCTCTGCTTCCCAAACCTGTAAGCCGGGTTCTGTATGGTGTCACTGATACCACTTCTGTCATTTATCTGAGCGGCCTACCCGTTCCGCCATCCCCCGGTAAACCGGGAGAATTGAAGCGGGCAACTTCAAAAGCGGAACTTATTTGGCCTTGCAGCCCGCAAGGTTTTCCATCCCGCACATGTTAAATATGCAGGACGTGAGCTCTTACCTCACGATTTCACTATCACCCTGACCCCCGATTTCAATCGGGGCGTCAGGGCTACCTTGTTTCTGTGGCACTATCTGTATCGCCAGGTTACCCCGGCAACCCCCCCCGATGTACATCGGGGGGTGCGGTGCCCTACGCTGCCCGGACTTTCCTCCCTGACATTCCTTACGGAAATCAGAGCGACAGAACGGTTTGGATCGTAAAGATAAGAAAATTCAACTGAACTCCACCCGCACCATATCTCCCAACTCCAACCCGAGTAAACTGCATGCCTTTCCTTTATTTATACCTATTTCAAGATTCCCGGAAGAATTGAAGAGCGCAAGTTTTTCTCCATCGGGCACATCGCTGTAGGAAGAGGAAATCTGCGTAATCCGGTATTCTGAACGTTTGAAAATAATGATGTATGTTTTCCCCTGCCCCATAACTGCAAAATGGTCACGGGTGATATTGGTTATTGCATTTTCGTATCCGTCAGTATAAATGACATACCCGCGGATGTGGTCGGCCTCAATTACGGGCTGCAGTAAAGTACGGGAGTTCCAACGGTCGATTTTTTTTCCGATCATCTCAGGATTCCCCCCCCTCGCTATGTGACATGCAGCCGGTACATAGAGGTCGCGTGCCGGAAAGGCAGGATACCGGATATCTGATGGAATAATAAGTTCAAAAACGGTTTCAGG
This sequence comes from Bacteroidota bacterium, assembly GCA_016193485.1. Taxonomy (GTDB): domain Bacteria; phylum Bacteroidota; class Bacteroidia; order JACPRZ01; family JACPRZ01; genus JACPRZ01. The sequence goes on along the minus strand of JACPRZ010000063.1, from coordinate 212,933 downwards.
CATCCGGTCAAACGCCACTGAAAACAAGCCGTTGTCAGGACCAATGAAATAATGATCCTCAAGCATGAAAACGAGATGCCTGTTTCCATGGATGCTGCCGCTGTCCACGCTTACAATATGAATGGTACCGGCAGGAAAATAATGCCATGAGTTTTTTACCGCATAAGCCGCATCCGAAATATCATGCTTCATGATATTGTGCGAAATATCGGTAATGACGGCCGAAGGCAGTTCTTTCAGGATGGCGCCCTTTAGTACACCGGCATAATGGTCCTGTAGTCCGAGGTCGGTAGTGAGCGTAATACCATGCATAAACACCTGCCGGAATTTCGCTTATATTCGCAATCCGGCTCAACAAATATAAAGAGAATATTCATCCGGGTTTCCCGGTTAAATTAATGCTGTTACCTGATTATATAATCAACGAATATGGGTTTACAAATAAAAGTCCCAAATTCCAAGTTCCAAATTCCAAGTCCCAAAAACCTTATTTTGAATTTATAGTATGTGATTTTAATCTTGATTTTTTGTTACTATTCAGCACCCCCTATTTTTTCTGCCACAAAGGCACGAAGACACCAAGTTTCACAAACCTGCCTGCCGGTAGGCAGGGAATTCTTCGTGTTTCTTTGTGACTTTGTGGCAAGTATTTCAGGGTTTTTCATGGATACCTGAATAGTAACGATTTTTTAAAAATTATGGAATATAAAAAAGTTAATAAATTATGAAAAGAATCAGATTTCACTGGCTGTTCCATTGGAATTTGGGACTTGGGGCTTGGGGCTTGGGACTTTACAAACAAAAATAGCATCAATATATTTTCAAACCACCAATACTCCTTTTTGACCTTGAAAGAGAAGACCATCCGCCTCGATTCCATTGATCCCATTGAACTTTACGGTATAAACGACAGTAAACTGGAACAGATAAAAAATTATTTTCCGGGCCTGAAGATTGTCGCACGCGGTAATGTGCTGAAAGTAACCGGTAACGACAGGGAAATGAATGCATTTGACCGGGGTATCAGGGACCTGACCGGAATTTTTAAACGCAATAACAGGATTTCAGAGGATGATATTGACTCAATATTTTCGGAGAATTCTGTATCCGGGTCATCCGGTGAAACAACGGATTCCGGTGTATTGGTTTATGGGCCATCCGGCCATGTTGTGATGGCTCGCACCCCTAATCAGAAAAAACTGGTTTTGGCAAGTGAAAAATATGACTTGGTTTTCGCAATAGGTCCTGCAGGAACCGGGAAGACATATACGGCAGTTGCGCTGGCCGTGCGTGCGCTCAAAACGAAAACGGTGAAGCGGATCATTCTTACCCGCCCTGCCGTTGAAGCGGGAGAAAATCTTGGCTTTCTTCCGGGAGACCTTAAAGAAAAACTTGCACCCTATCTTCAACCCCTTTATGACGCTCTTTCAGATATGATGGCGCCTGAAAAATTAAAGGCATACCTTGATACCCGCATCATCGAGATCGCACCGCTTGCCTTTATGCGCGGAAGAACGCTCGATAACGCATTTGTAATACTCGATGAAGCGCAGAATTCCACCGAAGCCCAGATAAAAATGTTCCTGACCCGCATGGGGAAATCGGCTAAATTCATCGTGACCGGGGATATAACCCAGATCGACCTGCCGAAAAACCAGCCGTCCGGGCTGGTGCATTGCACCCACCTGCTTAAAAACATAAAAGGAACATCATTCGTTTACCTGACGGAGGTGGATGTAATACGGCACCCGCTTGTGAAAAAAATTCTTAAAGCGTATGAGGAGTATGAAAAAAAGTGAACACCGCAGGATTACTGTCCAACGGGGTGAACCCGAAATACAACCCGTGAAGAGAGCGCTGGTCACCGGTAGTGCAGGTTTCATCGGTTCCCACCTGTGCGACCGTTTCATTAAGGAAGGATACAATGTTGTGGGTATGGATAACCTGCTCACCGGAACGCTTAAAAATATTGAGCATCTTTTTCCCTTGAAAAATTTTGAATTTTTCTTTCATGACGTATCAAAGTTTGTGCATGTGCCGGGAGACCTGGATTTTATTCTTCATTTCGCTTCTCCAGCCAGTCCTGCCGACTACCTTCGAATGCCGATCCAAACGTTAAAGGTCGGATCCCTTGGAACCCATAACCTTCTCGGGTTAGCCAAAGCGAAAAACGCACGGATTCTGATGGCTTCCACTTCGGAGGTTTATGGAGATCCCCTGGTGCATCCCCAGCACGAAGAGTACTGGGGCCACGTAAATCCCGTAGGACCCCGCGGTGTTTATGACGAAGCAAAGCGGTTCCAGGAAGCCATAACAATGGCCTATCATAATTATCACGGGCTTGATACCCGTATAGCGCGTATTTTTAATACATTCGGTCCGAGGATGCGCATTGATGACGGAAGGGCGCTGCCCGCATTCATCAGCCAGGCGCTGAAAGGAGATGATATTACTGTTTTTGGAAGCGGATCGCAAACAAGGTCTTTTTGTTATGTGGATGATTTGGTGGAAGGCATCTTCCGGCTTCTTCACAGCGATTGTTATTTGCCCGTCAACCTCGGTAACCCCGAAGAAATATCAATAAAACAATTTGCGGAAGAGATCGTTTCACTCACCGGTTCAGAAAGCCGGATTGTTTTCAAACCATTGCCTGAAGATGATCCGAAACAGAGGCAACCGGATGTCAGCAGGGCAAAACAAAAACTCGGCTGGCAACCGGTAATATCCCGGCAGGAAGGGTTGAAACGGACGCTGGAATATTTCAGGAGTTTACCGGTGTTCCTGAAACAGAAGGAGACGCAAATAAATTAAAAAGATAAGCGAAGGGGATAAACGTATCCTTGAATAATAACAATAAATCATATTTTCATACCCATGTCCGAAACCTCTTATTTCGCACACCAAACGACAGTCATCGACCAGCCCTGTTCAATCGGCAAGGGAACAAAAATCTGGCATTTTACCCATATCATGCCAAACTGTACCATTGGCGATAACTGTAATATCGGGCAGAATGTTTTTATAGCCGCGGGAGTCATTCTCGGAAACAATGTTAAAATACAGAACAATGTTTCCCTCTATACCGGTGTTATTTGTGAAGATGATGTTTTTTTAGGCCCTTCCATGGTTTTTACCAATATTTCCAACCCGCGCAGCGCTGTTGTACGGAAAAATCAATACGAAAATACAAGAGTGGAAAAAGGTGCGTCAATCGGGGCAAACGTCACTGTTGTGTGCGGCAATTCAATCGGCCGCTTTGCATTTGTCGGGGCGGGCGCTGTGGTCACTAAAAATATTCCACCCTATGCACTTGTTGTGGGCAATCCGGCAAAGCAGATCGGATGGATGAGTGAATATGGCCAACGGCTTTTATTTGATGATGCCGGTATTGCAGTTTGCCCGGAGAGCAAGGAAAAATACAAACTGGAAAACGGAAGGGTTATTAAATTATAAATGTTCAAACCCGGTTCAGAAAGTGCAAAAAATTAAATTCGCAATAGCGGGATACGGTTTCATCGGCAAACGTCATGCTGAGATGATTACGCGCCATCCGGAAGCCGAATGGGTTGCCGTATGTGATATTCTGCCGAAAGACAAACTCGGATTGGAAATATCTGATGTTCCGTTCTTTAATTCTCTTGATGATTTGTTGTCATCCGGAATTGCATGCGATGTGGTAACCATCTGCACCCCTAACGGATTGCATGCTCCCTTATCCCTTAAAGCCCTTGAAGCGGGCAAACATATTGTATGCGAGAAGCCGATGTCGCTCGCCAAAGCCGATTGCGAAAAAATGATTTTCAGGGGCCTGCAAGCGCATAAAAGCATCTTTATCGTCATGCAGAACCGATATTCCCCCCCCTCGGTCTGGATAAAAAAAGTTATAGATGATAAAATACTCGGGAATATTTTTATGGTGCAACTTAATTGCTACTGGAACCGGGATGACCGGTACTACCTCCCCGGACAACCGGCTGATGGAAAAGCCCGATGGAAGGGAACCCGGGATCTTGACGGGGGGGCATTATTCACCCAGTTCTCTCATTTTATTGATATCATGTACTGGCTTTTTGGCGACATACGGGATATCCGTTCTGATTTCAATTGTTTTACGCATAAACATTCAACCGAATTTGACGACAGCGGTATGGTGCATTTTCACTTTATAAACGGTGGTATGGGGTGCATTAATTTTTCAACATCCGTTTGGGACAGAAACCTTGAAAGCAGCATAACGATTATCGGAAAAAACGGCAGCATTAAATTAGGAGGACAATATATGGATAAGGTGGAATATTGTCATGTTAAAAATTATGTCATGCCTGAACTGCCCCCAACCAATCCGGCAAACGATTACGGAACCCATAAAGGGTCTGCGGCAAATCATCATTTTGTCATTGAGAATGTAGTGGATACTTTAAAGGGAAGAACAACCATCACCACCAATGCCCTTGAGGGAATGAAAGTGATTGAGATAATTGAACGGATTTATGCAGCAGGAAGGAAATAACAAGATAAAAGGTCAAAGGACAAAGATGCTGACGATTACTGTCAGCATCATGACCAAATGCATCATGATAAAAGATAAAAGAATTTAAATGCATACGTATCTCTCTTTTATCTTTGACCTTGTATCTTTGTCCTTGTATCTTTAATTTACAAATATGTACACCAACCTCATCAACAAAAATTCCCCCCTCACCGTCATCGGCCTCGGGTATGTGGGTTTGCCCCTTGCGCTGGCTTTTGCAAAAAAAATACCCGTCATCGGTTTTGATATAAACGAGGAACGGATAAAGATGATGATGAAAGGCAATGATCCCAGCCATGAACTTGACAAAAAGGAGTTTGAAGGATGCAATATTCTTTTTACTTCTTCAGTTGAAGATATAGAAAAATCAAAGTTTTTTATTGTTGCGGTACCTACTCCCATTGACGAAAGCACCCTGCCTGATCTGAAACCGCTGTTAAGCGCTACACAGACCGTGGGAAAAATTCTGAAAAAGGGCGACTATGTAGTATATGAGTCAACCGTTTATCCCGGATGCACTGAAGAGGACTGCATCCCGGTACTCGAAGAACTTTCCGGGCTCAGGTTCATCCGCGATTTTAAAGCGGGCTATTCCCCTGAACGCATTAATCCCGGTGACGTAAAACATTCCCTGACCAGCGTGGTAAAAGTGGTATCGGGTTGCGATAAACCATCACTTGAGATCATCGCATCGGTATATGAACTGGTGGTAAAAGCCGGTGTTCACCGCGCACCCTCCATAAAGGTGGCTGAAGCCGCTAAAATCATTGAGAACACCCAACGCGATGTGAATATCGCCCTGATGAACGAACTGTCCATAATTTTTTCCCGGATGGGAATAAATACTTATGATGTGCTTGAAGCAGCAGGAACAAAATGGAACTTCCTGAAATTTGCACCAGGACTGGTTGGCGGTCATTGCATCGGGGTTGATCCTTATTACCTTGCCCATAAGGCAGAATCAGTGGGATATCACACCAAGATCATTAATTCCGGAAGGTACATCAATGATTCAATGGGTTTTTATGTGGCCAAAAATACGGTTAAAAAGATCATAGCAAAAGGAAAGGATATATCAAAAGCAAGAGTTCTGATCATGGGCGCTACTTTTAAGGAAAATGTCACCGACATTCGTAATTCGCGTGTGGCTGATGTTGTTAAAGAATTAAAATCGTATGCTGTCCATGTAGAAATAACCGATCCACATGCCGACCCGGAAGAAGTTGAAAAAGAGTATGGTTTTACCATAACGAAAAAACCCGGTAAAAATTATGATGCCGTAATCATTGCTGTTCCCCATGCCGAGTATCTGGAATATGATGAGAAATATTTCATCGGGCTGATGACCTCAAAAGGAATTCTTGTAGACCTTAAGGGGGTTTACCGGAATAAAATAAAAAAAACCGATTACTGGTCGCTCTGACAGTACCGGTTGATTCCGCTATTTATGAAAAAGACCATACTTGTCACGGGTGGAACCGGTTATATCGGTTCGCACACTGCCGTTGAACTGATTTCCCGGAAATTTTCCGTAAAAATAATCGACAACTTATCCAATTCTTCCGTTGATACGGTCAACACAATCCGGAGAATAACCGGTGTTCGTCCTCATTTTACCAAACTTGATTTATGTGACGCAAAAGCGCTTGCCGGATGGTTCCGCAGGAACAGGGATGTAATTGCCGTGATTCATTTCGCAGCCCTGAAGTCGGTGGGTGAATCGGAAAAAAGGCCGCTGGACTATTACCGGAACAATATTTTATCTACAGTAAACCTGCTGCATGAACTCAACGTTAATCATATTTCTTCACTCGTATTCTCTTCTTCGTGTACCGTTTATGGCGAACCCGACTCGAACCCGGTGACTGAAAAAAGCAGCATAAAACCTGCAGCCAGCGTTTACGGCAACACCAAACGGATCTGCGAAGAAATAATCCGTGATGCCGCAAAGGAATTTCCACTACGAGCTATTTCGCTGCGGTATTTTAATCCTGTTGGGGCGCATTCTTCCGGTCTTATCGGTGATTCGCCTGTGAATCCTTCCGATAACCTGCTGCCTGCCATCACCCAAACGGCATCCGGTAAACGAAATATCCTTAATGTCTATGGCAATGATTATCCTACTCCTGACGGAACCCCTGTCCGTGATTACATTCACGTTGTTGACCTGGCGAAAGCGCATGTTGCGGCAATTGAGCGACTCATTGGTAAAAAGAACAATACTTCTTTTGAGGTTTTTAATCTTGGAACCGGGAGGGGGTATTCTGTTTTTGAGATCATAAATGCTTTTTCTGATTGCACCGGTGTCCGGCTTAATTTTAAAATTACATCCCGCAGGCCCGGAGATATGACATCCATCTGGGCCGATACTGCACAGGCAAATAAAGAACTTGGCTGGGAAGCCGGGTTAACCCTTGATGATATGGTACGGACGGCATGGGCATGGGAACAAAACCATAATAAAAAATCTGCCGCAGAATGAACCCTAAAAGAAAGATACTCATCACCGGAGGCGCTGGTTTTATCGGCTCACATCTTGTACGGATGTTCGTAAAAAAATATCCTGGCTACAGGGTTGTCAACCTCGATAAACTCACTTATGCCGGCAATCTCGCCAACCTTAAGGATATTGAAGCGGAGGAGAATTACTCTTTTGTAAAAGGGGATATCTGCGATTCGATCCTTGTCCATAAACTTTTTGAAGAAAATAATTTTGACGGAGTCATTCACCTGGCGGCAGAAAGCCATGTTGACCGTTCCATTGTCAGCCCTATGGATTTTGTTTTAACAAATATTACCGGCACGGTCACTCTTCTTAATGCGGCAAAACAATATTGGAGCGCAACGATTGCTCCGGAGCGCCAAAAGAGGAAACTGTTTTATCACGTCTCAACGGATGAGGTTTACGGCACCCTGGGAAAGAAAGGATTTTTTACCGAGAAAACCGCTTATGATCCCCGTAGTCCCTACTCATCATCCAAAGCAAGTTCCGATCACCTCGTAAGAGCATATTTCCATACCTATAAACTCCCGGTAATTATTTCCAACTGCTCCAACAATTATGGTCACTACCAGTTTCCGGAGAAACTTCTTCCGCTTGCGATAAATAATATCAAAAACAATAAACCGGTGCCTGTTTACGGTAAAGGCGAAAACATCCGCGACTGGCTTCATGTGGAAGACCATACCCGCGCCATTGACCTTATTTTTCATAAAGGCGTTCCCGGTGAAACCTACAACATCGGATCAAACAATGAATGGAAAAATATTGACATTATTTTTCTGTTGTGCGGGATAATGGACCGAAAACTGGGCAGAAAGGCGGGTTCATCAGCCAAACTGATTAATTTTGTAAAAGACCGCCCGGGGCATGATCTGAGGTATGCCATTGATTTCTCCAAACTGAAAAAAAATCTGAAATGGAAACCATCCGTACCATTCCGCAAAGGACTTGAGAAAACCGTTGACTGGTACCTTAATAATGAAGCATGGCTTGCACAGGTGACTTCGGGGGAATATGTGAAGTATTATGATGAACAGTATGTAAAAAGATAAAACCTTTAGTTAAGTTTCATGCTAAAATTAAAATGATTTTTATTTGCCACAAAAACACCAAAACACTTCCGCCAAAGGACGCCTGCCTGCCAGTAAGCAGGGATCCGCCTCATGCGGAAAACTCCACTAATTTTTTTGTGAGTTTTTGTATTTTTGAGATTTTGTGGCGGGAATTTCATGTACGACAAACCCTTTCATAAAGGCGCCCTTCGCGGGTACAGGTTCCTGGTAACGGGTGGTGCCGGTTTCATAGGCTCGCACCTCCTTGAATACCTGCTGAAATTCAATGCCGGAAAAGTTATTGTTCTGGATAATCTTTCCACCGGCAACATGTCCAATCTCGCACCTTTTTCAAAAAATAAATCTTTTGAATTCATCAACGGTGATATTGTCAATCCGGAGGTATGCAGGGATGCATGCATACATGTTGATTATATTTTGCATATGGCTGCACTGGGTTCGGTACCGCGTTCTGTCGAAAATCCGCTGGCGACTCATCATGCCAATACTACCGGTTTTCTGAATATGCTCGTTGCGGCAAGAGATGCAAAAGTGACGCGTATGGTCTATGCGGGTTCCTCATCTGTGTATGGCGATAATAAGGATATTCCTAAAAAAGAAGAAAATACAGGTGATCCCCTTTCGCCTTATGCGGTTACCAAACGTACGGATGAATTGTATGCAATGGTTTTTAATTCGCTTTACAACCTTGACCTGGCCGGTTTGCGGTTCTTTAATATTTTCGGCCCAAGGCAGAATCCTTCAGGTCCTTATGCGGCTGCAATTCCCCAATTCATTGCCGCCCTGCTGCAAAACAAAGCGCCCCTGATTTACGGCAGCGGAAAACAGACGCGTGATTTTACCTTTGTTGAAAATGCAGTCCAGGCATGTATAAAGGCGCTCTTTGTAAAAAGCCGGGTAGCGAGAGGGAATGTATTTAATATCGCCACGGGGAATTCAGTTGCCGTCATAGACATTTTTTATATGATCAGGAAAATATTGAATGCGGGAATCAATCCCGAATTCGCCCCCCCCCGCAGGGGTGAAGCCATGCGATCGCTCGCCTCCCTGGCACGGGCAAGAAAATTACTCGGTTACGTTCCTGATACGAACTGGCAGGAAGGACTCAAAAAAACCGTTGAATGGTTTATTCTTCAGTCCGGTAAACCCGAATCGCTGTGAAAAATTTTCTTTCCGCACTTTTTCACCGCCCGCAATTACCGCCTGCCGACTTTTCGGTGCTTAATGCCGATATGCACTCCCATCTCATACCCGGCATTGATGACGGGGCGCAGACATTGGAGGATTCGCTGCATCTCATAAGGGGACTGAATGAGTTGGGCTATAAAAAATTTATCACGACTCCGCATGTCATCAGCGATCATTACAGGAATACCCCGGAAATCATTTTATTGGGTTTGAAAACGGTACAGGATGCGGTAAAAAGAGAAAATATCCCCGTTGAGATTCATGCCGCTGCCGAATATTACCTTGATGCCGACTTTGAAAAAAAAATTGTTGCCGGGGAACTGCTTACTTTCGGCAACCATTATGTGCTTGTGGAAATTTCGTTTTTGAATGCACCGGAAAATTTCGACCGGGTTCTATCCCTGCTTTTTAAATACGGCCACAGGATGGCACTTGCTCATGCTGAACGTTATCCCTTCTGGTACAACCTTGAAAAGTACAAAGAACTGAAGCATAAAGGCGTTTTACTGCAGGTTAACATAAACTCACTTGGCGGTTATTATTCCGGTATCTCAAAAAAAATTGCCGAAACCCTCATTGACAATGAAATGGTTGACCTGCTGGGAACCGACTGCCATAAAACTGAAGATATTGAAAAGTTGAAAAAGTGCGCTACGCTTCCGTATCTTCATAGGGTTATTAATTCGGGAAGATTATTAAACGGGAAGTTGTGATATTACAAAACCATAACAAACTTCTACACCCTCACTCCAATCATCAGTATATCGTCCGTCTGGGGAAGGTCGCCTTTCCAGTTCAGGTGCGCCTCTTCAAGTTTTTGTTTTTGTTCGTCAGGGGGCAGGGTTGATATGCCGGTAAAAAGTTTTTTCAGATTCTCACGGTAATATTTGCGTTTTTCGTCCCCCCCCAACTGGTCGGCAAAGCCATCGGTAAACAGGTAGAGCATATCACCGGGCTGAAAAAGTTCGGTATGGTTTGTAAAATAGTGCGGCTTTTCCTCATGTCTCATTCCCACAATGGAATGATTCCCCCTGAGTTCTTTCAGTTCCCCGTTGCGCACGATAAATAAAAGATGGTGCGCTCCGGCAAACTGCACTTCTTTTTTCCGGAAGTCAAACGAAACTACCGAGAGGTCCATGCCGTAACGCGAAAGGTCGCCTTCGGACTGTTTCAGCATCAGTTCGCAGACATATTGGTTGAGCGTGTCGAGGATGTCGGCCGGTTTTCCGGAATCGTTTTTCTTTATTACTTCCTTCAGCATGTTGTATCCCAAGAGCGACATAAAAGCGCCCGGTACGCCATGGCCGGTGCAGTCGGCAACGGTAAGGATGACCTCACCCCCTGACCCCCTCTCCTTATCAAGGAGAGGGGGAAGGGGGCCGGGGGGTGTTGGGGGTGAGGTAGAAACGGAGGAGTGGTATATGGGAAGAGATACGAGATGGTAAAAATCCCCGCTCACAATATCTCTCGGCTTATACAGGATGAACGACTCGGGAAAAAATTTCTTCAGGTCATCATCTGGGGTGAGTATGGTTTGCTGAATGCGCTTGGCGTATTCAATGCTGCTGATGATGGTCTGGTTTTTCTTTTCAATCTGGTCTTTCTGCTCGCTGATGATCTTATTTTTCTGTTCCAGTTGGCGATGTGACCTGCGTTTGAGCATATAGGCGATAATGCCAAGAAAAACAATCACCAACAGAAGCCCGATACCGGCAAGGAAGGAATTTTTAAGCATTTTCTGTTTTTCAAGATCCGCCTCCCGGAGATCGCCTTCCTTCTGTTCCACATCCAGTTTGCGCTGTTTAAGTTCGGCATACATCCTCTTGCGATCCGCCTCATGCTCCTTCCTTACAAGTTCATGTTTTTTTTCAATGATCTTCCGGTTGAAATCATCCTGCTGAATGCGTATTTTCAGTTCTTTCAACTGGTTCTCCTTGCTCAGTTTTTCAATTTCTTCAAGCGATTTTACCTGCTGCAGTTCATATTTTTTTTCAATTTCTTTCATCGCTTCTTCATGTTTCTGCTCAATCTGCTTTTCCAATTGATCATGCTTTTGCTGAACACCCATGTTATGCCTTATGATTTCAATATTTTTTTCAATTTTATCCTTAAGATCGGTAAGATTTTGCCCGGCAGCCAACGGCAGGGCAAGATTCAGATAATCAAATGCCTTTTCAAAATTTTTGCCGTCCGAATATGCAATCCCGATTTTGGCAAGGGCTGTCGCCTTTGCCCTCATGTTATTGCTTTTGCCCGCTTCATCAAGAGCACTCTGAAAATACCGGATTGCCGCCTCCATATTTCGCTGAACCTGTCGCAGGTCTCCCAATCCCTCGTAAATGGATATTTTCCCTACCGGGTCATTCAGATTCTTATATAAAGTCAATGCTTTGTTAAAATAAAACTCCGCCTTTTCATGCTGACCGGCAAAAAAGTTACCTCTGCCCAACCTGTTGTAGATATATGCTTTTCCCTCATCTTCCCCCCACGATTCATAAACCACCCTGACTTTTTCGTAACAGGAAATGGCTTCGGGGAAATTTCTGGCAATTTCATGCCCGTTACCCAGGATAAGAAGCGCTTTTACTTTTCCGTTCTCATCATTCAGTTGCCCGGCAAGTTCTGCTGCTTCCTTTGACCAGGCGATACTTTTTTCGGTGTCGGAATAAAGATTTTTCTGGGCAAGTTGACTGAGAATCTGAACCCTTTCAATGCCTTCAGTGGTTTGCAGTTTTGCTTCAAGAGAGTCCTGCGCTGAGGAAACGGAAGGGCAGAAAAATAAAAAAAGAGTAAAATATCGAAAACAGAGTGGAAAATATGGGGGATTAATGTGGCGCATACACCGAAATTACATCATTCACAGTTCTATCATTTCCATTTTTAAGTGAGAAAGTGACCGGGCGAATTCTTCACCTGCATATTTCATATCTTCATCGGGTTGATGATAGTGCCAATTCACTTCTACCGGATATTTTTCACCTTTCAGACCATCCAGCAGCAACAGTATATCAAGCAGGTATTTTGCCGATGTTGAATTGAAATAGGCCAGTTTAAAGGTAAAGACAACTTCCCTTGTTTTATTCAGTTCCTTCTTTTCCCAGTAAAGAAAGGTTTTAAACTGATCAAGCCATTTCAGCACATGGGAATAAAAGTGCGATGCATTCTCAGGTCTTGATTCTCCTGAGATTTCGAAAATCCCTTTTTGCGGGTCAAGGATCACCTTCGGAGAATCTTCTCCCGCCTGTAGAAATAATGGTGTCATGGTTTAATTTATTTTCATTTTAACTTCAAGAACAAAAAAAGAAATTGAGTCATTTACGGGGTTAATGTAATAATTAATGTTCTGATCTGATTTCAGCGCCATATCAATGATGCCGATACCCGTACCGCTTTCTGATTCAGGTGCAGCAGGATCGATATTGCCTGCGGCAATCCGGAGGGTCTTGTTGTAAAGTTCCCGCAGGCGGATTTTCTGCTCCGCCACTATTTTCCGGAATTTCTGAGACAGTGCCGGGATGACTGAATTGTCTATGCAGTTTCCCGTAGTGACATAAAGATGATCTTTTTCATACCTGAGCATAAATATTCCTTCCACATCATTCTGTCCGGTCAATGCAGCGGCTTTTTCAGGCAAACCATGACGGCTGATATTTTCAAGCGCCTCCACCACCACGCTGAAGATTCTTTTTATTACCCGGTATTCCAGACCTAAGTATGCAAGGTTCCTGCGCATCGATTTTACGAGAACGGTAATCAGGGAATGATGCATCTGACCCACATAAGAAAAAACTGCATTTTTTTCTTCCAGGAAGAGGTAATATTTAAGAGGATCTATCATGTTGGAAACCTCGCCCAACAGGCGGAAGGTGCAAAACTACGAATTGCTGTAAAAGAAATTTATCAGGGTAAATTAACGGAATGGGTGAAATTACAACCCGTACCGGGATTATTCCTCTACCACCGGAATATCCAATTCCACCTGTGTTCCTGCCGATGTGCCTTTGTCGTCAAATAAATCGGTTACCCTTATACCGGTAACAAATTTGCGGTTGAGTTTACCGAGGGTTTCCATCCGCTGACGGGTTATATTCAAACCCATTGGATGATGATGGCCCGAGGCCGATGCGCTTTTCATCTCAGATGTTTTTTTTCGGCCCACTCCGTTGTCTTCAACAACGCACCTGATAAAATCATCCCTGTACGATACGGTTACCGAAACTTTTCCTTTTCGCATAAACCCGCACGTTTCAAGATTGAGGAGCCCGTGCATAATTGCATTTTCAACAAAGGGTTGTATGATCATCGGTGGAATATGTAAAAATCCCGCATCAATATCCTGAGACAGGAAAATGGAATATTCAAACCGGTTTTCAAACCGTAATTCTTCAAGATGAATGTAAAGTTCAAGCGCTTTAAGGTCATCGGCAAGAGTGACTGACTCTTTACCCGAATTTTCCAGTATCGTCCGGATGAGATCGGCAAATTTTGAGAGGTAATCGTTTGCCTGCCTCCGCTCGTTGGCGTTGATATAATGCTGTATCGCATTAAGTGCATTGAAAATAAAATGCGGATTCATCTGGGCGCGCAGGGCATGCAGTTTCAGTTCATCCATTTTACGCTGAAGCCCTATCCTGAACCTGATTCGCTGCAGGCGAAGGTAGAAGATGACCATGATTATTGCCAGTGCCGATACAAAAAGAAGAACCCTGAACCCGTTTGTTTTCCAGAAAGGGGAGGTAATAACAAAAGAATATTCCATCGGGCGTGAATTCCAGATGTTCTCATTATTGCAGGATTTAACTTTAAAAACATATTTCCCCGGAGGGAGGTTTGAATAGGTTGCTGTATTCTGCTGTGAGGGGGGGGACCATTCGCGGTCGTAATTTTCGAGACGGAAAGAGTAAAGGACTTTTTTGGGATTGGTAAAACAGATACCCGTAAATGCAAAGGATATATGATTCAGATACCAGGGAAGAATTGAAAAACCGGATGTGTCTTTGTAATGTATTTTCAGCGCGGTGAGATGAAGTTTTGGTTCCAGAAGATTTTTAAAATATTCACCCGGTGAAAATTTTATGAGCCCGTTTACGGTTGCGAACCATTTTGAACCGTCCTTGTCAAGAAAAACCCCGGGGTTACATTCAACACCGTAAAAGCCCTCTTCTTCGCCATAATGCTCAATTTCAAGTTTTCCGTTATGGAGAAATTCCGGGATATCCATTTTATTGAGTCCCTGGTTGGTTCCTATCCACAGGCGCGTCTCGCCTTCATCCATGATCATGGAATAAACCAGGTCCGAATTAAGCCCGTTACCTTCATTGATATGAAATATTTTTTTTCCGTCATAGAAGAAAACCCCGTCAAGGGATCCTATCCACAGGTTGTTGTTTTCATCGCAGATAAGAGCAAGTACGGTATTTGTCTGCAACCCGATTTTAGCGCCAAAATCAACAAACCCGGTATCATTCCACCGGAACAGCCCGCCATTGTAAGCGCCTGCATAAATGAACCCGTTACTGTCTTCGGCAAAACAACGCACTGAAAGTTCCTCCATTCCCTTGCTAAAGGAAAACGATTTAAATTTATTTCCATCAGGGGCAACAACTTTCCGCTGTTCAAATAGTGACAATCCGTTTTTACCGCCAATCCAGATATTACCCCTGGAATCGGGAAAAAGGGTAAAACTCTCCGTGCTTATCAATCCGTCTTTTTCCGTGAAAACTTCAAAAGGGGGGGGCTTTTTGAAAAAGTAACCCGGAAGACATTTCAGGATTCCGTTATCGGTAGTTATCCACAGGTGGTTTTTATTGTCCTGGATGATTGAATTTATGGTGTTCCCAGGTAGGCCGTTTTTCCCGGTGAACTGCAGGAAAGTATCGCCCTGCTGCATGTAAAGTCCATCGGTGGTTCCCACCCAGAGGTTGCCGTCATGATCCCGGATGACGGGAAAGATAAAATTATTGAGAATTCCGTCCTCTTCCGAATATACATGGAAAGCATTGCCGCGGTATTTGTACAATCCTGCATAGGTGCCTATCCACAAATTTTTTTCGTAATCGGTAAACAAACACTCTATCCACCGGCTGTTGGAAGATCCCCTGACCGGGTAGGAGATAAAATCGGTTCCGTCATAAAGATAGAGCCCGGTGGTGGTTCCTACCCAAAAGCCCGTGCCGAATGGATTTTCTTCAAGTGAGGTGATATTTTTGATTTTTTTTCCCGATGAAGAGGCGGGCAGTTCAAACCGGGTGCCGTCAAACCGGCAGATGCCTTCCGTTGTACCGATCCATATTTTTCCGGACGGCTCTTCAAGAAAATCGTGAACAAATTTTCCGATCAATCCGTTTTCATCCGTGAAATTACGGAACGTTTTCCCGTCAAAAAGCGTAATGCCGTTTTTTGTTCCGAACCACATATTACCTTTCCTATCCTGGAAAATTACTTCGCATGAATCGCTCACCAGCCCTGAAGCGATATTGTAAACTAGCGTGCTGTTATCGTCAAAGCGGCACACACCATTATTGGTTGCGCACCACAGGTATCCCTGGTGATCTATGAAAAGATGGTTAATGCGGTTTCCGGGAAGGCCGTTGGAAATATTATATTTAACAAAACTCTCACCATCGAACCCGGAATTTCCGGGAATGTATTTATTGAGCCCGCGGATAGTGCCGATCCAAAGTACACCCTTCCTGTCTTCAACTATTGATGTTATCCAGTGGTTGGCGAGTCCGTCTTTCGGAGCAAAATTGGTAAAATTTTTTCCGTCAAAACGGCTTAAGCCGCCATAACCGCCTGTCCAGAGATAGCCGCGGCTGTCCTGGTAAATAGTATAAACATGAATGAAGGGCAGTCCGTCTTTTACGGAGTAATTACGAAAGTGGTAGGAGTATGGAAGAACAACCGGATGTTGAATAATCAGGACGGAGCAAATCAGGAAAATTTTTTGTGCCCGGGATGGAAAAAGTGACAGGGGGACATGGGGACATGGAGACATGGGGACATGGGGATAATGCTACGAATTACTGTTCCATCCGCTTACTGCTCTCGGTTTCCCGAGTATCTCCGATAAAATCACTGCCTGCTGCCATCCGGTCAGCGGATGTGATGGCTCCTCGGAAACAGTTGCAGGTTTGGATGACCCGGAAACTGCTGATTGTCCGGTTCTGGTGATTAATGAAGCGGTTTCGGAAGAAATTATTTCTGATGACACGGGTTTTTCGTATGTCTCAAGCGAACCGGCTGATTCAAGAGAGGTGACGCTTTCCAGTGTTTCATAGGTGCGTGTAGGTATCTGCACTTTATGTTTAGCGGGTTGAGCCGGCTTTTTGATTTTACGCCTTGGCGTTTCGGTCTGACCGGGTACTTCGGGCGGTTCACCCCCAAGGGCTGTGAAAATTTCCTTAAAAATTTCTTCTGCTGATTTTTCTCTTTTTTCCTCTTCCCTCGTCTCCTTGTCTTCATGTCTCCCTGTCTCGCGTTCGGATTGCCAGTTTGCCGGTGGAAATTTTTTTTCCGGTATTTCCCGGGATTTCTCATGCTCCGGATGCGGCTTTTTTTCCCTGCCTTTACTTGCCGTCTCATCAGTTGCCGGTTTTTTCTTTTTCTTTCCGAAAAAGGAATAAAGAATGTAAGCGGCTATGGCGATTATATAAAGAATATTGTCGAAATCCATATTGTTATGAATAATATAATGCCAAATTTAGCAGAAATTTTGAAACCCCCGGTAAAAGTAAAGTCCGGCAGGTGAATATACACAAAAAGACGCTGGCGGTTTTTCCGCTTCACCTTTCCCCATAGACCACCTCAAGCAGCGTCTGCCCAACGGCTTTAAGAGTGTTTTTGTCAATCAGCGGAAGGTCGTCACGGTGGGTATGATGCCATGAAGGAAATCCCGATTTTGTGCCAGGATCGAAATGGATAATATCAATAGTGGGAATTTTTGCATAGCGGTTTATATACAGATGGTCATCAGCGCCCAAAAAGGATGCTCGCTGGAAAACGAAAATATCCGAATAACCTAAGCCGGCAGCCGTATTCCAGACCTTTTCAACAATATCAGGGGCATACCGCAGCGATATGTTTTCCTGCACAAACTGCGCTCCCTTTGCTCCTACCATATCAAGCAGTATCCCGTAACGCGCATGGTACCCGGGCCTGTGCGGATTCTGAGCCCAGTACTGGGAGCCGAGGCAATAGGTTTCGTACCGGTTTTCATAAACTGATATTTCATTGCTGCCGAAATCTTCGGCATCAAAAAAAATGATATCAACACCTACCGGGGGGGGTATTGCTTTAAACAACCGGGCAATTTCAAGTAAAACAGCCACACCGCTTGCCCCGTCACTTGCACCTGGGATGGGCGTATCGGTACCCGCTGTATCATTATCGGCAAAGGGACGGGTATCCCAGTGCGCGCAGAGTAAAATACGGCCCTGGTGATACGGCAAATAAGAACCGATTATGTTTTGAATATTGAGCCGCGATCCGTTAAAAGCGGTTACTGCAGTTTTCTGCACGGTTACATCAGCCCCATAATTTTTAAGCAGGTCCGTTAAATATGATGCGCAACTGTCGTGAGCAGGCGTATTGGGAACGCGGGAGCCAAAAGCAAGTTGTTCCCGGATGAAAAGGTATGCCGTGTCGGAATTAAAAAGAGGAGTGGAAACTTCAGTCAGCGATGCTTTTTCATCCGGTGCTTTTTTTTCTTCCCCGGGAATGCATGAGAAAAATAGCGAGGTAAAAAAAATAAGAATTATGACAGGATTTTTATACCGCATACCGTTTAATTTACAATGTCTGTGCGGCATATACCAATCCCGCCAAAGGCGGGAAACTCAATCAACATTGGTATATGCACCATAAATTGAATGTGCTAACCCATCTCCCACCGCGTAGTCCCGTCCTTTTCGTCCTTTAGTTGGATATTTATTTTTTTCAGTTCATCGCGTACCGCATCAGAAGTAGCAAAGTCCTTGTTTTTTCTGGCTCTGTTTCTTATCGTTATGATAATTTCCATCAATTGTTCAACGCTCTTCCCCCCCTGCGCGAAATTTTCATCCTTCAATCCCAGAATATCAAAGGTGAAGAGATTCATGACGCTTTTCAGTTCTTCCAGGTCCTCTGCCGAAACGGTTTCATGCCCGGCATAAGCCGCATTGCTTATCCTTGCCGCTTCAAAAAGATGTGCGATGACAACGGCAGAGTTGAAATCATCATTCAGGGCATCGTAACATTTTTTCCGCAGGGATTTGACATCAGATGAAGTGGCTGCACCCGCTTTCAGGAGAAGCAGATTCTTTACGGAAGCCATTATTTTCTGCAATCCTTTTTCGGCCGCCTCAAGCGCTTCGTTTGAAAAATCAAGCGTGCTGCGGTAATGCGCCTGGAGGATAAAGAAGCGTATGGTCATGGGGGAGTACGAACGTTTGAGAAGAGGGTGCGTGCCGGTGAAAAGTTGCTCAATCGTGATGAAATTATTAAGCGACTTTGCCATCTTCCGGCCGTTGATGGTAATGAGATTGTTGTGCATCCAGCATCGAACCGGTTCTTTGCCGCTTGCGGCAACCGACTGGGCGATTTCACATTCATGGTGCGGGAACTGCAGGTCAATCCCCCCCCCATGGATATCAAATGGTTCCCCAAGGTATTTTGAACTCATGACGGAACATTCTAGATGCCATCCGGGAAAGCCATCTCCCCACGGGGAGGGCCAGCGCATAAGGTGCCGCTGGTCCGCTTTTTTCCAGAGGGCGAAGTCAACAGCGTTGCGTTTTTCTTCTTTTCCTTCAAGTTCGCGGGTATAGGTCAGTAATTCATCAAGCACGCGGCCCGAAAGTTTTCCGTAAGAATGGTTTTTCGCGTACCCGGGGACATCAAAGTATACTGATCCATTGGTTTCATAGGCAAGACCGGCCGACATTATTTTTTTAATCATTTCAATCTGTTCGATGATATGCCCCGAGGCAAGCGGTTCAATGGATGGACTCCTCACATTCAGGGAATCCATTGCAGCGTGAAACTCACGGGTATATCGCTGCACCACCTCCATCGGTTCAACCTGTTCCATGCGGGCTCTTTTCAGAATTTTATCCTCGCCTTCATCGCAGTCACCTTCAAGATGGCCTACATCCGTAATATTTCTCACGTATCTCACTTTAAATCCGCAATGCTCAAAATAGCGGATAACAACGTCAAAAACCACATAGGGACGTGCGTGCCCCAGATGGGGAGGCCCGTAAACGGTAGGCCCGCACACATATATCCCGATAAAAGGAGGATGCAGCGGCTGAAACAGTTCTTTTTTGCGGGTAAGGGAATTGTATAATAGAATATCCTGGGACATGGTAATTGGAGAATACAGGAAAATAAGATGTCAAGATACCAAGATGTAAAGATATAAAGATGACAAGATGTAAAAATAATTTATATACTGTCGTTTCTTGTATTCTTGACTTCTTGTACTCTTGTATTCTTTTAATCTTTATTTTCTGGCATCTTTACTTCTTTATTTCTTTAATATTTATCTCCTGTTGTTTCAATCTTGTTCCTTTGGGCACTGCGGCAATCAGTTGGCCGGTATAATCCGATTTGGGGTTATTGTAAATTTCATCGGCATCTCCCATCTCAACAATCCTGCCGTTTTGCATTACCACAATACGGTCCGACATGAATTTAACCACCGAAAGATCGTGGGATATAAAAATATAAGTAAGATTGAACTCCTGTTTTAGTTCGTTGAGAAGATTGAGAACCTGCGCCTGGATGGAAACATCAAGTGAGGATACCGCTTCATCGCAGATAATAAATTTAGGGCTTACGGCAAGGGCGCGGGCAATGCAGATCCTTTGTCTCTGGCCACCGGAAAACTCATGCGGAAACCGGTAAAAATGCGATTCATTCATATTCACCCGTTCCAGCAATTCAATCACCCGTTGCTTTCTTTCTCTATCATTGTTGCCGATTCCATGCACCTGCATCGGTTCCATGATGGCGTAGCCGATGCGCATGCGCGGGTTAAGTGATGAATATGGGTCCTGAAAAATAATCTGCATCTGCTTGCGGTATTCGCGCAACTCCTTTCCCGGGAGCCAGGTAACAGGTCTGCCGCTGAAAACCAATTCGCCATCCATCGGTTCAATAAGGCGGAGTATGGTGCGGCCGAGCGTGGTCTTGCCGCAGCCCGATTCACCGACCAGTCCGAGTGTTTCACCGGGATAAACATTGCAGGTAACGTCATCCACGGCACGTACATAATCCTTTACTTTTCCGAAAATTCCATGCCGTATCGGAAAATATGTTTTAAGATTTTTTATCTGCAGGAGGGGTTGTTCCCTGTAAAGCCGTACATGATGTTCTATTCTCTCTTTTTGGGATATGACTAACCGGTCAAGAACGCTGTCAATGGTCGTAGGACCTTCCTTCATCATGCCGGTATCGTCAATGCTCATAAAATCGGAAACGGTGGGAAGAATCCGCAACCTCCTGTCGAGCGGAGGGCGGCAGGCAAGCAAGCCCTTGGTGTAGGGATGGTTCGGATTAAAAAACACTTCACGGATATTTCCCTGCTCAACTATTCTCCCCTTGTACATGACAATGACGCGGTTGGCAATTTCTGAAATAACACCAAGATCATGACTGATAAAAATGATTGCCATCTTATGTTTTTCCTGCAATTCGCCCATCAGTTCAAGAATGGCTTTCTGTACTGTCACATCCAGCGCGGTGGTGGGTTCATCGGCAATAAGGACCGATGGATTGCAGGAGAGCGCCATAGCGATCATAACGCGCTGTTTCTGTCCACCGGAAAGTTCATGGGGATAACTGTCAAAAATATCCGTGGGACGCGGTAATTTTACTTCGTTGAAAAGTGAAAGCGTTAATTCATTTGCTTCTTTCTGGGTAACCTTTCTGTGAAGCATAATGGCTTCGGTGACCTGCTCTCCGTTGGTAAATACCGGGTTTAGAGAGGTCATCGGTTCCTGGAAGATCATGGCAAAGCGGTTGCCCCTGTATTTACGCATTTCGTTTTCCTTTAACGCAAGAAGATCCACGGGTCCGTTTTCGGAGTTGTGATAAATTATTTCCCCTTCACGGATAATTCCCGGAGGATTGGGAATAAGCCGCATGATGGAAAGAGCAGTGACCGATTTGCCGGAACCTGACTCACCTACAATACCGAGAACTTCACCCGGGTTCACTGAAAAATTGATGCCGTTTACCGCCCGAACCGTTTCATCCTCGGTGATAAACTCTGTAACCAGGTTTTTTACTTCAAGAAGCGGTACCCCTTTCAACATGGATGTGTTATTTCAAGTGACAATTCCTTCAATTGGTCATGTGTAACCTGGGCGGGTGCATCGGTCATCATATCGCGTGCCGCATTGTTCTTAGGGAAGGCGATAAAGTCACGTATGGAATCGCTGCCGCCAAAAAGAGCACAGATACGGTCGAATCCGAACGCGATGCCGCCATGCGGAGGGGCGCCAAATTCAAACGCTTTCATCAGAAAACCGAATTTTTCCTGCGCTTCGGTTTCCGAAAAACCAAGGCGTCTGAATATACGTTCCTGCATGTTCCGGCTGTGTATCCGTATAGATCCCCCCCCGAGTTCAATGCCGTTGATAACCATATCGTAGGCATTGGCCCTTACCCTGCCCGGATCCCCTTCAATAAAATGCGCATCTTCCGGATTGGGTGCGGTGAACGGATGATGCACCGCATACCATCTTTGCGTCTCTTCATCCCATTCAAATAACGGGAAATTGATAACCCATAAAGGAGAAAATTTTTCTCGGTCCATAAGATTCAGCCGCCTGCCCATTTCAAGGCGCAATTCAGACAGCGCTTTAAGCGTTTTCACTTTTTTCCCTGCCAGAATAAGCAGCAGGTCGCCCTCTTTTGCATTATCAATCTTCCCCCATCGCTTCAGGTCGTCAGCAGAATAAAATTTGTCAACAGACGATTTGACCGTATCACCGGGTGTGAATTTTACATAAATAAGTCCACCGGCTCCGATCTGCGGACGTTTAACATATTCCGTCAGTTCATCCAGTTGTTTCCGGGAATACTCTGAACAACCGGTGGCGCAGATACCTCCAATAAATTCAGCTTCATCAAGAATTTTAAATCCTTTGCCTTTTACGAGTTCTGTAATGTCTTCTATTTTCATGCCGAACCGCAGGTCGGGTTTATCGGTTCCGTAATAAGCCATTGCCTCATCATAATTAATTCTCGGGAAATCCGGCAGTTCAATATTCTTTATGGTGCGAAAGAGATGCTTCATCATGCCTTCAAACATGAACAGGGTATCTTCCCGTGTGACAAACGACATTTCGCAGTCAATCTGGGTAAATTCGGGCTGGCGGTCCGCGCGCAGGTCTTCATCGCGGAAGCATCGCACGATCTGGTAATAACGGTCGTAACCCGATACCATCAGCAGTTGTTTGAAAATCTGCGGTGACTGGGGCAAGGCATAAAACTGGCCGGGGTTCATCCGTGAAGGAACGATAAAATCGCGGGCACCCTCTGGTGTAGATTTTATCAGGAAAGGCGTTTCAATTTCAAGGAAATTGTTCTTATTGAAATAATTCCGCACTTCCTGCGCAAGACAGTGGCGGAGGATAATATTTTTCTGCACAGGCGTTCTGCGCAGGTCTATGAAGCGGAATTTCATGCGCAGGTCATCCCCTCCGTCCGACTGTTCTTCAACCGTAAAGGGGGGGGTTTTTGAAGCGTTAAGGATTTCAAGTTCCTCCACTTCAATTTCAATATCCCCGGTAACCATTTTCGGATTTTTATTACTGCGCACCGTTACTTTTCCCGTGGCACTTACGACAAATTCCCTTCCGAACGTTCTTGCCCGTTCACATAATGCGGGATTCACATCCATGTTGAACAATAACTGGGTGATCCCATACCTGTCACGCAGGTCAACAAAGGTCATACCCCCCAGGTCGCGAGTTCCCTGTACCCACCCGCACAGGGTTACGTTTTTTCCGGTATCGCGGATAGTCAGTTCCCCGCAGGTGTGGGTACGAAGCATAATTTTTTTCGGGAATGGTAAAACCACAAATTTAGCAAAAGAGAGGTTATGCACGTTCAGATACTGCAGGATGTTCATTATCAGGTCAATTCACTTATGTTTGTAATAATATGTTGAAATACGATCATGCGTATTTCATGCGCCTTGCGCTGAAAGAAGCCCAGGTTGCCATGGATGCAAAAGAAGTTCCCGTGGGTGCCGTAATTGTCTGCAGGGAGCGAATCATTGCCCGCGCTCATAATCTTACCGGAACATTGAATGATCCTACCGCTCATGCCGAGATGCAGGCATTCACTTCCGCAACGGCAAATATCGGTGGGAAATATCTGCAGGACTGCACGCTTTATGTCACACTTGAACCATGCGTTATGTGCGCAGGCGCTGCATACTGGACAAGGATAGGAATGGTAATCTGGGGCGCTGATGATCCTGACCGGGGGTTTATGCGGCTGAAAAAAAATATTCTGCATCCGAAAACAAAATTCAAGGGGGGGGTATTAAAGGAAGAGTGTGCACGGATATTGAAGGAGTTTTTTGAGAAGAAGAGGACGTAGGGAGCGGATTAAATATTTTGTTTACTTTTGTTGACAACATTGAATTTATGAACACATTGATGCTGTAAAATCCCAAATCAAATCCTATGAAAAAAATCTTTACCCTGATAATTGTTCCTGTACTGTACACGACAGGATTGTTCGCCCAGGCAACACCCAATGCGGGATTTGAAAACTGGACAACTTGCTGTTTTCCCAGTTATTCCGACCCTGATGACTGGGAAAGTGCAAATTCTCAAACTGCAATCATCGGCCAATTCGGTTGTGTAAAAGCCACCGGTGCTGATGTTCATAGCGGTACTGCAGCGGTAAAATTGATTACGAAAAATCTTCTCAGTGTTGATGCACCCGGTGTAGTAACCACAGGGACCTTACCGACTTCAACCGGTGACCCCATTACCGGTGGAATTCCCTATACCTTGAGACCAGACAGTATTGCCGGGTGGTATAAATATACTCCCCAGGGCGGAGACAATGGTTTTGCGGAATTTATGTTGTTCGGGTCTGCCGCCAATAATGCCGATACCGTTGCAAAAGCAAGATTTGAAACTCCATCAACTACAGTCAGCGCTTACACCCGGTTTTCCGCTCCATTGGTTTACTTCTCAACAAATGCCGTTGCTAACTCAATCTGGCTGCTCAGTTCAAGCAAAGATGATGTCAGCCCGGTAATTAACAGCATGGCATTCTTTGATGATTTGGAATTGATTATTAATCCTGTTACACCGGTTTCGGTAACCATTACATCGTCAACAAACGTATTATGCAACGGAAATTGCACCGGTTCCGCAACGGCAACCCTTACGGGCGGAACTTCTCCTTTTACATACCAGTGGAGCAACGCCCAGGCAACATCAACTGCAACCGGCTTATGTGCAGGTACCTACACGGTTACCGTTACAGACGCTATAAGCGGAACGGCAACAACATCAGTAACAATTACCCAACCTGCAACAGCAGTTTCAGCAACCGCAACGGCTACACCTGCCCTTTGCAATGGAACAAATACCGGTACACTGTCGGCTACCGGTTCAGGTGGCACTGCGGGTTATTCATACTCATGGAGCGGTGGACTTGGATCAAATCAGAACATTACAAATGTTCCTGCCGGCACCTACACAGTTACCGTTACAGATGCGAATAACTGCACCTCAACTGTCACCGCATCAGTTACCCAACCTACAGCATTAACGGTTACGACAACTAAAACAGATGTTTCCTGTAATGGCGAAAGTACCGGAACAGCGACAATAACTGTTGCAGGCGGCACACCGGGTTATTCCTATTCATGGTCGAACGGGCAAACCGGTTCGACTGTAACAGGACTGGTTGCAGGAACCTATACAACAACAGTTACTGATGTTAATACCTGCACACAGACAGGTTCAGTTACCATTTCACAGCCCGTTGCAATTGTAATCACCGTAACCACAACTGATGCTTCGTGCGGAAGCAATAACGGAACTGCAACTGCCAGCGCCAGCGGTGGAACCGGAGCGTTGACTTACCAGTGGTCAAATGGAGCAACGACACAAACCACTACCGGACTTGCGGCAGGAGTATATTACATTACTGTTGTCGATGGAAACGGTTGTATGGAATCATCCAATGCACTGGTCAATGCAACCGGAGGCGCAACACTAACTGTTACTTCCAAAACGAATGTGTCGTGCAACGGTGGCAATAACGGTGAAGCCGCCATTACCGCAACTGGTGGTACCCCCCCCTATACTTATTTATGGAGCGATCCGTTTAACCAATCAACGCCATCAGCAACAGGACTATACGCGAACACTTATGTTGTAACCGTAACAGATAACTCCGGCTGCCAATCCTTTTTAAATGTAACTATCACCGAACCCCAGACGCTTTCGGTCTCTGTTGTAAAAAATGATGTTCTCTGTTATGGGACAAATAATGGAAGCGCCACAGCAACATATTCAGGAGGCACCCCCCCGTATACTTATAGTTGGAGTAATGGTGATACAACAGTTGGCAGTGAACAGTTGGCAGTTGGCAGTTACACCATTACTGTTACTGATTCATGCGGAGGGAAGGCTATTGCTTCAGCAACCATCATTGAGCCGGCTGCTATTATAACCACCCTGGTGTCAACTGCCGATTCGGGAAGCGCTGACGGAACGGCAACAGTACTTGTTTCAGGCGGGACAACGCCCTACACCTATCAGTGGAGTGACAGTAATTCTCAAACCACCACTACGGCAACGGGTTTGGCAAGCGGTAAATATTTTGTCACCGTGACTGATGGGAATGGATGCATTGAAACGGACAGCGTTCAGGTTTCATTTTACATCTCAATAGAATCGCGCTGGCAAAATGAAGCATCCGGCATCAAAATATACCCAAACCCTGCAGGGAAAATATTTTTCATAGCAGCAGACAATGCAACTGCGAGTAAATATGAAATTAAAATCATCGCCTCATCCGGGCAAATACTCCGCTCATCTTCTTTTTATCATGCTGGCGGTTCTTTCAAAAAAGAGGTTGCTGCGCACGGATTATCAAACGGGTTGCTGATGGTGCAAATGATTTCCGATGATGGGATTTCAGTGTTCCCATTATTGAAGGTAGAATAATAGTATTAAAATCCGAATCTCAAAACCCCTGCCTGTCCGTCAGGCAGGCGAAATTCGAAACAATTTCAAATTCAAAATCCAAAAATAAAAACAAATTTTTGAATTATTAAAATTTCCTGAATTGAATTTGTTTCGGATTTGTTGAAATACATTTTATTGCCTATCCTTTATGTTGTTTCGTCTTCCCGTCATTTTGTACCTTGCATGCTCCCTTTTCTCTTCCGGTCTGCTTTTCGCTCAAAATTCCGGAACTTTAAAAGGAATTGTAACAGATGCATCCGGCAAGGAGCCCATCCCCGGGGCAAACATCTATGACCTTTCGGATATTACTCACGGTACGGTCAGCGATTTTGACGGAAAATATCAGTTACAACTGAAGCATGGGAAACATTCCGTAGTTTGTTCCTTCATGGGTTTTAAATCCGATACAATAGTTGTTTTTATTGACTCGCTGAAGCCAACAATGCATGATTTCCGTTTGCAATCCTCTTCCATTCAATTAGAGACCATGGTTATTTCGGCAGGGAAATTTGAACAAAAGTTGAACGAGATAACCGTTTCAATGGAGGTGTTAAAGCCGGTGCTCATTGAAAACAAAAATTCAACCAATATCAAAGGAGTGTTGGAACAAACTCCCGGCCTGAATATTTTAGATGGCGAGCCGCAGATGCGCGGTGGTAGCGGTTTTAATTTCGGCATCGGGAGTCGTGTTGCCATATTGATTGACGGTTTACCCGCATTGGCGGGTGATGGCGGACGACCGGAATGGAATTTTATCCCTCTTGAAAATGTGGAACAAATTGAAGTCATCAAGGGCGCATCTTCGGTAACTTATGGTTCATCAGCATTAAGTGGTAGTATAAATATCCGTACCGCCTATCCCAAAGATGAACCGGTTTTTAAGGTATCTACTTATGCAGGTGTCTATGATTCACCCTCCACCGACAGCGCTAAATGGTGGAAAGGAACAGCCACTTTTTACGGCACGAGTTTTTTATTTTCTGAAAAATTCGACCAAGCCGATATGGTTCTTGGAGGGATGGATATTTACGACCATGGTTTTATCGGTCCGCCAAAATATCGCGGTTTTAATGCCAGTGATACAACAATCCGGGAAAGCGAAGTAGGCGAAAAAACAAGGCGGCTGAATTGTAATTTGCGCTACCGTCCGGAAAAAATTCCGCATTTGAACCTTGGTGTCAATGTCAATTTTATGAAATCGCAAAATAATATATCATTAATTTGGGATGATGATACTACAGGTATCTACCGCGCATTTCCCAATACTTTGACATTGCAAAATCAAGTCATTTATTATATTGAACCATTCCTTAATTATTATACAGACGGGGGATTCAGATACATTATGCGTACACGTTACTTTGCCACGAAAAATGTAATGCCCGATCAAACAATAGAAACTGATGTTTCATATAGCGAATTCCAGGTAATTAAAAATATTAAATTTCTTAATGACTTAAATATTACAGGCGGAATAATAAGGAACCAGACAAATTCCAAATCAGGACTACCATACAAAGGAATACTACCGGTAAACTACCTTGAAAATTATGCTATTTATACCCAGTTAGATAAAAAATTCTGGGGTAGATTAAATGTGTCAGCCGGTTTCAGGGACGAGTTCTTTAAAGTGAATGACGAAGAAGTTGCTTCTCAACCGATTTTCCGTTCAGGATTAAATTTACAACTGACAGATGCCACTTTCCTGCGCTATTCATACGGACAGGGGTACCGCTTTCCGACCATCACCGAAAAATATATTCACTCCGATATTGGCGGGTTGGCTATTTACCCTAACCCCATTTTGAAACCCGAGACAGGTTGGAATACGGAATTCGGAATCAAACAGGGATTTAAAATAAAAAAATTCGTAGGGTTTATTGATGTGGCTGCATTTTGGCAAGAATATCAAAACACTATTGAATTTACCTACGGGGTTTGGGATAAGGATAAAGACATTTTTGGCGATGACAGTATATCTGCCGGGTTCAAATACCTCAATACCGGACCTACACGCGTGAAAGGATTTGAAGTATCACTGCCTGGTGAAGGAAAAATTACCAATGACTTTAAAATAGATATTTTAGGCGGTTATACCTATGTGTTGCCGCAGGCGGTTAATCCTGCCGGAGTATTTGCCACAGACAGTACTCCTCAAACCATGTCATATAATTTTACGAGCACCGATACTACCGGTAATGTTTTAAAGTACCGTTTTCAACACCATGCCAAAGCCGACCTGCAGTTAACTTACAGGTTTATTTCAATAGGCGGCAGTTGGCGTTATTACAGTTATATCCAGAACATTGATATGGTATTTTATCTGTTTGAACCGCAGATGCACAGCGGCATTGAAAAATACAGGAATAAAAATAATAAAGGCATTCACTTATTTGATGTCCGGATAGGTGTAGATGTAACAAAAAAACTCAAAGCATCTTTTGTGGTGAATAATGTATTTAATTTAAGTTATTCCCTGCGTCCTCTTAAAATTGAATCGCCACGAACTTTTGCGTTACGGTTTTCTTTTAACTTTGGCGGTTAATATAATTAACTGAAAATAACCGGTTTTTAAACCATTTAAAAAACAAATACTATGGCAAATCAGGATATGGATTCATTACGGTCGGCTATGAAAAGCGGCCCATGGAGGAACTTACTCATAATCGGGTCGATCCTGGTGGCTTTACTTCTTTTCAAGCCATGGGTTCAGATTGGCGCGGGTGAAAGAGGAATTGTCCTCAATTTTGGCGCTGTTCAGGATAAGGTATTGAATGAAGGAATGCATTTCAGAGTTCCTATAATGCAGGAGGTTGTCATAATGGATGTGAAGATTCAGAAGGCAGAGACGGATGCCGCATCGGCATCGTCTGACATGCAGGATGTGGCTTTAAAGGTTGCACTTAATTACCATATCATACCTGATAAGGCAAATGTTGTCTATCAAACCATCGGTGTGGAATTCAGGGAGCGCATTATTGATCCTGCCATACAGGAGGTAATGAAGGCGGTGTCAGCCAAGTATTCTGCAGAAGAACTTATAGCCAAGAGACCAGCGGTAAGCGCAGAAATAAAAGAAGCGCTTACATCGCGGCTACTGGAATCTAATATAGCCGTGGATGCGTTTTCAATTGTCAATTTCAATTTCTCAAAGGTATTTATGGATGCTATTGAAGCCAAGCAGACGGCAGAACAGCATGCACTAAAGGCAAAAAGGGACCTGGAAAGGATAAAAATTGAGGCGGAGCAGACGATTGCACAGGCAACGGCACAGGCAGAGGCGTTGCGGTTGCAGAAAATGAATATTTCACCTGACCTTATTGAATTGAGAAAAATTGAGGCGAATCTCAAGGCAATAGAGAAATGGAACGGAATCCTCCCGCAGGTAACGGGGAATGGCGCTGTGCCGTTTATTGGCGTTGGCGGTCTGGAGAAAAAATAAAAAATTGGTTACTATTCACCTCCTCTGTGAAACTCTGTTATCTCAGTGAACTCTGTGTTAAAAATTCTTCAACACAGAGAGCACAGAGTACACTGAGTTACACAGAGTTAAATTGCAATGACCAATAATAATTTGTAATTTGGGGTGAATAGTAACAAAAATTGCAATAAAGTACTTCAATGATCAGGTACATTATTCTGATCTTAATTGCTGGAATTGTAGGTAGCATATTAGCGAAGCAAAAAGGGCGTAGCCCTGTATTGTGGTTTATATTATGTGCCATGGTTCCGTTGGTTATTATTGCTATAATTCTGCTTCCACCGATGGTATCGAGGGGATATACAAAAAAATGCCCCCACTGTGCCGAAATTATTAAGGAAGATGCGAAATTTTGCAAACATTGCGGTCTTACCGTGTAGAAACAGAATCGGGTTCTCTTCTATTCACTGAATCTCCGGTATAATCCGGCCAAAAAGGGAATAATACTTCAAAGGGGAATCCATTTGAGAGCGTTTATCACCGGGAATGATGAATGTTTTTTGTGTTCTGGTAATATATTTTTCAAAATGAACAATTATGTTTTTAAAAGTGCCCTAAAAAACAGCATATGCCACTGTTTATGCGTCTATTTGCGTTTACAATCAATGCCTGTTAATGCCAATTGAATTCCGATAATTATCGGGACTGAATTCCTATTATTTTTCTCTTTTCTTTCCAATTTCCTTCTTATATCACCACATAAAATGTCGTCCCCTTATTCTCTTTGCTTTCAAACCAAATTTTCCCTCCATACATTTCAACAATTTTCTTCACAATGTAAAGTCCGAGACCGGTACAACTTTCATTTTCGGTACCATAACGTCTTGCCTTTGTATATTTATTGAAAATTTCCGGCTGAAGTCCGGCCGGTATCCCTATGCCGGAATCACCGACTGCAACAGTAAGGTTTGTTCCCTTTGCAGAAACAGTAATTGTTATATGTCCGTTCCGGCCAGTAAATTTCAACGCATTTGAAAAAAGGTTATCAATAATCCGAATGAATTTACACCCGTCTATGTTGCAATAAATATTTTTCCGCGGAACGGATATGCTTAGGAGAATATTTTTTTCTACCGCCAATAGCCGGTATATCTTTGCCTGCTCTTTAATAATTTTGTTCAGCGGAATGGATTGTTCATTGCCAATGACAGCAGCGCCAGATTCAAGTTCACAACTGACTATCAGGTCATTTGTGATATTATTTCCCTGCCGGCACAGGGTTTTCAGATAGGATAACATGAGGGATACTTCCCTGTCGCCAGTTGTTTGAAGTTTTCCGGATAAAAGTTCGCTTATGCGGTCTATCTTTGTAATTATTCCGCGTATGTCATGGGCGACCAGGTCAATGAAATGTTCACCGGATTTATTTTGCGGTTTGTTTGTGAACCGTTCTTTTTTCATGGTGACTTGTCAAGAGTGAAGAATAGTTAAAATATTTCCGCGTCTATCTGCCCCGCCAAATGCGGGGAAAAATAATCCGAACATTTTAGAAATTCTTTATTCGTATGCGGTTCGTATTTCGTAAATAATCCTGCAAAGTAAATATATTTAGGGCAATTAGGCAATAATATAATGACTGTTGTAAATAATAAATAGTAATATGTACATTTGATTGTGTATTGCCGTATGCAGATATTTGTACCATGGCTCTCCATATCGGTGAAAAAATCAGGGAACGCGCCAGGGAATTGCGCATCGGCCCCACTGAACTTGCGAGGAGTATCAATACCTCTAAACAGAATGTTTATGGTATTTTCAAACGCAGGTCCCTGGATACTGACCTCCTGCGCAAAATTTCAAAAGCGCTTGAGTTTGATTTTTTCTGCTATTACCGCGATCAGAAACTACCCCAGTTTACAGAACCAACTCCTTCATACGGCAAAAAGCAATACCTGTCGGCCGAGCAGAAAATTACCGCCCTCGAACAAAAAGTGAAATTCCTTCAGCAGCAAATTACCGACCTCCAGGAAAAATATGAGATGGTGAAGAGGATAAATGAACTGCTGGAGAAGAAGAGCGTGGAGCGATAACGGGGATGGTTATCGTAAAGAAAAGGAAAGATGGAATTGTGGAAGGTTGGAAGATTGGGGCATCACCTGGAATAAATTCTACCACCCGCTACCTGAAAAACGCTGATATTTTCCCCGCTTTGCTTTTTCCTAACAGGGGAATCAGATCATCTGCCGAACATTTCCTGATTTGTTCTACCGAACCGAACTTTGTCAATAAAATTTTCACGCTCTTCTCCCCCACTCCTTTAATATTCATCAATTCTGACCGGACGGTTTCACGAATTCTCCTGCCCCGGTGGTGTTTTATTCCGAAGCGGTGAGCTTCATCGCGCAGATGCTGCAGTAATTTCAGCGTATCGGAATTTTTATTTATCAACAGCGGTTCCTGTTTCCGGTGAAGGAAAATTTCTTCCATCCGTTTAGCAAGAGCAATAATTTTAATTTTGGATCCGATAGAAAGTTTTTCCAGCGCTTCAGCCGCAGCATTCAATTGCCCCTTTCCGCCATCAATAACAACCAATTGCGGAAGCGGCTGTTTTTCTTCGGTCAGCCGTTTATACCTCCGGTAAACAACCTCATACATTGAACTGAAATCATCAGGACCTGAAACTGTTTTGAGGTTGAAAAGCCGGTAATCCTTTTTTGAGGGGACTCCGTTTTTAAAAACCACACATGCAGAGACCGGGAAGTCGCCCTGGATATTCGAATTATCAAAACATTCAATGTGCAATGGAAGTGCCGGCAGGTGCAAATCAGCCATTACACTGGTAACAAGTTTTTTACCCATTGGTGATAAGTTGCCTGAAACCGATTTTCTCAATTGCAGAAGGCGGAAATGCTGCGCATTGCGTTCCGACATCAGAAGTAATTTCTTTTTATCACCCCTGACGGGAAGTGTGAAGATCAGATTATTTTGCTGAAAATCAGGTATTAAAGGAACTATTACTTCGGCCGATTCGCTCTTAAAAAGTTGCCGGCATTCAGTCAAAGTAATTTCAAGAAGTTGTCCGGGTGTTTCATCCAGTTTCTTTTTAATTTCAAGGTTGTGCGATTGGATTATTGTACCATTCAGAATGCGGAGATAATTCACGTATCCTGTTTTTTCATCGGTCACGATTGAGATAACATCCAGGTTTGTCAGCCGAGGGTTGACTACGGTTGATTTCCTCTGATGTTTTTCGATGCACTCAATCTGCTTTTTTACTTTCTCCGCCTCTTCAAAACGCAATTGTTCCGCAAAAAAATTCATCTGCTTCTTCAGGGTATCTTTTGCGGAACCGGTATCGCCTTTCAAAATTTCTTTTATTCTTTCCATATTCCCATCATACTCATTCTTTCCCTGGTGGCCATCACAGGGTCCAAAACAATTCCCGATATGATATTCAAGACAAACCCTGAATTTATTTGCCCTGATATTAACATCTGAAAGATTGTAATTACAGGTTCTGGGCTTAAAAACCTTATTTATCATGTCCAGCAGGGCGTACATTATATTATGAGAGGTAAATGGACCGGCATAGAAAGAACCGTCCCTGATAATTCTGCGCGTAACAAAGACCCTTGGAAACGGTTCTTTTTTTATACAAATCCACGGATACGTCTTATCATCTTTAAGCGCCACATTATACCTTGGCTTGTGTTTTTTTATCAGGGTATTTTCCAGGAGCAAAGCATCCTGTTCGGTGTTGACGATTATGTATTGAACATCTGTAGTCCTTTTTACCATGAAGGCGATTTTTCCGTTCGTATGGGTTT
This sequence comes from Bacteroidota bacterium, assembly GCA_016193485.1. Lineage (GTDB taxonomy): Bacteria > Bacteroidota > Bacteroidia > JACPRZ01 > JACPRZ01 > JACPRZ01. Next base: position 179,174 of record JACPRZ010000063.1, on the reverse strand, counting down.
TGGTAAAATAGGAGAGAACCCGTTTTTTTAGGTTTTTTGCTTTACCTATATAAAGGATTATCCCGCTGGAATCAAGAAAGCGGTAAACTCCCGGGTCGTCAGGAAGGTTGGAAAGGGTTATTTTCAGCAGGGAGAGCATGGTGGGGCAAAGATAGGAAGGACAGGGGACGGGGTGACAAGGGGTTGAAGGGGGAATGTTTCACGTGAAACAGGGGGTATGAGTGGCGGCATAATATACTGGGAAACAGATATGGGGAGAATAGTAGGACGTAAAGAGATGAATACCGTGTATAAACAGAAGGGAAAAGGAGAAATAGTGAAACGGATAAATACACTTATAACATATTTCCCAGTGCAACCCATAAAGCATATTGCACCTTGTTATAATCAATCACCGTTTTCACATAATCGGTTTGTGCCTGCAAGAAAAACTGTTGTATCTGAAAAACTTCAAAAGGTTTTGCCGTTCCTAACTTTTGCCTTTCTATGCTTTGGTTCAATGCTTCGGTGGATGATTGCAAAGCATGTTTCGCAATAGTCATTTGTTCTTGGGCAATTTGAAGTTGAGAATTGGCAATAGAAATTTCCTGCTGGAATTGATTTTTAAATTGTTCTATTTCGTTTTGCTGAATGAGAATTTGCGTGTCGTATTTTTTCAAATCGCCTTTATAAGTAAATCTTCCCAATGGCAAATTCCAAACAAGCGAAGCGTTGAATTGATAGGTGTTGTAAAGCGGTGTGGTGTATGCACCGAACGCTCCATTGTCAAAACCCGCTCTCAACTTTGGCAATAACAAACCCTGATTGGCTGTCTTGCGAAGTGTTTGAAAAGATTGGAGTTCGGAACTTAATCCTAAATATTCCGCTCGTTTTTCAAAACCGTTTTTATAAGTTGCCGTGTCATTTTTTTGCTCAATGAGTTTTAGCGGAATTAAAGTAGTGTCGCCACTTACCAAACTAATATTGTTTTCTAAATTCAGAAGATTGACAAGTTCAGCGGATTTCTTCTGCCATTCTATTTTTGTTTGGAGCATTGAAATTTTCAAATGATTATAATTGCTTTGCGAGAGCAGATAATCGGATTGATATAGCAATCCTGCGTCCACTTTTATTTTTATTTGCTGTGAAATCGTGTTGGATTGATTAACTAATTGCTGCAAGAAAAAATATTTTAATTGTTCTACCTGCAAATCAAAATAGGTCTGCACCGTTTGTAAAATCATTTTATTTTTTTCTGTCGTGCTTTGATATTGCATTGCTTTGGCTTTTTGTTTTGCAGCAAGCGAAGAATAAAATCCTTTACTAAAATCTATTTCCGCTCCGATACCCAACCCTGTCCAGAGATTGTTTCTGTTCACATCAGTAAATATTTGCCCATCGGTATTCATTGCTGCGCCATTCAGATAATGCGTGCTTGCACCGAAATAAATATTCGGCAGATACCATTCTTTGGCTTTGCTTTGTTCGGCTAATGCATGTTGGTATTTCAACTGGTATTCCTGAATGGTTAAATTATTCGCTCCTGCTAATTTTAAAACCGTTTCAAGATTTACAAGCCCCACCCCATCCCTCCCCGAAGGGGAGGGGGATTGTGCATTTGCGGTGAACATTGCACTCACCAATAAAATTGAGGCAACAATTTTTCTGAAATTATTTTTCATTTTCTGTTCCTTTTATTTAGTGATTAATTCTTTTGTTTGAACGGTTGCTCCATCACTACAAAATTCTTTACCCTGCACTACAATTTTGTCGGTGGATTTTATTTCTACATTCAGCAATTCGGAAAATTTATCATCTCGTATTCCTGCTTTTACTTCTATTTTTTTCACTTTTCCATCATTCACTACATAGATAAACGATTGCCCTTTCACATTTCCGATTGCTTCATTCGGAACGGACAAGACATCTTTATGTCCGCTCCGTTTTATTTCAACTTTCGCATACATTCCTGAACGAATTTTTAAATCTGTATTCGGTAAATCAATTTCCACCTTCATTGTTTTTGTGTTTTCATCCAATCCATAAGCAATGCGTGAAACTGCTGCCGTGTATTTTCCATTGGGCAATTCAGGAAATGTAATTTCTGTTTTTGTATTTTTGTCAATGAGAACTGCGTCTGTTTCGGGAATATCAATAGTCAATCTTATCGGTTGTAAATCCTGAATTTCAAAAAGAGGCATTGCGTTGGAATTATTTAACCCGCTCTGAATGGTTGCTCCTTTGTCAAAAAAACGATTGACAATTACTCCTGAAAACGGTGATTGTATTTGCAGGAAATTTATTTGCGATTGCAAACCGCTCAATATTGCTTTCGCACTTTCAAATTCTGCCTGTGCTTTTTCCACTTCTGCAATAGTGGTGAGTTGCGGAGTTTTGTCATACACGCTTTTTAATCTGTCGTAGATAGATTTCTTTCCGTTCAAATCGGCTTCGGCTTTTGCTTTCTGCTGTATGAGTTCGGGATTATCAAGCGTGGCAAGTGTTTCTCCCTGTTTTACAAAATCTCCGATGTCAACATTTATTTCCCGTAACATTCCGCTTGTCATTGCAAATAATTTTACCTGCTGATTTGGTTTTGCTGTCCCGCTGATTTGCAAGGAAGAATTGAATTGATGTGTTTGCGGATTGCCAACCAAAACTGTCGGAACATTTCTGCTTGCAGTTTTAGTTTGTTGTTCTTCTCTTTTATTTCCGCAGGAAGCAAGCAGCATCACGAGCGGAATCCCGATAGCTATCGGGATTAATGTTTGATTGAGTTTCATTTTGTTTTGAGATTTTTTGTTTAACAGATAAAATAAAATTGGAACTACAAAAAGTGAAAGCAATGTCGCCATCAGCACTCCGCCAATGATTGCTCTTGCAAGCGGAACATTTGCTTCGCCACCGATTTCGTAACCGATTGCCATAGGAGTTAATGCAAGCACCGCTACGATAGCAGTCATAATAATAGGACGGAAACGATTTGCTACTCCTTCCTTGATTGCGTCCTCTAAATTTTTTCCTGCTTTCAAAAGATTATTCATTTTGTCTACCAGCAAATTGCTGTAAGCAACCGTGATTCCCACCATCATTATTATTCCCATCATGGATTGAATGTTGAGATAAGTATTGGTGGCAAGCAACATTCCTGTAACTCCGATTAAGCCAAGCGGAATGACTGTAATAATTATGAGCGGTAATTTGAATGAGCGAAGAAGCGGAACAATGACAAGATATACCATCAGCACGGCAAGGATTAATCCTAAGCCGAGATTTCCGAAACTGTCTTTCATACTTTTAATTTCTCCCCGCATTTCTATTTTGTAACCTTCGGGCAAATCTTTTTTTAATGTTTCTAATTTATTTTCAATTTCTTTTGCTACTGAACCGATGTCCCTTTCTTCCACATTGGCAAATACATCTGTTACCCGCTGAATGTTTAAATGATTTATTTCTATCGGTGCGGATGAGAGAGAAGTTTTGGCAATGTTTTTCAGAAAAGTTGTTTTGCCGTTTGTCCCTGTGAGAGAAATATTTTCTACCGATTGCGGGTTGTCCAATTCTATTTCGGGATAAGTTACGCCAACGAAATAGTGATTTCCGTTTTTTTCATCAATCCAAAATGAAGGTTTGAAATTCACTGACGAATTGAGAGCGGAAACAGTATTCTTCACAACATCATCCGCATTTATTCCCAACTGTGCCGCTTTCGTTCTGTCAATGTCAACTTTTATTTCGGGATGGTCGTAACGCTGATGTATGCGAACATCTTCCGTGCCTTTTATATTCTGCACAATGTCCCGAACCTTTACGGCTATTTCGTGCGACTTATGCAAATCATTTCCTGTAATCTGAATGTCAATAGGGGATGGTAAACCGAAATTCAAAGCGGTGGTTACAATTCCGCCCGTATTAAAAATGAATTGCACTCCGGGGAATTGTTCTTTCAGTTTCGGACGAAGTTTTTTTACATAGTCGGCAGTTTTTATTTTATACCCTTCTTTCAACTGAACTGCAATCGTTGCGTCCTGCGTTCCTGAATTGGAAGTGTAGGCGGCAGGCCAGTCGTTCAGCACTCCCATATTGGAAATAATAATGTTTAAATCATTTCCGATTTCTTTTTGCAAAAACTTTTCAATTTCGGTAATTGTCTTTTCAGATTTTTCAATCCGTGTTCCGCTTTCCATTCTTACATCAATGGAAATTTGCCCGACATCCATTTTCGGGAAAAGTTCTGTTCCGATTTTTCTGAAACCGAAAATTGAAATGATAAACAAAAGAGCAACTGAAATTAAAATTACCCAACGAAACTTTATTACTTTATCCATCATTAGCGCATAACGATTAGTGAGATTCGTTACTCCTCTGTCAAACATTCCTAAAAATCCCTGCCTGCCGGCAGGCAGGCTTTCGGGTTTATTCTCGTTTGAATGTCCTTTGAAAAATGCTGCTGCTGCAATCGGCACAAGCGTCATAGAAAAAATCCGTGAGCCAATCATTGCAAATGAAACTACAATCGCTAATGGTGTGAAAAGATATTTTGAAATTCCCGTGAGAAAAATAATCGGAAAAAATACAATGCAAATTGTAATTGTTGTAACGAGAACTGGCATTGCTACTTCTTTTGCTCCGTCAAATGCTGCCTGTGCAGAAGTTTTTCCCTGTTTCAAATGCTTGTCAATATTTTCAAGAACAACTATTGAATCATCCACGAGCAAACCGATGGCTAATGCAATTCCTCCCAATGTCATACTGTTGATTGTATCGCCTGTAAAAAATAATCCTATGAAAGCGAACATCACCGAAAGCGGAATACTTAAAGCAACTATGAATGTGGAACGAAAATTTCCGAGAAACAAAAACAAAGCAAGTGAAACTAAAATTAAACCGAGGGTTCCTTCTTTCAAAAGTCCGTTGATAGAATTTCTTACATAAGTTGATTGGTCTAAAATCACATCAAGGTTTATTGCTTTTGGCAAGCGTTCTTTCAGTTCCGCTAATTTATTTTTTACTGCTTCCACTGATGCGATTGTGTTTGCTCCTGTGCGTTTGTAAATCGGAATATAAACTTGCCGCTTGCCGTTGATGTGAACCATATTTGTCTGAATGGCGCTTGCGTCTTTCGCATAACCGATGTCTTTGAGAAAAATCGGTGAGCCCTGCCCGTCCGGCAGGCGGGCGTCTCTTCCCATTTTAATTACAATGTTGTTGAAATCCTCCACTTTAGGCAACATTCCGTTTGCGTTCACGCTGTAATTCATATTTCCGATGTTCACATCGCCTGTCGGTATCATCACATTATTTTTTTGCACCGCTTCCATCACATCGATTTGCGAAAGATTGTATGCCTGTAATTTGTCAGGATAGACATACATATAAATTCTCCGCAACTTTCCTCCGTAAACTGCGGGTGCAATTATTCCCTGAACCGAACCCAAAAGATTTCTTAACTGGAAATAAGCAATGTCATACAATTCTTTTTCCGAGAGTGAATCGCTACTAACTGCAAGTAACGCAAGCGGTGTAGTGGCTGTCGGGTCAAAAGGCATTACCATTGGCGGAACTGTCCCTGGGGGCAAATAATATAAATCGGACATTGCCAAAGATGTCACTTGCGAAAGTGAGGTGTTGGGGTCAATTTCTTCTCTGAAAAAATCTTTCACGATGCTGACACCAATTAAACTTTTGCTTTCCTGATGTTCAATTCCGTTGGATTGTCCTGTCCATCTTTCAATTCGTGATGTGATGTCTTTTTCCATCACTTCGGCAGGCATTCCGGGATAAAGCGTTAGCACCTGAACGGCAGATGTTTTGTAGTTCGGCAGAATATCTACGGGCAATTTTTGAATTGATACGATGCTGATTACCGCTACAAGCAATGCAGCGACTATAATCAGGTATTTATTTTTAAATGCTAATTCTAACATTGGAATTTTTTGTTACTCGTTATGAATAAAATGACAATACTCCTTTCGCTTGGGGCAAAAGAAGTTCAGTCCCGTCCCGATAACTGTCGGGATTCGGGATAACGATTAACAAAAAGGAGGAGCGCGAAGGGAATAGAAAAGTAACAGCGTAGCGCTACGGCACCGGGTTTCAGGAATAAGGAGGCTGACAAAAGAAAAATCAGGTTCGGGAATTATTGTAACGGGCGGCAATAGAATAGCAACATAAGAAATGTTTTCAACGGAAACAAATTCTGATGGCTGAACCTGCGCGTTTTTCAGAATATCAAGGCAGTAATAACGGGCAGGGAAAATATTTTCGTCTGCCAACGCATTTTTTTTCTTCGCTTCCTTAATATGTGCCAAGCAATCGCCATGGTAGCGTTCATGGGTTTCGTTATAATAACAGTAATGCGTTTTTAATGTGAATGCGTAACCGAAGGCGAGAAATAAAAAAAGTATGGAACTGATTCTCTTCACGGAGCAAAGATAGGAAAGTTTCCTTAATCCGTGATTCCCTAAAAATCAGGGAAATAAAATGACATCATGCATTTGAGCCGGCAGGTTGATTCACCGGCACATCCAGCGATTTCAGATATTCATCTATCGCCTTTGCCGCTTTTCTTCCGGCTCCCATGGCGAGGATAACCGTTGCCCCTCCCGATACAATATCCCCGCCCGCATAAACGCCTTTTTTGGAAGTGGCGCAGGTATTTTCGTCAGCAATAATGTTGCCGCGTTTATTAACATTAATATCCGGAGTGGTTTGTGAGATTAACGGATTAGAACCGTTACCGACTGCAATAATCGCCACATCAATATCCAAAATATATTCCGAACCGGCCATTGGCACGGGCCTGCGCCTGCCGCTCGAATCCGGTTCACCTAATTCCATTTTTATGCACTTTGCTCCATTAAGCCAGCCGTTTTCATCACCAATAAATTCAACCGGGGCAGTCAGAATGCGGAATTCAATGCCTTCTTCTTTTGCATGGTGAACCTCTTCAATGCGGGCAGGCATCTCTGTTTCGGAGCGCCTGTACATTATATAAGCATTCTTTGCACCAAGCCGCTTAGAAGTGCGCACGGCATCCATAGCCGTATTCCCCCCCCCTACAACGATAACATTTTTACCCTTCACATCAATTATCGGCTGGTCAAATTCCGGGAAGCGGTACGCTTTCATGAGATTAACACGTGTGAGAAATTCATTGGAAGAATAAACTCCAATAAGATTTTCTCCGGGAATATTCATGAAGTAGGGGAGACCCGCACCGGTTGCAATAAATACGGCATCATACTCATTTTCAAGCAATTCATCAATTGTGTCGGTCATCCCGATTACCGCGTTAGTGACAAACTCAACTCCGAGTTTTGAAAGGTTTTCAATTTCACCTTTTACTATTGTTTTGGGAAGGCGGAACTCCGGGATACCGTAAACCAATACCCCCCCCAGTTCATGCAGCGCTTCAAATACCGTCACGGCATGACCCATCTGTATCAGGTCGCCTGCGCAGGATAATCCGGCCGGTCCGCTGCCGACAACGGCAACCTTCCTGCCTGTCCGCGGCTTTGGTTCAGGTACCGATAGTCCTGCAACTTCCCTCTCATAGTCAGCAACAAAGCGTTCAAGCCGCCCGATTGAAACCGGTGGATTTTTTTTGCCTGTCACGCACAGCACTTCGCACTGTTCCTCCTGCGGACAAACCCTTCCGCAAATTGCCGGAAGCATATTGTCTTCCTTTATTTTTTTTGCCGCACCAAGAAAATCACCCTGCGAAATAAGGAGTATAAATTCAGGTATTTTTATCTGCACCGGGCATCCTTCAATACATTTTGGTTTCGGGCATTGTAAACACCTCATCGCTTCGGTCTTAGCCAATTCCGCGTCAAACCCGAGATTTACTTCAAGAAAATTTGCTACACGTGCCAGCGGCTCCTGCTCGGGCATCTGCTGGCGGGGGATTTTCATCCGGTCTTTGTTGGAGATTTTTTGCATAAATAATGATGTTTTTTAACACATCCCTAAATCCCCTCTTTTTAGAGGGGACTTAATTCCCTACCCCGCTTTTCAGCAGGGAATTGCAACTATTCCCCCTCTATTAAGAGGGGGGTTAGGGGGGTGTGTCATTTCAAAATCAACAATAAAATCTTCAATTGTCATTATTACCCCGTTAATATTGTTTTCTACCTCTTTATCGGAAAACCGTAAAAATTTCAGTCCATAATCCTCAATCTTATCCTGACGGATATAATCCCGGAATTTTACATCCTCCGATTGATGAATCAGCCCATCTATTTCAATAGCAAGCATGAGTTGAAAACAATAAAAATCCACAATATAATTTCCTATTGGTTTTTGTCTGTGAAAATCGTAACCCATAATTTGTTTGTTTTTTAATCGTTGCCAAAACAATTTTTCAGAAAGTGTGGGATTATTTCTAAACTCTCGTGCCAATTCTTTTAGTTTAGGGTTATAATAAATTCTTTTAGGCGTTGACATAGGTAAAACGGTGCATCCTGATAATTGATAAACTCATAAATTCGGAATAACACACCCCTAAATCCCCTCTTTTTAGAGGGGACTTGTTCTATTCCCCCCTCTATCAAGAGGGGGGTTAGGGGGGTGTGTTGTTTTTACAACATCTCCTTCATAAACTTTTCCATCGCCACTTTTTCTTCTCTCATATACGCCCGGTTTCTTTTAGTCAGCAAATCAAAATCAACTTTGTGCGCGTCAAATTCAGGACCATCAACACAGACAAATACCGTTTTATCATCTACGGTTGCGCGGCATCCGCCACACATTCCTGTGCCATCCACCATAATAGGATTCAAACTTACTACCGTTTTTATTCCAAACGGTTTTGTAACATCGGCAATCCGTTTCATCATGGGGATGGGTCCGATGGCCAGAACAAAATCAACTTTGCTGCCGCTGTTAAGAATCTGAAGCAATTTATCGGTGACAAATCCGTGAAAGCCGTAACTGCCGTCATCGGTTGTGACGAATAATTCATCACTGGTATCTTTCATCTCTTTTTCAAGGATGACAAGGTCTTTTGTTTTGGCTCCTACAATGGATATTACATGATTGCCCTTTTCTTTCAGCGCCACAGCCACCGGGTAAGCGATCGCAGTTCCTACGCCCCCCCCAACGACTACTGTAGTTCCGAATTTTTCAATTTCAGAAGGTTTCCCCAGAGGTCCTGCAATATCCATTATGGAATCGCCACTCTTCAGTTTATTTAATTGTTTTGTTGTTTTGCCTATACCCTGTACAATAATAGTAACCGATCCCTCTTTTTTGTCACTTCCGGCAATGGTCAGGGGAATGCGTTCGCCATTTTCCCTTACGCGGATAATGACAAACTGCCCGGCTTTTCTTTTTTGTGCAATTTTGAGGGCTTGGATGCGGAACCGTTTAATATCCTGGGCAAGAAATTCAGCATATAATATCTTGTGCATGGATGTTGGATTTTTTAATATTTGTCTACCGTTGTTTCAGTAAATGCAAAGTAAAAAGGATTTGCAAAGAAGAAAATTGATTAAAATCATGTATTATTGCCGCAAAATCCTGGTGATTTGACAGCATGAGTTTGAGCGTTGTTGCACTTTTTAGTATCGCCTTCTTCGTTATTCTTACAATCGTAATAAGAGCGGATTGGAAAAGTAATATTGCGCTTCTTGCCGTACTCTTTTCTGCGGGTTTGAGTTCTTATATTGCCGTAAAAACGTTTTTTGGGGAATCCTTTCAGGAAATTTTTGATGGCGGTTATGTTTTCGGAACAATACCGGTAAGAGCCGATGCCCTTGCGGGTTGGTTTATCCTGCTGACCAATTTCACTTCGCTTACCGGAATTTTATACGGCAGGAGTTATATGAAAAGTTACGAAAATCAGCCCGGTAATCTTTCCCTCCATTTTGCAAGTTATATGATCAATCATTTTTCCATGATTGGTATTTTCCTTATTCAGAATTTCCTTGCCTTCCTTTGTTTCTGGGAAATAATGACAATTTCTTCTTTTCTGTTGGTAATTTTTGAACACGGGAAAATGGCAACCATCAAAGCGGGAATTAATTTTTTGGTGCAGTCCCATATTGGAGTGCTCTTTCTTACCATCGGGTTTATCTATATCAGTCATCATACCGGTTCCTATGATTTTAATGCCATAAACGAGTATAGCAGATCGGTTGGACCATCTGCAGGGTCATTGCTTTTTATCTGTTTTTTTATCGGCTTTGCTTTTAAAGCGGGATTTGTTCCGTTTCATACCTGGCTTACGTATGCACACCCTGCTGCACCCGCCCATATTTCGGGAGTGATGTCGGGAGTGATCATCAAACTTGGCATTTTTGGAATTCTCAGAATGCTCCTGCTGATAAACATGGATTACCTGGCAATGGGCTGCATCGTTCTTCTGATATCACTCCTCTCAGGGGTATATGGTGTGATGCTTGCCATTGTACAGCATAACGTTAAGAAATTACTGGCATATCACAGCATAGAAAATATCGGAATTATCGGAATGGGAATAGGGCTTGGCTTAATTGGTCTGGGGCTAAATAATTCCTACCTAACTTTTGCCGGTTTTACCGGGGCGCTGCTTCATTCGCTTAATCATTCCCTTTTTAAGTCGCTTTTATTTTTCGGTGCGGGAACTGTTTATCAGAAAACACACACGATGGAGATTGAACATCTTGGCGGTTTAATTAAAAAGATGCCTCAAACAGCCATTTTATTTCTCATAGCATCCCTGGCTATCTGCGGACTGCCTCCCTTTAATGGATTCGTTTCTGAATTTATCATTTATTCCGGATTATTTAATGGAATCAACCAAGAGCATATCCTTTTCTCTATCCTGATGATAGGTTCTGTCTCCGGATTGACGCTCATTGGCGGATTGGCGATGCTTTGTTTCACCAAGGCATTTGGTATTATGTTTTTAGGGAAGGAACGTCATCTCTATCATGAACCGGTGCATGAAGCGAAAAACGCCATACTTTTTCCGAAATATCTTATTGCAATATTCATTATCCTGATAGGGCTTCTGCCGCAGTTTTTTGTCGGAATCGCAGTAATTCCTGCAGGACTTTTTACCGCTGTAAAAAACCTTACTGGACAACCGGCAGAATTTTTTCCTTTATTTCAGAGTATCAGCATGTCCGCCTTTGCATTGATTCTCCTTTCAATCCTTCTCTTCGGCATAAGATGGCTTGTCGCTTCCCCAAACAGATTGGTATCGCCTACCTGGGGTTGCGGATATACCGGCCCGGGAGCCAAGCTTCAATATACGGCAAACTCGTTTGTCCGCTCCTACAGAAAATTAGTGCGGCCATTATTGATGATGAATAAAAAGGAAGAAAAAATAAAAGGCGTGTTCCCGGGGCCGGTGGGCCTGCAGACAAATCCTTACGACAGGATGGAAGCCGTTCTTATTGATTTTCCAATAAAATATCTGAAAGGATTTTTCAATGCGTTCCGATTTTTTCAAAACGGGAAAGTGCAATTTTATATTTTATACGGAATAATTTTTATCGTTCTGGCAATCATAATTTCATTGATTGTTGAAACCTTGAACTAATAACGTATTTACGAATGGACATTACAGGGATTCTTCTGATCATCGCCACCACTCTGTTTTTTCCCGGGATAATCATTCGCATTAAAAGCATTCTCTCCGGCAGAAAGGGTCCCGGAATTTTCCAACCGCTGAAAGATATCTGGCGGTTATTCAGAAAAGGCGCTGTGTACAGCGAAACAAGCAGTTTGATTTTTCAGATCGCCCCGGCAATTTATTTTTCTTCGGTATTGGCGGCAATCTCTTTTATCCCCTTTGGCGACAGCCCGGGATTGATTTCATTTAAATGGGATTTTGTCTGCTTCGCTTACGTACTTGCATTGGGAAAATTTTTTATGATTATCTCTTCGCTTGATACTGGGAGCAGTTTTGAGGGCATGGGCGCAAGCCGGGAAGCGCTTTATTCCATGCTTGTTGAACCCGCTTTCTTTATACTTATGGGATCTTTCGCGCTTCTTACCGGTTACGAATCCTTCTTCGAGATATTCCGTTCTCTCCATTTTGGTTCTTACGTTTCTTATGCCGTTGGCGTTCTTGCCGCTTTTGTCATCGTGATTATTGCCATGACGGAAAACAGCCGCATGCCCGTGGATGACCCGAAAACCCACCTGGAACTTACGATGGTTCATGAAGTGATGATCCTTGACAACAGCGGATTTGACCTTGGGCTTATACTCTATGCGGCCAACCTGAAATTCGCCATGTATGGAGCCCTCATTGCTAATTTTTTTCTCACCCCGGGTAAAGAATGGTTTTACTCAATACCTATTTTTATCGGGGTCCAGATTCTGTTTGCAATGACCGTTGGAATCATTGAATCCTTCATGGCAAGATTCAGGATGAACCATAACCCGCAGTTTATTTTTGCGGTCACCTCTATTTCATTGCTGATATTTTTGGGAGTGCTGTTCGTAACGGGAAAATTTATTGCCGCTTAAACATCATGATTCACGTTTTTCTTATAACATTTACCATAACCCTGATATATATCGGTATTGCCAACCGGATGAGCACCTTCATCAAAATCCTTGCCCTGCAGGGAATTCTTTTATTCGGTTTAAGTTTTTCCGAACTGCACGATATCAGCACCCTGAATCTTGTCTTTATTCTGCTGGAAACCATCCTTTTTAAAACTATTGTAATTCCGCTCTTCATTAATTACCTGATCAAAAGAAATAAGATAACCCGCGAGGTGGAACCCTATTTGCCAAATTTTGCATCCCTCGTTATTGTAACGCTCATCATTCTTGCATCTTCCCTGCTCTCAATGACCATTGACAATTCCCCGGTTTACACGATATATTTTGTGGTGGCGCTTTCTTCACTGTTTACGGGATTGTATATTATCATTACCCGGAGAAAAATAATTACACAGTTAATGGGGTTCCTGGTAGTGGAAAACGGGGTTTTCATCTTATCGCTTGCAGTCGGCAGCAAAATGCCCATGCTGGTAAATACCGGCATTCTGCTGGATTTTTTTGTAAGTGTCCTGGTGACCGGGATTTTTGTAAATAAAATCGGGGATGTTTTTAAGGAACCGGATGTAAATCATCTGAGCCAGTTAAGAGATTTATAAAACGAATAACAAAATCAACCTGAATTTGCACGATGAGTCATTTGATTATCATGCCCTGAAAAATGATCATTTATTATTTTATCATCGCCATCGCTCTTATAGGGAGTTTATTTTTTACGCGGAGTAAGATATTGCATCATATTTTGCTGATGCTTTTCAATGCTCTGCAATGGGGTTTAACGGTTTATGCGTATCTGCATTTGAACAGGGAAGAACTTAGCTATTTTATCCCTGATGGAGCGGCAATGATTATGTTGCTTGTGCTGGCTGTTCTTTCCTCCGCTTCTTCGTATCACAGCGCGGGATACCTTGAATATCACCACCGGCATCATACCACTCCGCACCGCGCCAAGTCAATTTATTATGCCGCATTTTGTCTGCTGATCGTGGCGCAAACGGGCGCTTTTCTTTCCAGTCATATTGGCGTTACCTGGGTATTTGTAGAACTCACCACCTTTGCCGCTACAGTGCTCATTTATCATGAACGGACAGAATATGCCATTGAAGCGGCATGGAAGTATCTTTTTGTCTGTTCCGTTGCGCTTGCATTTTCGTTCATCGGGATTCTCCTTCTGAGCATAGCAGCACAAGAAGCCGCTACCATAAATCTTACCTATTCATCCCTTATTCACAACGCGGTTGCGTTCAATCCCTTTTGGCTCAAACTGGCATTTCTTTTCGTGCTGATTGGTTACAGCGCCAAAATGGGATTATTTCCCATGCATACCGTTTGCGTGGATGCGCATACCGTTGCCCCTCCACCCATCAGCGCGTTTATTTCAACTACGCTGATGAATGTAGGATTTATGGCGATCTTCCGATTCTATTCCGTGATTGCTCCGACATCCATTGCCACCTGGGCAAATTACATTCTGCTCGTTGCAGGCATTTTATCTGTTTTTGTTGCCGTTGTATATCTTATCCGTGTCAGGCATTTTAAGAGAATGTTTGCTTATTCCAGTTTGGAAAATATGGGGATTGTCGCGATCGGTCTTGGCACCGGGGGCATTGGATATTATGCGGCATTTCTCCATTTAATATTCCATTCGTTCACGAAAGCGGGGATGTTCTACCAGATACAACAGGTCTATCGCATCTTTAATAATTATCTTATCAGAAGGACGGGTGGATATTTTCATTATTATAATTCCGGGGCAATAATTATGCTGCTCCTTTTTGTCTGCATTACCGCAATGCCCCCATCGGGCTTGTTCGTCAGCGAATTCATGATCCTTAAGGCAATGGCAGAAAAAGGATATTTCATGCTGTTGATTCTTTTACTCGTGCTTCTCACTTTTTCAGTGTGGGCTCTGGGAAAAAATTTTTTTCGCCTGATATTCTCCCCCCCCTATGGAAATGTTCCGGAGGAAAAAATCAAACCGGCAGAATCGCTTTCACAATGGGCTCTTTTGGGAATGGTATTCTATCTTGGTATTTATCCTCCTGTTGAGTTGGTCAATCTTATTCATGCGGCAATCATTACTCTGCCGCATTAAATATGATAAAACATATACGCATAAAAAATAACAGTACCGTTTCCCTTTGGGATATTCCGCTTCTGAATTACGAGGATTTGCTGGAGCAGAGTATTTCCTTGCTTCAGGATGAAAGTTGTCATTGCGTTAATTATTTCGGATATCCTCACCGCGATCAGTTAATACTAATCTGTTGCATAGCGAATGACCGGGAACATTTGATAACCATTTCTTCCTCTGTCATAAATTTCAATTCTGTTCTCCCTTCTTTCACACATCACCATCTTGCATTTCATCTTTTTGAAAGAGAAATCCATGAAAACTTCGGAATAAAATATTCCGACCACCCCTGGCTTAAGCCCGTGCGTTATCCTTTCAGCCGTGCAGATAAAAATTCCCGCATCGAGAATTATCCTTTCTATGCCATAGAAAGCGAGGAAGTGCATGAAGTGGGCGTTGGTCCCATTCATGCGGGAATCATAGAGCCGGGACATTTCCGGTTTATCTGCGATGGAGAGCAGATTCTTCACCTTGAAATTCAATTGGGCTACCAGCACAGAGGAACCGAGCAATTATTTTTGAAAAAGAATAATCTTTTACAACGTACCCACTTTGCAGAATCCATTGCAGGAGATACCGTAGCCGGGCATACTACTGCTTTCGTAAACCTTTGGGAAAGTTTATGCAACTATGACGCGGAGGATCACTTGCAATTTTCACGGACGCTGGCATTGGAACTGGAGCGAATAGCGATTCATACGGGCGACTTAAGCGCACTTTGCACCGATATTGCGTATCAACTCGGAAGCGCTGTTTTTGGACGACTGCGCACACCGGTTATCAATTATTTTCAGCGTTGGTGCGGAAACCGATTGGGCAAAGGATTAATCAGGGCGGGAAAAAATAATTACCCGTTCACAAAACAATTGGGAGACCCATTGAAACGTTTGTTTGATGAATACGAACGGGATTTTATAGAAATGTATGACGAATTCAAGACGCTCCCCAGCGTATTGGCGCGCCTGGAAAAAACCGGAACGGTGACAAAAGAACAGGCGGCTTCTATCGGGACTGTCGGCATGGCGGCAAAGATGTCGGGAATACCCAGGGATATACGGGTATCACATCCGCACGATTGGTACGAAAGAATGAATCACGAACCGGTAATTAAACATTATGGTGATGTTTATTCGCGTACGCAGATCCGTAAAGAAGAGATATTACAATCCATAGAGATTATAAGGAACATGATAAAAAGTATTCCACCTGAAAATAAAAAAAGAAAAGAATTATCATTTCCCGCTCCCGATTTGTTCGGCATTTCATTAGTGGAAGGATGGAGAGGGGAAATTTGTCATTGCGCAATCACCGGTGAAAACGGGAACCTTGTACACTACAAGGTAAAAGACCCTTCCTTTCATAACTGGCTGGCGCTTGCATTGGCGGTGCGCAACAATGAAATTTCCGACTTCCCGGTATGCAACAAGAGTTTTAATCTGAGTTATTGCGGACATGACCTTTAATAAATAAAATTTATGAAACCACTTCTGACTATTCTTTTGCTGCTTCTGTCCAACTCCTTCATGACTTTAGCGTGGTATGGTCATTTAAAATTCCGGGAAATGAATTGGTTTGAGAACATGAGTATTGCAGGTGTCATTGCCATCAGTTGGGGAATCGCCTTTTTTGAATACTGTTTTCAGATTCCGGCAAACCGACTGGGTTATAAGGAATTCGGAGGGCCATTTTCTCTTGTGGAACTAAAGGTAATCCAGGAAGTAATTACATTGATGGTTTTTGTTTTATTCTCCCTGGTGTTTTTTAACAATGAAACATTGAAGATGAACCATTTCATCGGATTTATTTTCCTGGTTCTGGCGGTATATTTCATGTTTAAAAAATAAATTAACCCGGAAGCATGATTGATAATATAAAAATACTTCTCCGCCAGGGAAAGCAATATATCCCGGATGTAACTCATGCCAAAGTTCCGGGAATTTTCAGGGGAAGGCCTGTCATTTCAAAAGAAACAATAGATGAAAATGCGCTGGTTGAGTTATGTCCGACTGAGGCCATTACGGGAAGCCCGGTGTGCATTGATCTGGGCAGGTGCGCTTTTTGCGGAGAATGTGCATTTGCTTTTCCCGATAAAATCAAATTTACAACTGACTATAAAATTTCTACCAACGAAAGAGAACGGCTGATCACTAAGGATGGTGAAGATAAAACCATTGAGTTAAATCCTGATATTATCCGGACAGAGATCTCAAAGTACTTCAGCGGCTCAATAAAGTTAAGACAGGTTTCGGCAGGTGGAGACAACAGTTGTGAACTGGAATTAAATGCCTGCGGAAATGTGAACTTCGATATGGGCCGATATGGAATTGAGTTTGTGGCTTCTCCGCGCCATTCAGACGGAATTGTAATCACGGGACCCATCACAGAGAATATGGCGGTGCCGCTGCAGATCTGTTACGATGCGATTCCCGAACCGAAAATCATCATTCTTGCGGGAACAGATGCCATCAGCGGGGGAATTTTTGACGGCAGTCCGGCCCTGAACAGGAATTTTTTAACTATGCACAAAATTGATTTATTTGTTCCCGGTAATCCCGTTCATCCGTTGACGTTTATTACCGGAATTCTTGAATTGATACGCAAACGATGAAAATAAAATATTTAATTGTAACCGGATTATGCACCCTGGCGCTGGCTGCGATAATTGTTCGGTCATGCAGCCATCTGGACAGGGATTCAATACAAGGGGACTGGATAACAGGAACAGATGAAGAAAAATTAAAGACCATTGAGAGACAATTTCGCGGACTTGACATCGCAATGATTGAGACAGGGTATCGCTACCAGGAACTTTATTGGGCCGGGCAAGACGAAAACTGGGAATGCGCAAAATATCAGTTGGAGAAAATAAAACTCACTATCGAAAATGGTCTCCAGCGCAGACCAAAGAGGACAAAATCAGCGGAGTACTTTTTGACCGGTGTTTTACCTGAAATGCAAAAGGCAGTTGAGAACATGGATACAGTTGCCTTTAATAAAGAATTTAATGTGTTAGCGGCAAGTTGCAACAGTTGCCATATCCTGGAAAAGGTATCGTTTTTTACTGTGAGGGTGCCATTTCAACGGCAATCGCCAATCAGGAAATAATAAAACGTGCCGTGAAAAAAATATTATTCGTTTGCATTGAAAATTCCTGCCGCAGCCAGATGGCGGAGGCATTTGCAAAGATCACCGGCAAAGGAAAAGTGGTTGCCTTCAGTGCAGGTTCAAAGCCATCGGGACAAATAAATCCGAAAGCCATTGAAGCGATGAAAACGAAAAGGTATGATTTGTCTCTCCATCAGTCCAAATCAGTTGAAGAATACCGCGAATTGCTTTTTGATTATGTGATTACTATGGGATGCGGTGATGCTTGTCCGCATATTCCCGCAAATCACAGAGAAGAATGGAATATTCCCGACCCGAAAAATATGGAAATTCGGGATTGGATTAAAGTAAGGGATTTGATTGAAGAAAAAGTAAACCAACTGATTGAAAAAATCTATGCTTATTGATACCCACGCCCACATCTACCTTGAGGATTTCAAAAATGACCGGGATGAAGTCATAAAGAGAGCCGTTTCTGCGGGAGTTAATAGGGTTTTTCTCCCGAACATTGACAACGCTACCGTTGTGCCGCTGCTTGATGTTTGCAAAAAATATCCCGGGACCTGTTTTCCTTTGATGGGGTTGCACCCATGCTCGGTGAAAGAAAATTACAGGGAGGAACTTGCTGAAGTTGAAAAAAACCTTGCCGGTGGAAAATTTTACGGAGTAGGGGAGATTGGGCTGGATTTTTACTGGGATAAAACATTCATAAATGAGCAGGTTGATGCGTTCAAAATACAATGCGATGTCGCAAAACGTTATTCACTGCCGGTGATTATTCATTCCCGTGCTTCGCTGCATAAAATCATTGAGATACTTGAAGCGTTACACGATCCTTCAATTTTTGGTATTTTTCATTGCTTTCCCGGTACATACGAGGATGCTGCCCGGATTCTTTCACTTGGAAATTTTAAATTCGGCATCGGGGGAGTTATTACCTATAAAAATTCTGCTCTGCCTGATGTTGTACGGAAAATAGGGATTGAACATATTGTTCTTGAGACTGATTCGCCTTATCTCACACCGGTTCCTTACCGCGGGAAAAGAAATGAGAGTGCATACCTTGTGCTTGTGATAAATAAAGTAGCGGAAGTTTTAAATATGCCGGTTGATGAAGTTGCGCGCATTACAACAAAAAATGGTGATGATATTTTCGGGTAGGGTAAGTAAAGAGGTTACTCAATCCGGAACGCCAGCGCCTCTTTTTTTTCTAACTTTATGGCTTATTTTCTCTTTAACCTGATAAACATCATTCTTATATGAAATCCTATACTATCCGGGATATACGCAATATTGTCTTGCTCGGACATGCTTATTCGGGTAAAACAACCCTTGCCGAGTCCATGCTTTTCGAATCGGGCGCCATAAAGCGCAGGGGAACCGTTGAAGATAAAAATACGGTATCCGATTACCATGAAATTGAACACGTGCGCGGGTACTCGGTTTCCATGTCCATATTGCATACCGACTGGCGCGGCACAAAACTCAATATTATTGATACGCCCGGCAGCGATGATTTCACCGGTGAACCCACGGCCGCCATGCGGGTTTGCGACCAGGGTATTATCGTCATCAACAGCCAGAGCGGTGTTGAAACGGGAACCGAAATCATCTGGCCTAAAACCGTAAAAGCGGGATTGCCCGTGGCGTTTGCCGTAAACCAGTGCGACCACGAAAAATGCAATTATGACAAGAACGTTGAACAACTGAAGAACCGGTTCGGGAATAAAGTAACGGTCATACAGTATCCCGTAAATCCGGGCATCGGTTTTAACTCTATTGTTGATGTGCTGCGCATGACGATGTATAAATTCCCTGCCGATGGCGGCAAGCCCGAAAAGACCGCTATTCCCTCCTCAGAAAAAGAAAAAGCGGAAGAACTTCACCGCATCCTGGTTGAGGCAGTGGCCGAAAGCGATGAAAAACTGATGGAACTCTACTTTGAAAAAGGCGAACTCAGCGAGGATGAAATGGCGAACGGATTAAAAAAGGCGTTTTCTTC
Source organism: Bacteroidota bacterium (assembly GCA_016193485.1). Lineage (GTDB taxonomy): Bacteria > Bacteroidota > Bacteroidia > JACPRZ01 > JACPRZ01 > JACPRZ01. Next base: position 159,450 of record JACPRZ010000063.1, on the reverse strand, counting down.
AAGAAATATCTTCCCGGTTTTCTCTCTCTCTGCAAAACGGAACATGGGAAGCGGCCGGCTGATGGGATTTTTCTGCAATGCCGGAATAATCCCTTCCGATGTGCCGCAAAAAACCACAGGTGGAGACACAATACCCTGCGACCAGAAAAAACCCGGCTCATTTTTTGTTTTTAAGACCCTTGTAGAACCCCACCTTGGCGACATGGTCTTTTTCAGGGCCTGCACGGGCGAAATAAAAGTAGGCATGGACCTGATAAACGAAAAGACCTACTCATCGGAACATCTGAATAAAATTTTCATCGTGAACGGAAAAGAGCGCATTGAGGTACCTTCCCTTCTGGCAGGTGATATTGGCGCCACGGTAAAACTGAAAAACACCCATACCAACCAGACGCTCCATGAAAAACCATTCCCGGTGGAATATGAATTGATTCAATTCCCGCTGCATAAAATACAGACCGCCATTATCCCGGTTAAACAGGGCGATGAAGAAAAAATATTTGCCGGTCTGAAACAGATGGGTATTGAGGATCCTACTCTTGTTGTCGAGCAATCGCGCGAATTGCGGCAAACCATACTCAACGCACAGGGAGAACTGCACCTTGCGGTAGCAAAATGGAAACTTGAAAATATCAATAAGGTTATGCCGGAGTACATTAAACCGCGCATACCCTATCGCGAGACCATCCAGAAGCAGGCACAGGGCCATCACCGCCACAAGAAACAGAGCGGTGGTGCCGGGCAATACGGTGAGGTTTACCTCCTGGTGGAACCCTATAAAGAAAATATGCCTCCCCCGGCCGGTATGAGCGTCCGCGCTACCGAAATCATAGACCTCCAGTGGGGGGGGAAATTAGTTTTCAACAACTGCATCGTTGGCGGGGTCATTGACGCCCGGTTCATGCCTGCCATCCTCAAAGGAATTATGGAAAAAATGGAGGTCGGACCGCTTACCGGATCTTATGTGCGCGATGTACGCGTCAGCATTCATGACGGAAGTATGCATGATGTTGACTCCAACGATATCTCCTTTAAAATTGCAGGCATGAAAGCGTTTAAAGGCGCATTCTTTGAAGCAAACCCGAAAATCCTCGAACCCATTTATGATGTGGAAGTATTCGCCCCTGAAGATGTGATAGGCGAAGTGATGCGCGACCTGCAGACACGCAGGTCCATCATCCAGGGAATGGATACTGACGGCAGTTACCAGATCATAAAATCGCGGGTGCCGCTTGCCGAATTGTATAAATATTCCACAACGCTGAGATCGCTATCAAAAGGAAGGGCATACCACACATTAAAGTTTTCGCATTACGCTGCCGTTCCTTTCGAAATACAGGAAAAACTGCTGGATGAATATAAGAAGCAGGAAAAGGTGGAAGAGTGAAATGATGTAGTAGTTTCAGTTCCTGTTCTTCAGCATCTTCTGCGCACAGTCATAAATTGTAGTATCGTACAATTTTACTATCCCGCCACCAGGACCGCCCTTTTCATAGTGTACGCCCGGAATGTTTTTCTGCGAGTAGTGGTCTGCCCCGAAATAATTCCTGACGTGCTGAACGTCAATCTTTAATTCATCGGCAATTTTCTGCATGCTGCCGGAGGGCAGTTTGTCTTTTAACTGGCGGAGTTCTTCAAATGTGAGAATCATAAGATTTAAATTATTAAGTAAGATTCTTTATGAGATATCGTAAGTTCAAACTGATTTCAGGATAAGGCACAAAAATTTAGGGTATAGGGTATAAGGTATAGGGAACCCATATACCATATACCTTATTCCTTATACCTCTTTTCTGAATTCAATTTGAGCATACCAAAATTTCATGGATTCTGAATAACAGTAACAACAATTAAAAATTAGCCCGCATCTTTCTTTTGTATCTTTTAGTATTAACGGTTTTATTTTTCGGATATTTTATAGAAAAGGATAAAGTTATCTTTTTTGCCTCACCGGGCGCAAGGTTGAAATTCCATGTCAGTTGTCCCGTTACGGCATCCGTTTTGGCGCCTGATGTCTCAAGCACCTCTACCGAAATATCACCTTGTTTTGAAATCGGGATCTGGTCCTGTATTTCAATATTGATATTTCCTTTCCGGTTATTCTTCACTCCGATTTCATACGCATAGGTCTCTTTTTTTGTTGACCCGATGAATTTTGTACTGCTGAAATCCTTCAGTTTGGATCGGGTAACAAGTATTTTCCCGTCACGGCCAAGAGATAGATTTAAGGTATCATCAACGCTTCGTGTATAAATGTAAGAATTACCCACAAATGTATTTCCGTAGTAAACTTTTGCCGGACCTTCTACCAGGTCGAGGTCTTCCCAGCCGGTTATGCGGGCAAGCAAAAATGCATCGCGGTCAATTTTCGGCACGCTGAAATGCTGGTAAGAAGCAGGAAGAGTGTGCGTGGTAATATCCACAATATATGGTTTTGCATCGGACGGAATGGTATAGGGTTCTTTAATGTCAAACTCAGCGCTCAGTTCCGATACCATGATTTCGGCAAATTCTACAGAATCCTTCATGATTACGCTTTTTCCTTCATACAATAATTGTTGCTGCGGTATGATTACATTTTGAGTATACCCTTCTTTCTGTTGTATGTCATATTGGCCTTTACTGTAACCGTAAACCGGTTGTTCATAATCAAGATACCAGGGTTCCAGCCGCGGCTGTGCAGCGGATTGCATAGGATCAGCCGTAGAGAGTTTGAATTTTACATTATTCCAGTCAAAACCCGAATTATTGAAAACATTAGCGCGGTATTTAAGTTCGATGGGTTTGTCAACATCTTCCGCACGCAGATCGTAGAGAGGCGACCATCCGGCTCCGGTGATAAGATATTTGATTTCAAGCGTGGCTGCAGTTTTCGAAGTGACGGCAAGCAGGATAGATACCTCGGCAGTTGGCGGATTATATTTCGCGTTCAATTCATACAACTGGCTGGTTACTTTATCGAGAATTTCTCTCTGTTTTTTCTCCTGGGTTTCTATTTTTGAAACCGCGCTGTTGATCTCTTTAATACGCGAACGGTAGAAATCGGCAGCAATTTTCAGTTCCGCCATCGCTACCCCTTTATCCTGCCCGCCAATGGACTGGTTAACGATAAGCATTTTTTTTTCGGTCTCATACGCATCGCGGTCATCTTTCAGTTGAACGAGATTTTCTTTAAGAAAGTTCACCGAATCCTTCAGTTGTTTGATCCGCTGGTTTTCCAGTTGCTTTGCAAGGTAATTGATGCGGTCTGAAACTGACAAAACAGTAACCGCTTCGGGCGCTGTTACCTGTACGCTTTTTGAAACTAATTTTGGCGAAAGTCCCGTAAAAATAACGCGGTTCCTGCCAACTTCAAGATTTACCTGGGCCGAATGTGCCAGTTCGGCTCCGTCAAGGTAAATGATCACCGACTTCACCTGGGTGCTGACTTCCTGTACCGTCTCATTGGATCCTGAAATTAATTGCAGGGGAAGTATGAGAAGTGGGATAAAAATTTTTGATTGCATGAGGGCAGGCAGGGGTATTACAAGGTGATCTTTTCAGCAAATAATGAGCAATAATAAGAAAAAAAATCAAAAGCAATATATGTATACCGATGGGTACAGAATAGAATCATCCCGCTTTTGTTCCCTGTTCCGCCTGATTTCCATCCTGCAGGGGAAAATTCTGCATATCCCGGTCAAAAAGGTATAAACCGCCTTTGTCATCGCCTATCAGGTTGAGTTTGTCAAGAATCGATTTTGCCACCCGCTCTTCTTCAATCTGCTCTGCAACATAATACTGCATGAAGTTATGCGTGGTGTAGTCCTTTTCCTGCAAGCACAAGGAGATGATATTGTTTATTTCCTGCGTAACATGGATTTCGTGCTCAAGGATTTGTCTGAAAACCGCACTCAGGGATTCAAAAGTTTTAAACGGTTGCTTCACTTGCGGAACAATACCGTGTCTGCCACGCTCGTTTAAAAAGCGGATTAGTTTTAACATGTGAAGCCGTTCTTCATCGGAATGTTTATACAGAAATTGGCATGTTCCGGTAAGTCCTTGTGTTTCCACCCAAGAAGCCATTGCCAGGTAAATCTGCGATGAAATTGCCTCCGACTCAACCTGTTTGTTGAGCGCTGCTTCAATTTTTTTTGAAATCATACCCTGCTTATATTGAATGATGTTACAAACTTACAATAAGATTCGGTACATGGTACCGCATTCCCTTCAGGATAAATGATCAGGATCTTGTTTGCCTCCTGAAAATAATCCTTTTACCCTGCTTTGTTTCATTGAACCTGCCGTTTTCATAAACCGGATAGCCGTTTACAAAAGTGTGCGTAACGGTAGATCGAAAAGTTTCTCCCTCCAGTGGCGACCATCCGCATTTATAATGGATGTTTGTTTTATCAACCGTCCAGGGAGCGTTGAGATCAACGAGGATAAAATCGGCATAGTAACCCTTCCGGATAAAACCCCGTTTTTCAATACCGAAACAAATTGCAGGTGTATGGCACATCTTTTCAACTATTTTTTCCACAGTAATTTTTTCCCGGTGATAAAATTCGAGCATGACGGCAAGCGAATGTTGCACCATAGGAGCGCCTGACGGACATTGAAAATACGGGTGTTCTTTTTCCTCAAGCGTATGCGGTGCATGGTCGGTGGCTATTATATCAAGCCGGTTGTCAAGCAATGCCAGGAAAAGGCCTTCGCGGTCTTCTTTGGTTTTTATGGCCGGGTTCCATTTTATCAACGAACCTTTTGATTTGTAATCCTCATTGCTGAACCATAAATGATGTACGCAAACCTCTGCGGTAATGTGTTTTTTGCTGAGAGGTATGTCGTTATCAAAAAGAGAGGTCTCCTTTGCCGTTGATACATGGATCACATGAAGGCGCGTATTGTATTTGCGGGCAAGGTCAACCGCAAAACTTGAAGATTTGTAACATGCCTCGGCACTGCGGATTGCCGGATGATATTCAACCGGCACATCTGCTCCGAACTTTTTCCGGTATTCTTCGCTGTTTTTCCGGATTATATCATCATCCTCGCAATGAACGGCAACCGGCAACCGGCATTTACTGAAAAGTTCTTCCAGTGCGCGGGGATTCCGGATAAGCATTTCACCTGTTGTTGAACCGAGAAATGCCTTTACTCCGCATACCGTTGCCGGATCGGTTCGTAAGACCTCATCAAGGTTATCATCGGAAAAGCCCATGTAAAAGGAAAAATTCGCCAGCGATTTCTCCGAAGCGATTGCGTATTTCTCTTCAAGAAGGTCCTGCGTCAGAACCGGGGGAACCGTATTAGGCATCTCCATAAATGAAGTTATCCCCCCCGCAACTGCCGCCCTCGACTCGGTATAGATGTCTCCTTTATGTGTCAGCCCCGGTTCGCGGAAGTGCACCTGGCAGTCAATGACGCCAGGTAACATGTACAAACCTGTCGCGTCAAGAACAGTTGAAGACAGCCGTTCTACATGAGCGCTTTTCGGTGCGGTAATGGCGCTGATGGTTTCGTTGTTAATAACCACATCAGCCGGAAAGATTTTGCCTTCGTTGACTACTGTAGCGTTTTGAATCAGGGTAACCGCCATGATGCGAAGATACGGGATATCAAATGTCAATTTTTTTCATCTCCGATTTAAGCATTTCCATGGTGACCGGATGAAATTCCAGATCGTTTTCGGTCCTGGCAGAAATTTTAGTTCCTTTTACCGCCAGGTACGGTTTTCCGTTGATATATTTTATTGCGACCAGTGTAATTTTTTCTCCTGATGGTAAATTCTCGTATACAGACATTGTACCCACCTGTGCTCCGGTCATTACTGCCTTAAACCGGTGAAAAACAACCGTTGAAATACATTCCTCTTCATTCCCTAGATGAACAATGTAGTCAACCCTTGCCGCATTATTATCTTTCCACAGCCGGTCACAATTAATCCAACCCAGTTGAGATGAACTGAAAAAGTACCTGTTTATCTGAAAAGCGCCTGCACTGCTTATTGATGTATCATTAAAAACAGTACCGAAGTCCACATTATAATCCAACCCTACTGCCGGGCTTCCCAATGAAAATAATACGGGTAAAATATAACTGACATTTACAGGGATGCCATTCAAACAGCCAGGAATCCATTTAGGCATCATCTTCACCGCTTCAAGAGCAACACGGTCGCATCCAGGGTCAATACCGCTTTTAATTTTTGCTTTAGTGATGTTTCCTTCTTTATCTATAACAAAATAAATGTAAACCTTTCCCTGTAGCCCATCAGCCATTGCATTTTTAGGATAGTAAACCGTTTTGTTTATGTATTCCCGGAATTTTGAATATCCTCCGGGAAAAACCGGCACCTGGTCAACGGCTGTAATTATCTCTTCTGTTATTATCGGATTTGATTTATTCCAGTTGATCCTGAAATCGTCTGTCCATTCACCGTTGTAAAGTTGCATTCCCTCTTTCATCTCAATTGCGGGAAAACCTATTCTTATTGTTTCTCCCTCTTTTAAAATACATTTTTCACTGCCCGATGATGCACTTATATAAATCATTCCTCCGGTTTCAAGAAGGTTGCCGTTTGATGTAGCAGATAACTTTGCAAGAATGATATCTGATAGTTTATAATATTCCTGAACCGATACCTGTATGTTGCCCGTAATTTCTTTCCCGGTTTTTTCGGAGATGAATGATCCTGCCTTGAATTCAACGGAAGTCCCCTCCTTAAAAACTACGGTCGTATCTTTATCGTCAGGCAGAAGAAAGTTTTGTTTTGTCTTTGTAAGTTTATTGTAAAACTCTTTCAGGGATGGTGGTCCAAAATAATGTGTCCTGTCAGCAATGATTGAAGTGTCCGTTGAATAAGCGGATGGTTCGGCCACCGTAGTGTTCTGAACAGGGATAGGTGAACTGTCATTAAAACCTGATTGTTCAATAGCACTATCTTTTCCCGCCCCATCACCGGATTTTTTGACCTGGATGCTGTTGCAGGAAAATGCCAGAAGAATGATGACCAGCGGTTTTATATTTTCTGTATTTATCATCCTGATAAACTAACGAATCTTGTTGTGAATTATTGCAGGTAAAGGATTCGTATCATGAGTCCCGATAGTCATCGGAATTCGCATATTCGCATTTTATTGGTTTTATCATCAATTTGTCATTAGTTCAATATTATTAAATTTGCGCTTAATCCTTCTCTTGTTTATTATATCAAAAAACAAAAATCGTTATGGCTGATTCATTAAAGAATCTTTTGATTCTCCCGCTTTGTTCAATGCTGTTTTCATGCAGCGTCAAAATAGAAGAATCATTCCTGAATGAGATGATTCTCAAGCCGGAAAAAGGAATCATCGCAGGCGTTGATATCGGTGATTCATGGGAAACAATAAAGATCAATCACAATCCGGAATGGGAAATCAGGGAAGAAAATATAGATGGTAATACCATTTATCAACTCTGGAAACGGTGGGATGAGCATGATAACACCATGCATTTGACTTTTAATCTGGACGGGAATAAAATAATCAGGGAAATAGAGTTCCGGGTGCGGGGTACGGGTGAAAATGCGGTCACCATACGCAAATTCATGCATACTATATATGATCACTACAGCAAAAAACTTAATATCGCATCTTCCGACTCATGGCAATATGCGACCGTTGACGGAGCGCGCTATAAGGTGCGTTGCACAAGAAGTGATTTTAAAGGTGATGAGGTAAACGAAACCGTAAAAGTGGAAATCAGTCCGGAGTAAATTTCACTTCACATCTCTAAAAAGTATATAAAGCGCAACTCCCAGCGCAAGAAGGGTTAACGCAAGAGTAAAGGCGGGAAATTCCAGTTTAAAAAAAGCATCGCTTTTAATACCGGCAAAAAGTCCAAGCAGGATGATGACGATCATCTGAAAGGCGATGCCGGAATATTTTACATACGGGTTAAGCGACCTTTTCGGCTGCTCGGTGCTGGAATTCTTTTTCGGTTTTTCCGTCACCTGCGAAAGTATTGGGTTTTCCGGATGACCAGGAAGATGTGCGTTCATTTACGGCCTCGCCCATCTTGCATGACCCGGAAAATACTGCACCCGGCTCAATGGCAAGTTTATTGGTGATGATATCACCGTTCAGCCGGGCGGATGGCTTCAGCGTAAGCAATTCTGAAATCATCACTTTCGCCTGCACCGATCCTGATACATCGGCATTCTGGCAGTTGACCTGTCCCTCTACCACCCCGGTGGTTCCCACAACAACTTTGCCCTTTGAAGTTAACGTTCCTTTTAATGTACCGTCTATCCGTACATCGCCATTAGAAGTAATGTCGCCCTGGATGGTCGTTCCCTGACCTATCAGATTGACAGCATTGGATTCGGGTTCGTTTGGTTTTACCATTATTCCTTCTTTTTTGAAGAACATTAGTAATTGATTTTTTTTATGTTTTTTTGCAAAATTAAGCAAAAAAACCAGATACTTTCAGATATGTTCAAAAATCAAAATAAATTTTCGGTTATCGGGTTGATGTCGGGTACCTCCCTTGACGGGCTGGACATGGCGTACTGCCGCTTCATCAGAAAGAAAAGAAAATGGTTTTTCTGTCTGGTCATGGCAAAAACGGAGCATTATTCCCTCCCATGGAAAAAACGCCTTTCAGGCGCTTCTCTCCTGAATGGAGAACCGCTGATAATGTTGCATAGGGATTATGGAAAATATTGCGCTATACTCTTAAAAAAATTTATTTCCCGGAACCATATTTCACTGGTTAATTTCATTTCCTCGCATGGTCATACTGTCTTTCATCAACCCGGAAGAGGAGTGACATTTCAGATTGGGGATGGTGCGGTCATGGCTGCTGTAACCGGAATTCCGGCAATAACGGATTTCCGCTCCGGTGATGTCGTTCGTGGCGGTGAAGGCGCACCGCTGGTTCCGGTTGGCGATGAACTGCTTTTCCCTCAATATGATTACTGCCTGAACCTGGGCGGGTTTGCCAATATTTCATTCAGGGAAAATAAAAAACGCATCGCCTTTGACATCTGTCCGTGCAATATCCTTCTTAACCGCCTCAGCGGTATGACCGGAAAAGAATTTGATCGCAACGGATCCCTTGCACGAAAAGGCAACGTGAATATTCCTTTGTTGAAAAAACTTAACAGGATCAATTATTATCGTTTACCCCCCCCTAAATCACTTGGCAGGGAGTGGGCGGAGAATGCCGTTTTCCCGCTCTTTGTCCGGAACCGATGTTCTCCGGAAGGTAAATTACGTACAGCTGCAGAGCATATTGCCCAACAGATTGCCCGGGCAATAACCCGCTATGGCGATTCAGAAAAGAAAAAAATTTTGATGACGGGTGGCGGAGCACATAACCGGTTTCTGGTTGAGCGCATTGGATCTCTCTGTACCGCAGAAATAATTCTACCCGAAAAGAAAATTATTGATTTTAAAGAGGCGCTGATTTTCGGTTTTCTCGGTGTTTTAAGGTGGCGGGGAGAAAAAAACTGCCTGAAATCGGTTACCGGTGCGGAAAGGGACAGCGTGGGGGGATGTATTTATTTTTGATGATTTCCAGGAAATTCAATTAATTCTATTCAATATGCAGGATCCCGGTTTTTATGGTTTTATTTTCCTGAACATCCGTTATCGTGTAGTAATAATTTCCCGGAGAGATTGCATTTATCTCCCATGTAACACTTTTCCTGAACTCGTGCACAGAAATTCTCCGGCCCAGATTATCGTAAGTTTCCAGCCGGTAAAGAGAGTTTCCCTGCCGGCTGACCACAACTGAAAGCGTTCCCACAGAAGGATTGCGTAAAAGGTTGACCGGTGACGTTCCTTTTATTTTTTCTATAGAAGATGCAGTACAACTGTGCATTGAGTCAAACAGTTCCTGAAGCGAATCAATGGGTTCATAACCGTAGGGTCCGCTTTTTATGACAATGTCAAGATAAAATGAAGAAGCGGTGTCGGTTGACCGGGCTACACGCAGGTATGAAGATAAGGAGGAATTCCCTGAACTAAGACATCGTGTATCTGCACCCGGGACTTTGGCTCCCTGCAGGGCAGCCATCAATTTGCAGGCAAGATCACCATTGGAATTAAGAAAGCGCGCTTCCATTGAATCAAGTATCTCCTGCCCCAGCAGAATATTTCCCTGAATGGAATAATTGGAACCCGTAATATGATTTTTGTAATCAAGACAGTTGATCCCGGTATATCCTGCGCTGCGGGCAGAACCATTATACAGATCCACAATGCCGTATTGCCTGCGCGACCAGTCATACCAGGCGCAAGCATCGTTCGCCTGCAACGAATCAAGAATTGCCTGGGGTGAAAAACCTTGCTGCATCCAGCCAAGAGCATTCTGCAGGTTGTAATTAGGTATACATACCGATGCCTGGGCATTGACCGCCCCTTTACCGGGAATAATACCACTGATAATCACAACTCCCCCGCAACCACCGCAACCGATATCGTCAATGCAGGAAGCCCCGGCACTGCCAACCTCACCTGTAACGGTATCCACAGCACATATCGAAAAAGTGTGCTGGGATAAGGAGTGAGCCCATGACAAAATCAACAAAAAACAGAGAAGTTGCTGTTTCACACTAAAGTAAGTCAAACCACAAAAGTACATATTTTAAATCTCTGTTGCTAATGGCAGATCCGCATAAACCGAATGGGTGCAACGGTATGCCCGGTTTTATCCTGCCTCCACCCTGCTGACCTTCAGCATATTTGACATTCCTTTTTCGGCAATCGGTATACTGGCGATATTTATCACCGTATCTCCCGGTTTTACCAATCCCTGCTGTTTTAGAATCTTTTTAATCTCATCAATGGTCTGGTCGGTTGAAGCGAACTTATCATAATAAAAGCATTTCACTCCCCAGAGCAGATTCATGGTGTTCAGTATGGCGGTGTTGTAGGTAAAGACAAAGATATCAGCATTCGGGCGGAATGCGGATATTTTGAATGCCGTGTACCCGGAGTGTGTCATGGTGATTATCGCTTTTGCGCCTATTCTTTCGGAGAGGAGACAGGCGTTGTAGCATACCGAGTCGGAAATAAAGCGGGGATCTTCAGGCGCAGAGGGGGGGTAATGGCGGTTGTATATACCCTCGTATGTCTCCGTACGGGCGATGATCTTCTGTACCGCATCAATGACTTTTACCGGGTGTTTCCCGATGGATGTTTCAGCGCTCAGCATGACGGCATCCGCCCCGTCCATGATCGCATTCGCCACATCGTTGACTTCGGCACGGGTGGGAAACAGGTTATTCACCATGCTTTCCATCATTTGCGTTGCGATGATGACGGGACGCGATGCGAGGAGGCATTTTTTTACCAGCATTTTCTGAATGAGCGGAACATCCTGCATGGGCATCTCAACGCCCAGGTCGCCACGCGCCACCATGATGCCATCGGAAGCATTTATGACCGCATCTATGTTTTTCACCGCTTCGGGCTTTTCAATCTTGGCTATTATCTTCGTATGCGGTGAACGCTCCCGTACACGGCTTTTTAATTCCGAAATATCTTCAGCCCGCCTCACAAAGGAAAGCCCTATCCATTCAATTTTATGTTCCAGCGCAAATTCAAGGTCTGCCCTGTCTTTTTGGGTGAGAGACGGCATGGAGAGCCGGCTTTGCGGCAGATTGACTCCCTTGTTGGAAAGCAGCGCACCTCCGCTGACTACAATTGCTTTGCGGTAGTTCTTTTTTATTTTTTCTTTGACATGTAAAATAATATTGCCGTCATCAATAAGGATTGTATCGTTTTCTTTTAGATCTTTCATGATTCCCGGATGATTGATGCGGATAACTTCGTAGGTAGTGACGCCCGGTTTGTCTGTGACGAGGACTTCACTTCCGGTTTTCAGTTTGGTTTTTTCTTTTGCCTCACCGATTCGGATTTTAGGCCCCTGCAGGTCGGCAAGGATGGCGACATTGGTCCCACATTCAGAATTTATGGCGCGTATATCGCCAATAATTTTAGCGCAATCGTCATGCGTTCCGTGTGAAAAGTTAATGCGGCAGAGATCAACACCCGCAATGATTAATTCTTTGAGAACCTTGCGTGACGAAGATGCAGGACCGAGGGTGGCGATGATTTTGGTTTTGGAAGACATTTTACGACAACAATAATATCTCTTTGGATTTAATTTTCTCCGGTGGCGCTTCAAAAGCGGAAAGTACAAAGGGAATTTCAGAAAGGGATAAAAGAATTTTTTCCCTCTGAATGAGGGATGAAGGTCCTTTAATTCTCAAAAAATAATCAACTCTTTTAAATGCGGGTACGAGCAACTCCCCTGAACTTTTGTTGGATATAAGGTTATACTGAGGTTCGTTATCGCCCGGCAGGTATTCAAAAAGGGAGAAGACAGAGAGTTTTTTCCCGGGGGGGAAGTGTTCAATATCCGTTTTCGCCCTTTTCATGGGTATTCTAAGTTTAATATTGATTTCACGGCACAACCGGTAATCGTTTTCCGGGCAAACAATGGCGACCAGCAGGAAATCGTAATCGGTTGTTGTTTTAAGTTTTTTTGTTGCCATTAGTGCAATTATACTATTAACGGGATCTATTGTCGCATTTTTCCGCCAAAGACGGATCTGCCTTTGGCATGAAATGTCGGCTAATTAATTGCAAATTATTCCACCGAAGTACGAATTTGTTACGAAGTTACGAACTACGAATTCGTACTTCGCATGTTCGTATTTTGTTCGTACTTCGATGGGGTAATGAATGTGGAAATTTACACCATGCACAGTATAATACTTCCTGTTGCTATTGTTTATTGTCTGCTGTCTTCTGCCCATTGCCAACTGCACCCTGTCTCCCCGTCTCCTTCCTACTCCATCAAGTGTTTCAACTTTGCACACGCTTCTTCAGATGCTTTCTGTTCAGCGGCTTTTTTTGAAAACGCGATGCCTTTTCCCGCCACTGTATTATCTACTCTTACTTCTATTATAAATTCCCTGCGGGGTCCTTTATCGGTTTCTTTAAGTACCGTAAAAACAACGGGTTTCCTTTCCTTCTGGGCCCAGTTGATCAGTTTGCTTTTGAAGTCGGTCTCGCGGGCAAGGACTTCATCGAGGTCTATAAACTCCCCCAAAAGACGGTTGACAATAAATTTCTTTGTCATTTCAAATCCCTTATCAATATAAATGGCTCCTATAAGGGCTTCAAATGCGTTTCCAAGAATCGTTTCAGTGTCTCCGGTGCTGCCGGGATTATACCGGATAATCTGTACAATATCGAGAAGCCGTGCGATTTCGTTTAAACTGTTCCGGCTGACAATCTTTGACCGCGCCTGGGTGAGAAATCCCTCGCTTTCATAGGGAAATTTTTTAAAAAGGAATGCCGCAATGACGGTATTCAGAACCGCATCGCCTAAAAATTCAAGCCGCTCGTTGCAATGAAAATATCCTTCCTTCGCTTCACCGGCTGACGATTTATGAATGAAAGCGAGTTTGTATACATGAATATTGGAAGGATAAAAACCCGTAATATGCTTTATGGTTCTGGTAAAATCTTTATCGGATGAGAAAAAGTGCCTGAAATAACCTCCAAGCGGGATGACGGACATAAAAAACTACCCTTTAAATTTTTGTTACTCAGGTGCGCATTATGTCTCGCAAATATTTTCTCTCGCAAAGACGCAAAGCACGCGAAGAATTACAGATTATTAACGATTCTTGTTATTCCATTCTTTATTAAAGTGACATTAAAATTGACAAGCAATCCTAATTTCAAATTAGTTAATCTTAAATAAGTCAGCAATACTTTATAATGGACATCCGTAAGAGTATCAACAGATTTTATTTCTACAATTACTTTTCCATCAACCACAATATCTGCCCTGAAACCCAACTCCATTTTCACATGGTCATAGTACACTTCAATGCCCTGTTGTCTTTTGAATGGAATTCCCAATTTTTCCAATTCATAGCATATAGCGGCTTCATAAACAGATTCAAGCAAACCAGGTCCAGGTGTCCGGTGAACTTTGAGAAAGATATTCACTAAAATTTTTGAAATTTCATTTTCAGTTCTCATACTTTGCGGACTTTGCGACTTTGCGAGATGCCATTTTTGATAGTTGTTAAGTAGTTGAAAATTTTTTAAAGATGACCGTGGCGTTATGTCCTCCGAAACCGAATGTGTTGCTGAGGGCTGCTTCTACCGTCCGGTTTTGTTTTTTGTTAAAGGTGAGATTAAACCGTGGATCAATTTCCGGGTCATCGGTGAAATGGTTTATGGTTGGCGGAATGACATCTTTGTAAACAGCGAAAATTGAAGCGATGGCTTCAATTGCGCCAGCAGCGCCAAGCAGGTGCCCGGTCATGGATTTAGTTGAACTGATGTTCATCCGGAAAGCATGTTCTCCAAAATATTGTTGTATCGCTTTCAGTTCAGAAACATCTCCAAGAGGCGTAGAGGTTCCGTGAACATTAATGTAAGCGATATCGGAAGGGTTCATCACTGCATCTTCCATGGCAACTTTCATGGATAAAACAGCGCCCAGTCCATCGGGGTGAGGTGCGGTAATATGGTGCGCATCGGCCGACATACCTCCTCCTGAAAGTTCCGCATAAATGCGCGCATTTCTGCGGATGGCGTGTTCCTTTTCTTCAAGCACAAGCATTCCGGCACCTTCACCAAGAACAAATCCGTCACGGTCTTTGTCAAAGGGACGTGATGCCGTTTGCGGATCGTCATTTCTTTCCGATAGCGCTTTCATGGCGTTAAAGCCCCCGAGCCCTGCCTGGGTAACTGCCGCTTCCGCTCCACCTGCAATAATAATATCCGCCTTGCCCAGCCGGATTGCATTAAAAGCATCTATGATGGCATGTGTTGAAGATGCGCATGCCGATACCGTTGTATAGTTAGGACCCCTGAAACCGTATTTGATGGATATATGTCCTGCGGCAATATCCGCAATCATTTTCGGTATAAAAAACGGGTTAAACCTGGGAGTTCCATCCCCGCGTGCAAAATCGGCAACTTCAGAATAGAATGTGTTAAGGCCTCCAATACCGACTCCCATAATCACTCCGACCCTGTCGGTATTTACCGCTTTGCAATCAATGGCGGAGTCCTTTATCGCATCGTCAGCAGCGACCAGGGCAAAGTGGGCATAGCGATCCAGTTTGCGCGCTTCCTTCCGGTCAAAATGATCTTCCGGGTTGAAGTTTTTTACTTCACAGGCAAATTTCGTTTTAAACTTTGAACTGTCAAATGCAGTAATGGGACCCGCTCCGCTTATCCCGGAAAGGAGATTATCAAAAAAATCTTTTGCACTATTGCCGACCGGGGTAATGGCGCCAAGACCGGTGACTACAACACGCCTTAGCTCCATGTACGTGGGGTTTGTGAATTATACTTATACTGAATGATTTTGCAGTCCCTTTCCATAGGGAGCGTATACCCAAAACCCAATGTGGTTTGGATTAGAAGAAAAATAATAGATTGTCCGGTTACTTGCTGGCTTGCTGTTCAATGTAGGCGATGGCTTCCCCAACGGTGCGGATTTTTTCGGCCTGGTCGTCAGGAATAGCAATGTTGAATTCCTTCTCAAATTCCATGATTAATTCCACCGTATCGAGCGAATCGGCTCCCAGGTCGTTGGTGAAACTGGCTTCGTTGGTCACCTCTTTTTCGCTTACTCCAAGTTTATCCACGATAATGGCTTTTACACGGGATGCTATGTCTGACATAAAAGAAAAATTAAGGTTAATAATTTAGCAAAGATATGATAAACAGAACAAACTGTTGAATTCAACCTATGAACCGCGTTTTCATATCCCTATTTTTATTTACGGTGCAAAGAAAAGAAAAATTATTATACGACCGCTATTTTTTTCTCATCTTTGCCCGTTACCTCAATTTTTTCATTACCAGCATTTATGAATATCCGCAAATACATTAAGCCCGATGCCGGCTCCAACGCAATTATCTCCCTGGCAAGAGAGATTTCTACCGAACCGTTGGTAGCCCGCCTGCTTTTACAGCGGGGTATATCAACTCCGGGCGAAGTTGAAAAATTCATTAATCCTTCCCTTGAAAATCTCCATAATCCTTTCCTTATGAAGGATATGGAAAAAGCCGTTGCACGGATTGATCTGGCTGTTTCAGCCGGGGAAAAGATCATGGTCTTCGGTGATTATGATGTGGATGGTACCACCGGGGTCTCACTCTTTTATTCTTTTTTAAAAAATCATTTTCCTAATGCGGACGGTAAAAAGCCCGATTGCAGTTTTTATATACCTGATCGCTACAGCGAGGGCTATGGCATTTCAATTAAAGGAATTGATTATGCCGCTGAAAACAGATTTTCTCTTATAATTGCGATTGACTGCGGAATTAAATCAGCCGATAAAATAAAATATGCCCGGTCAAAAGGGATTGACTTTATTATCTGCGATCACCATTTACCCGGAGATGATATCCCTGCCGCATCGGCCATACTTGACCCGAAGCAGAAAAACTGTTTATATCCCTATAAAGAACTTACGGGTTGCGGAATCGCCTATAAATTTGCTCAAGCCATCCTTGCAAAGCAGAACCTCCCTCTTTCCCTGCTCGATCCGGCACTTGACCTTGTAGCCCTCAGCGTAGCGGCAGATATTGTCCCGGTTACCGGTGAAAACCGTATTCTTCTTGCCGAAGGAATCAACCGGATCAATACGAAGCCGCGTCCCGGTATCAAAGCGCTGATGGATGTTGGCGGGCTGAACCGGAAAGTATCTACCGGTGAAATTGTTTTTGTGATAGCGCCAAGGATCAATGCTGCCGGACGGATTGATTCAGGCCGCAAATCCGTTGAACTCCTTACGGCAGTAACTTATGAAGATGCTGCACCGCTTGCAAAAGAACTTAACGATGACAATTCCACGCGAAAGGATATTGACGCACGTACCACCATTGAAGCCATCGGCATGATAGAATCGGATGATTGGCTGCTCAATGCAAAGTCAACGGTTCTGTTTAATCCGGGATGGCATAAAGGGGTAATCGGTATCGTGGCATCGCGAATCCAGGAGAAATTCTACCGCCCCACAATTCTGCTTACTAAATCAAACGGAATTGCCGCAGGATCGGCCAGGTCGGTACGCGACTTCGATATATATTCCGCTATTGAATCATGCAGCAACCTTCTGGAACAGTTCGGAGGTCATAAATATGCAGCAGGACTTACTATCAAAACGGAAAATATTGATGAATTCCGTAAAAAATTCGATGAGATTGTAACCGGGTTGATCTCAGATGAGATGCTCGTTCCAAGGATTGATATTGATGCTGAAATTTCTTACGCTGAAATATCAACTGAACTATTCCGGTGGATTGATTTGTTTGCTCCTTACGGGCCCGGCAACATGCGACCTGTATTTGAAACAAAAGGTGTATTTGATACCGGGTATTCACGTATTGTCGGCAACGGTCACCTGAAATTAAAGGTCTTTGAGCCAGTCCGTCCGGCACTGCGGTTTGACTGTATCGCCTTTGACCAGGCCGGATCATTTAACATAGTAAAATCGGGCCAGCCCTTTAATATTACCTATTACATTGATGTAAACAACTGGCAGGGATATGATGAAATACAGTTGAAGGTAAAACATATTGAGGAGGGGAAGTAAGGTATAAGGAATAGGGAATAAGGATCGGCTTGAATTTGTTTATTGCAAAGAACACAACAATCTTTGCCAACTTTAATCAAATACCATCCCGAAGGAATAGCGGATCGCTTTAATTCCAACTCTGGCCGCTGCAGCAACATTTTCCGGTGAATCGTCAATAAAGAGCGTCTCGGCCGGGTTGAGGTGGTTTACGGATAAAACATAGTTAAATATTTTTTCATCGGGTTTACGCAAACCGAGGCGGCAGGAGTAGTATTCTTTCTCAAAAATATGATGAAGGTTTTTTACGCCATATCGCTGGTCCAGGTAAATTGAGATTGCGTTAAGGTGTATCTCGTTGGTGTTGCTCAATAAAAAAAGGCGGTAATGAGCGGAAAATGTAATAAGCATTTTCATCTTTTCAGCAGGTATTTCTCCGAGCATTGCATTCCACGCACTGTCAATTTCCAAACCGAATACACTTGCCGGCAGAAACTTTTTTAATTGGTTGCGGAATCCAGCGGGTGAAACCCTGCCGAGTTCCATCTCCGTAAAGAGGTTTTCTTTACCCGGTTGAAAAAGAAAGGAACCGGAATTTTTCAATCCGAGCGTTCTGAAAGCGCTTTCGGTTCTTTCAGGATGAATATCCATAAGAACCACACCAAGGTCGAAGATAATATTACGGGTATCGGGCGGTATGCACAAGGTTGTTAAATTTGCAGGGGCAAATGTAGAAATCGTTACTTATCACCAGGGGCCCATAGTCCCCCCGATAGCCATCGGGGCCATCGGGACGGTCATAGCAGCGGACTCCCCCGATATCTATCGGGGCCGTTGGTCCGGGGTTCATTAAAAGACGTTTTGAATAAATGGCGTATTGTTACATATTATTTAGCAAACACCTCAACAAATATTATGTGGGAAGCACAACTGAAACCTATTCAGGTGGGTATCCGAAAACATAAAAATTTCTGCCACAAAGTCACAAAAGCACCAAAAAACACAAAAAAATTTAGTGAAATTTTGTGTTTTAGTGATTTTGTGGCATGAAATTCCTGGGATGCTGAGTAGTAACAAAACATTTTACTTCATTAGTAAACGACTGGAATATTTATTTCATAATCAGGTGCAGTACTATATTACAGGCAAGGGCAATAGAAAAACACATTAAAAACATGAAGAGCACAAAATATATCAGGAATCTGAAACTTTTTCCTGATATTTCTGATTTACTCAAAGAAAGATATAAATAAATTACCATATTTGAAACGGGCCCATAGCTCAGCGGTCAGAGCAGCGGACTCATAATCCGTTGGTCCGGGGTTCAAATCCCTGTGGGCCCACAAATTCAGATCAGGTATTCTCCCTGTGCATTGTAACCTGTCCCGATGGAAAAAACCGTTTCCTTTGACACTAAAACCCTTTACCGTTTCCGGACACGTGTCGTAGCGGTAGGCGATGTTCCTTTAGGTGGTGATAACCCCATCCGCATACAGTCAATGACTACTACGGATACAATGGATGCAAAGGGAACGGTGGAACAGGCAATACGGATAATAAAAGCCGGTGCCGACTATGTGCGCATCACGGCTCCAAGCATAAAAGAAGCCGAAAACCTTGCAATCATCCGGAAAGAACTTCATGCGCGCGGCTTTACCGCCCCCCTGATAGCCGATATTCATTTTACACCAAATGCGGCAGAAGCCGCTGCCCGTATTGTTGAAAAAGTACGCATCAATCCCGGCAATTTTGCCGATAAGAAAAAATTCGCTCAGCGGGAATATTCCGATTCCGAATACGCTGCTGAACTGGACCGCATCCGTGAAAAATTCCTTCCGCTAGTAAAAATCTGCAAAGAATACGGCACGGCCATGCGCATCGGAACCAATCATGGTTCTCTTTCCGACCGCATCATGAACCGCTATGGCGATACACCCGCAGGGATGGTTGAATCGGCAATGGAATTTGTGCGCATCTGCGAAAACGAAGGATACGACAGCATCGTTCTTTCCATGAAAGCGAGCAATCCCATCGTGATGGTTCAGGCGTACCGGCTGCTTGTTGATGAGATGATAAAAACAAACCGAAACTATCCGGTTCACCTTGGCGTTACCGAAGCAGGCGAAGGGCTTGACGCCCGTGTAAAATCTGCAGCAGGTATCGGAACACTTCTTGAAGAAGGTATCGGTGATACTATCCGGATTTCGCTGGCGGAAGAGCCGGAAGCCGAAATCCCTGCGGCAATTGCGCTCGCAAAAAGATACGAAAACAGGAGAAATGCGATATTCCCTGCGTGTAAGGAAGGCAGGAATAATTCAGGTTCGCAGGATAACGGCAAAGTAACTATTTCAGGAGGAGGTGAGCGCTGTAAAGAAAAGCGGGTGAGCGGCCAGGTGAAAAATATCGGTGGGAAGAATGTCCCGGTGGTAGTTGCCGATTTCAGCCGGATAGGAAAAATTACAGAAAAATCCCTGTTCAGCGCAGGACATGTATGGTCAGTGAATGATAGAAAATGGAAAGCAGCGGAAGCCGCCTGCGATTACATTTACCTGGGTAAAAATAAAATTGATTTTCCCCCCCCTTCCGGTGCAGGGTTTATGATTGATGCGCCTTCCTGGATAAAAGAATTTGATAAACAGAATGTTTTCCCGCTTTTTTCAGCGGGTGATTTTATGTGGGCAGGGCAAATTTCTGATAAAATGAATTTTATTTCGGTTTCTGTTGATGATATGAATGAGGATTTTATCCGGAAAATCAAATTGGTTCCATCAGCGATTTTGGTTTTTGTAAGTAAAAGCGAATTTCCGCTGACGGCTATGAGAACGATGTTCGCACTGCTGACTGAAAACAAATGCTGCGCACCGGTCATCCTTAAAAGGAATTACCCGGAAATTACCGTTGATGTTTTCTGCCTGCATGCTTCAACCGATGCTGGCGGTTTATTGCTGGACGGGTTAAGTGACGGAGTTTGGTTAACCGGCAATTATCCGTTGCAGGATATTACAGCCCTCTCTTTTTCAATATTACAGGCAACGCGAACCCGTATATCCCGAACCGATTATATTGCTTGTCCATCCTGCGGCAGAACCCTTTTCAACCTGCAGGAGACAACCCAAATAATTAAACTGCGTACCTCGCACCTGAAAGGCGTTAAAATTGCAGTGATGGGATGTATTGTAAACGGTCCCGGTGAAATGGCCGATGCCGATTACGGATATGTGGGAACTGGCCCGGGAAAAATAACGCTGTATAAAGGAAAGGAAATCGTTGAGAGAAACATAAACGAGGATGATGCGTTACCTGCTTTGATTGAACTGATAAAAAAACATGGCGATTGGAAAGAACCGCAGGAATGAAGCAAAAAGATGAAAACCGGTTTTGTTCCCCCTTTGATCCCGATAGCCCCGATATCTATCGGGGGGAGGGGGAGAGAGGATTTAATAAAATTCTCATATCGCTGTGCATTTTACTCCTGACGCTGTTCGCCTCCTGCAATGATTCCGGCAACAGGATTGCTTTACCCGGCAGCACAGGTAAAACGGGTGAAATTATTATTGTGATGCCGGAAAACGGCTGGACTGGAAAACCGGGCAATGCTCTGCGTTTATGTCTTGCTGCAGAACATCCTGCCTTGCCGCAGCCGGAGCCAATGTTTACGCTGGTGCAAATTCCCCCCCCTGCTTTTAAAGGTATATTTAAGACCCACAGGAATGTTTTTATTATCCGTTCCAGCGATACGTCCGGCAAGGATTCATTTATAAGCCGGCATGGCGCCTGGTCGAAAGAACAGGTCTCAATGGAACTTACGCTTAGCAGAAATCAGGATATGGACCGCTTTCTTAAAAACAATTGTTCCCTGATCACTGATTTCTTCCGCAAATCCGAAAGAAGCAGGATGATCGCCAATTATTCAAAACTTGCAGATAAAACCGTAATGCAGGAAATCTCATCAACGCAGGGAATTTCGCTTACGGTTCCGAAAGGATATAAATCAATGCGTAACACAAATAATTTTACCTGGCTGCAGCGGGAAACGGAAGAAACCATCCAGGGAATTTTAATTTATTCCGTTCCCTATACCGATTCTGTTTTCACTGGCGATAACCGCCTGCGATCCATACGCGATTCGGTTTGTAAAATAAATGTACCGGGTCCATCTGCCGGTTCTTATATGATGACGATGTCGGATTTCCCACTGGTAAAAACAGAAATACATCACGGTCGTTTTCCGGCACTTGAAATACGCGGCTTATGGCAGGTTCAGAACGATTTTATGGGGGGACCGTTTGTTGCCCTATTTCTTTCGGACCGGCAAAAGAAGCGTCTTATCTGCATTGAAGGTTTCGTTTTCGCTCCAAAATATGATAAGCGGGAGTACCTGCGGCAGGTGGACGCGATAGTTTATTCCGCGAAGGTCAATTAACGGATTACAGCGTCCCTCTTCTTTCCTGCTCCCTTTCAATTGACTCAAAGAGCGCCTTAAAATTTCCCTTCCCGAAAGAGCGGGCGCCTTTTCGCTGAATAATTTCAAAAAACAGGGTAGGCCTGTCGGAAACCGGTTTGGTGAAGAGTTGCAGAAGGTACCCTTCGTCATCCCTGTCAACCAGAATGTTCAGTTCCCTGATCATCCGAATATCTTCATCAATTTTTCCAACGCGGCTGAACAGGTCATCATAGTAGGAATCGGGTACAAACAAAAACTCCACCCCCCTCTTGCGCAGTTCCGAGACGGTGAAAATAATATCATCCGTAAGCAATGCAATGTGTTGCACCCCGGGACCACGGTAAAAATCAAGGTACTCTTCAATCTGCGATTTTTTTCTCCCTTTTGCGGGTTCGTTGATGGGAAATTTAACATAGCCGTTCCCGTTTGAAACCACCTTGCTCATCAGGGCTGAATACTCAGTGGAAATATCCGTATCGTCAAAGGTCACCAGCAGTTGAAATCCCATGACATTGCGGTAAAATTCAACCCAACGGTTCATTTCACCTCTTTCAACATTGCCTACACAATGATCCACTACCTTAAAACCGACAGGATGAACAGATGACGGTGTAATAATTTTCTGGTACCCGGGTAAGAACGGGCCTGTATATTTTTTTCGTTCCACAAATTTGTGAATGGTTTCTCCATACGTTTTTATCACAGCCGTTTTTACCGTGCCGTATTCATCTTTCAGTGTGACGGGTTCCTTTACCGGTACCGCTCCCCGGGTAACCGTTTCGGTGAATGCTTTTACTGCATCGTCCACTTCAAGGGCAAGGACTTTTACTCCATCGCCATGTTTCTGAACATGGCGGGAAATTTCACTGCCCGGGTCGAACGATGTGGTAAGCACCATGCGAATTTTACCCTGTTGCAATACATACGAAGCGCGGTCCTTCAGCCCGGTTTCCAGACCGGCATACGCTACCGGTTGAAACCCAAAGCAATTCTGATAATAAAATGCGGCCTGTTTAGCATTGCCGACATACAGTTCAATGTGGTCGGTGCCTGTAAGCGGCAGAAAATCCGTTTCGCCTGCCTGCCCGGCAGACACAGGTTCAGGTTGTTTAATGTTCATTGTTTTTGTTTCCATAATTGAATGTGTTTTTAGTTTTTTGAGGTGGAAACATCTGACAACACATCTTATTCTAACCAAGATTTATAATATTTCCCGTCAGAGATTTTCATCGCTTCTTCGGTCACCATCAGGGGGCGGAATGTATCGACCATTACCGCCAGTTCTTTTGTTTCTTTCTGCCCGATGCTTTTTTCCATGGCACCGGGTGCGGGTCCGTGAGGAATACCCTTCGGGTGAAGCGAAATATATCCTTCACCGATATCTTTGCGGCTCATAAATTCACCGGCAACATAATAAATCACTTCATCCGAATCAATATTGCTGTGATTATAGGGTGCGGGAACGGCTTCAGGGTGATAATCGTAAAGACGCGGGCAGAATGAACATACTACAAATTGTTTCGTTTCAAAGGTCTGGTGCACGGGGGGGGGTTGATGCACCCTGCCCGTTATGGGTTCAAAATCAAATATGGAAAACCCGAAAGGGTAGTTGCAACCGTCCCAGCCCACAACATCAAAGGGATGTGCAGCGTACAATAACGGATGGATCATTCCGCTTTTTTTGATTTTAATCAGGAATTCCCCCTTTTCGTCATAGGTTTCAAGATCAGAAGGAAGTTTAATGTCTCGTTCACAGAAAGGCGAATGTTCGAGCAACTGTCCCTGCTCATTCATATATCTTCCGGGAAATCCAACGGGATGAAAGGATTCAATATAAAAAATTCGGTTTTCTTTCCCGGTGAATCCGATCTGGTAAATCATGCCCCTTGGAATTACCAGGTAATCTCCTTCTGAAAATCCGATTATGCCGAGAAGGGTTTTCAATAGCCCCTTGCCCCTGTGGATAAAGAGTATTTCATCGGCATCGCTGTTTTTGTAAAAATAACCTGTCATTGAATCCATAGGGGCGGCAATACCGAGTATCGCATCCTGGTTAACCATCAGCGGCTTCCGGCTATCCAGGAAATCGGCAACAGGTTCCGCTTTGAGGGCGTGCAGCATCAGGGGCGTGATATTATTGGAGTCGGCAATGACCGGAGTTGCAGGAACCGGCTTACCAATTGTATTGATCATGGTAGGCCTGTGCACATGATAGAGAAGCGAAGAAACGCCTGAAAATCCTTCCGTACCGAATAATTGCTCGTAATAATGATTGCCGTCTCCTGACTTAAAAACGGTATGACGCTTATGGGGTATTTTCCCGAGTTTATGGTAAAAAGGCATTTCCTGAAAAGAGATGTAAAGAATTACTGCCAATAATCAGTAGTGCAAAGATAATTAATTTGTGCTTTGCGGTACATTATATCTTTCTGATACATATTTCCCATAAATCTTACATCTGTAACATTTTATACGGATTTAAAAAATAAAATAATGACCGATTCCGGTGATTTTTTACATTTGTCTTATCAATGAATATTTAATGCCGGGCAGGGCATCCATACTTGTCATCGGGGCTTCGGGGCAAATAGGCACCGAACTGATTCTTGAACTGAGAAAACAATTCGGGAGTGCCCGGATTATCGCATCCGACATAAAAGTACCAGGATACGAAGTTCTGGAAGGCGGGCCTTTTGAAATTCTTGATGTGCTTGACAAGGTGCGTCTGGATGAAATTGTCAGGAATTTCAATATTAAAGAAGTGTATATGCTTGCCGCCCTGCTTTCCGCTACAGCCGAACAAAATCAGGCCTATGCCTGGAAACTGAATGTGGAAGGATTGTTTAATGTTTTACATCTCGCAAGGGAAAAAAGAATTTCAAAAATTTTCTGGCCCAGTTCCATAGCCGTTTTCGGGCCTGACACTCCTAAAGATAAAACCCCGCAGAAGTGCATTATGAATCCCGCTACCATTTACGGCATCAGTAAATTGACCGGTGAACGCTGGTGCGAATATTATTTCATGAAATACCGTGTTGATTCCCGAAGCATAAGGTACCCGGGTCTGGTCGGATATAAATCGGCTCCCGGTGGCGGCACTACCGATTATGCGGTTCAGATTTTTTACGAGGCGATCAGGAAAAAAAAGTATATCTGCTATCTGAAAAAAGATACCGTTCTCCCGATGATGTATATGCCTGATGCCATCCGGGGGACCATTGAACTGATGAACGCCAAATTTGAGAAGATAAAAATTCGTTCATCTTATAATTTTTCCGGTATGAGTTTTTCACCGGATACCCTTGCCGCTGAAATAAAAAAACATCTTCCGGCATTTGAATGCCTGTACTCACCTGACCACCGTCAGCAGTATGCTGATTCCTGGCCGAGATCAATAAATGATACCAGTGCCCGTAAAGAGTGGGGATGGAAGGCAGAATACAACATTAAAACAATGACTTCAGATATGCTGGAAAATCTTATGAATTAACTATTTACAGACGGCAAAAAAAGTATACAGGAAAAAATGTAACATTTATCATCCGGAAACCGTATAAAATGCGCGTTTAATCATGGAATAATATATGACCTGCATTATCATTATTAAATTATATCTTTGCCGCCTTTTTACCGGGAATAATTTTAATCGCTTTACGTTGAAATTATCTGCGTTAACATATTTTCTTTTTATTGCCGGATTTACGACCGGAATGGTACTGTTTTCCACCGCCCAGTCGTTTGAAATTAATAACGGGGATACCATCAATGTTGTTGATGCGGGAAATCTCAAACAGGGACACTGGATTGTTTTTAACAAGATAAAAAAACTTCCCGGTTACACTGATGAACAAATTGTGGAAGAGGGTAATTATACAGACGGCAAAAAAACCGGGATTTGGAAAAAATTATATCCGAACGGAAAAACCGAAAGTGAGATCACCTATACCAATAACCGACCGGATGGCCCTGCTAAAATGTATTACGAGAATGGAAATTTGAAAGAAGAGGGTCTCTGGAAAATCAATAAATGGGCGGGTGAATACAAATTTTACTACGAAAACGGACAATTGTACCAGAATTTTAACTTCAGCCAGTTGGGTAAAAGGGAAGGCGCGCAAAAATATTTTCATGAAAACGGACAATTGATGATTGAGGGTGAATGGGCAAACGGTAAAGAGAGCGGTGTGATTAAAGAATATTATGAATCCGGTGAACTCAAGGCCGAACGTGCTTTTGCCGATGGAGTCATGGATGCCGGCAAATCAAAAGAATTTGAACGGAAGGAACCACCGCCACCGCCACCCCCTCCTCCTCCTCCATCCCAGATGGTAAAAGTGGAAAAAGATGAACAACCGAATCTTGGTATATTTGACGGTAACGGGTACCATAAACTATACAATAAGAATAAGCAGATTTCAAAGGATGGTTATTTTAAAAGCGGAAAACTTATTGACGGTAAATGGTATAAATATGATGAAAACGGAATAATTCAATCTGTTGCAGTTTATAAAAACGGTGTTTACGTGGGCGATGCTCCCCTTGAAAAGGAACAATAATCCGGGTTCCCGGAACAAATTCCTTTCTTTCTATTACGATCTCACTTTTATACTGACGAATTTGATTTTGTAAACTTGCAAAATCAAATTCCGTCAGTATATCATGTCGCATTTGGTCATAATGCTGACGGTAATCGTCAGTATCTTTGTCCTTGCATCATAACGCATTTGGTCATGGTGCTGACAGTAATCGTCAGCATCTTTGTCCTTTTATCTTTTAAAATGTCCCCCTCATCCCACAGGTCTTCTCACGTTCCCTTCATAGCAGGTTTCTGGATTCTGTTTACAATTTTTTTATTGCTGGCGGCCGGATTTATCTGGCTTGTTTCGCTTGAATATTTCGGGCCGCTGCCCGATTTTAAAGAACTCGAAAATCCCCGGAGCCAGCTGGCTTCGGAAATTTATTCCTCCGATCACCGCATAATCGGCAAATACTATTACCAGAACCGCACGAATACTGACTTTTCCGAGTTATCGCCACGGCTGGTACATGCGCTTCTTGCTACGGAGGATATCCGTTTTGCCGGCCATTCCGGTGTGGACTTCAAGGGATTAACCAGGGTATTCTTTAGGGGGGAAGCACCATTACCCAGCAACTGGCAAAAAATCTTTTCCCCAGGGAAAAATTTTCTTCCCCTCTTCAAATCGCTGCTACAAAAATACGGGAATGGCTTACGGCCGTAAAACTGGAACGCAATTACACGAAAGATGAGATAATCGCCATGTATTTTAACACCGTTCCTTTCGGCAATAACGCCTACGGTATAAAATCGGCATCGAGAATATTTTTCAGCACTACCCCCGATTCGTTGCGACCCGAGCAGGCAGCGCTTCTGATAGGCATTCTGAAAGCACCCAGTTGGTTTAACCCGGTAAAGCACCCGGAGCGGGCGCAAGCAAGACGAAATGTTGTTCTGAGCCAGATGAAACGGTATTCTTTTTTATCCCGACAGGAATATGATTCCTTATCAATATTGCCTGTAAAACTTGTATTCCGGCCCGAAGATCATACTGCCGGACTCGCTACATATTTCAGGGAGCATATCCGGCTGGAATTGGATAAGTGGTGCTCCAATCATCTTAAGCCCGACAATAAAACGCCCTATAATTTGTATAAAGACGGTTTAAAAATTTATACTACCATTGATACGCGGATGCAGCGGTATGCCGAACAGGCAGTAACCCGGCACATGAAAGACCTTCAGAAAGAATTTTTTAAGCATTGGAAGGATGCAAAAAACGCACCCTTTGACAGAAATCTTACACAGCAGGAAATAAACACAATCCTGATGCAAGCCGTAAACCGGTCGGAACGCTATGCTCTTCTTAAAGAAGCCGGTATTTCAAGGGACTCTGTCCTGAAAATATTCAATACCCCCGATACGATTACGATATTCACATGGGAAGGTGAAAAAGATACTTTTATGAGCCCGATGGATTCAATCCGGTATTATAAACACTTCCTTCAGGCAGGATTTCTTTCCATGGACCCTCACACCGGTCACATCAAAGCATGGGTGGGGGGGGTAAATTACAAGCACTTTCAGTATGATCACGTAAAACAGGGTAAAAGGCAGGTGGGTTCGGCATTTAAACCCTTTGTTTATACCCTTGCCATACAGGAAAAATGGTCGCCCTGTGAAGAAGTCCCGAACGTACCGGTCATTTTCATTGATGAAAAAGGTGAAAAATGGTCTCCAAAAAATTCAGATGATGAGTTTGACGGGAAAATGCTGGCAATCGAATTCGCCCTTGCTAATTCCATCAATACGATAACGGCTTATGTAATCAGTAAATTCGGACCACAAGCCGTAATTGACCTGTCGCGCAGGATGGGTATAACCAGTCATCTTGATCCGTACCCTGCTTTATGCCTTGGCGTGGCTGATATTTCTGTTTATGAAATGACCGGTGCATTCAGTACTTATGCCAATAAGGGAATATGGACTGAACCCACATATCTATTGAAGATAGAAGACCACCATGGAAATATCCTGGAAGAATTTACACCAAAAACCAGCGAAGCAATGAGCGAGGAAACTGCATGGGTGATGCTCAGAATGCTAAAAGGGGTAGTGGATGGGGTCTATTCCAAATCAGTCAATAAAAGAATCGGTACCGGAGTGCGCCTTAGGTTTAAATACGATATTCGCAACCCCGTAGCCGGAAAAACCGGTACAACTCAGAATTATTCTGACGGATGGTTTATTGGTATTACCCCTGATCTTGTATCAGGTGTATGGGTGGGTTGTGAGGATCGTAGCGTCCATTTCCGTAGTATGTTTTGGGGGCAGGGCGCTACGCTTGCCCTGCCGGTTTGGGCTTACTATATGAAAAGCGTTTATGATGACAAAACAATAAATATTTCAAAGGAGGATTTTGAACCGCCATCTGTTCCTGTAACTATTGATACCGATTGCTGGAATTATACAAAAAAAGATAAAGTCGAAGATGCAGGAGAAAGTTTCGATTTCTGACGGGTCCCGCAGATCAATTTATGAAACAAATAATCATATTCGCTTCCGGCAGCGGAACAAATACGCAAAGGATAATTGAGTATTTTCATGGCGGAACAAATGCGCGCATTGCAGCCGTATATTGCAACCGCCCGGAAGCAGGTGTAGTCACCCGCGCAAAAAATCTTGGTGTAGATGTCAGGGTCTTTGCCAGAGATGAATTCATATCCGGGATAATAACTGATGAATTAGTTATCAAAAATCCCGACCTGATTGTATTGGCTGGATTTTTATGGCTCATTCCAAAAACGCTGATAGCGGCATTTCCCAATAAAATCATCAATATTCATCCCGCTCTTTTACCGAAACACGGGGGAAAAGGTATGTATGGTCAGAAAGTGCATACCGCAGTGATAGAAACCGGAGATGCGGAGAGCGGTCTCACCATTCATTATGTAGATGAAAAATACGATCACGGTTCAATTATTTTCCAGGCAAAATGCCGGGTAGATCCGGGCGATACGCCTGAAACGCTCGCACAAAAAATTCATAAACTTGAACACCGGTACTACCCTGTCATTATCGAACAGGTGCTTGACCAGCCGGATGCAAGGATAACCGCTTTCTAAGTATGGCTGTTCTGAACTCATTCCGGGGAATACGTCCGTTGAAAGACAACGTCAGGTTAGTCGCTTCCCGGCCGTATGATGTATTGTCCTCTTCTGAAGCAAAAGAAGAAGCCGGAGAAAACCATCTCTCTTTCTACCATGTAATAAAACCTGAGATTGATTTTCCTTCTGGCTTTAATCCTTATTCTCCTGAAGTATATAAAAAAGGAAAGGAAAACATGGACAGAATGATATCGGAAGGAATTTTTTTTCAGGATCCGGAAGAATGTTTTTATATTTACCGGCAGGAAATGGATGGCCGCAGGCAGACCGGCATTGTCGGATGCGCTTCGGTGGATGATTATCTCAATAATGTGATCCGGAAGCATGAACTCACCCGTCCCGATAAGGAGGAAGACCGGAAAAACCATATCCGCGTGAGCGGGATGAATTATGAGCCCGTATTTTTTTCTTACCGCGCATCCGGTGAAATTGATGGCCTGGTCAATAAAATTATCTTATCAGAAAATCCGGAATACGATTTTACTGCGGATGATACCATTGCCCACAGGTTTTGGATCGTGCGGGATAAAACTACCATTCAAAAAATACAGAAACTTTTTTTGCATATACCTTATACCTATGTCGCTGACGGGCACCACCGGACCGCTGCTGCCGCGCTGGTAGGAAAAGAGCGCAGAGATGCCAATCCTCACCATACCGGCAATGAAGAATATAATTTTTTCCTTGCCGTGCTTTTCCCGGATGACCAACTTAAAATATTTGATTATAACCGGGTAGTGAAAGACCTCAACGGGATGACCGCGGAGGAATTTCTGAAAAGGGTTTCTGAAAGTTTCATCATTACAGCAATGGGTGGTAAATCCGTGCACCCGGCTGACCATCATACCTTCGGTATCTATCTTGAAGGCAAATGGTTTTCGCTTATTGCAAAACCGGGAACATGGAATGATGCTGACCCTGTAGAAGTCCTGGATGTAACCATTCTTGATAAAAAAATTCTAAACCCACTCCTCGGTATAAAAGACCAGCGTACCGATAAGAGGATTGATTTTGTTGGCGGGATACGGGGAACCGCTGAGCTGGAAAAGCGGGTAAACAACAGGGAAATGCGCATTGCCTTTTCTCTTGCACCGGTAACCATGAACCAACTGATCGCTATTGCCGATACCGGAAATATTATGCCTCCGAAAACAACCTGGTTTGAACCGAAACTGAGAAGCGGATTGGTTATTCATTCATTAGAGTAAGAGCGTTTTAAAAGTTGGATTTTGAATTTTTGTATTTACCGATTTCCGGATACTTGATGCTGGATACTTGATACTTGTCATTCAATAAGATAGAAACCATTAAATAGAGTAAGTTTGCTTCGTAAAACAGCGCGGCATGTCCATACAAATCCGGGAAGTCACTACAAAATCAGAAGCAAGGCGGTTTGTCAATCTTCCTTTTGAAATTTACAGGGAAAACCGTTTCTGGGTCCCGCCCATAAAAGCCGATGAGGTAAAAGCGCTTTCACCCGGAACCAATCCGGCATTTAATTTCTGCAAAGCAAAATTCTGGCTGGCGTTCAGGGACGGTAAATGCGTTGGCAGAATTGGCTGTATTATCAGCGATGCTTACATAAAAAAAACCGGTGACAGGACCGCAAGTTTTACGCGCCTTGAATTTTTTGATGACCACAAAATTGCAACGCAGTTATTAAACACAGCGGAAGCATGGGCCAAAGAAAACGGGATGATCGCTATTCATGGTCCCCTCGGATTCACAAACCTCGATTCACAGGGAATGTTAGTGGAAGGTTTTGACCACCTGCCATCCGTTGCATCGGTATATCACCAGCCGTGGTATCATAAACATATTGAACAATTAGGTTATGAGAAAGAGATTGACTGGATTGAATTCCGGTTAACAGTAGAAAAGCAAATACCCGAAAAGGCGGTAAAACTGAACGACCTCATTAAAAAAAGGTACGGATTAAAGGTCATTCATTTCAGTAAATCCAGGCAAATGCTGCCCTATGGGAAAAAGATTTTCGGGTTGCTCAATGAAGCATTTGCTGAACTTTTCAGCATGGTACCGTTAGATGAAAATATGGTCAATTATTACCTGGGGCGGTATTTCAAACTGCTGAATCCGGAATTCGTAAAAGTGGTGGAGGATGGGGGGGGTAATGTTGTCGGCTTTATCATCGGTCTTCCTTCCTTGTCCCGTGCAATGCAGAAAGCGAACGGCAGGTTGTTCCCTTTCGGTTTCCTTCACATCTTGAGCGCAATGAAAAAGCCGGAAACCATTGACCTTATGCTTACTGCCGTTCACCCGAAGATGCAGGGACAGGGCGTTCCCGCCTTACTGATCACAGAACTACAAACCGCACTCATCAAGCACGGGGTGAAATTCGCTGAGACCACCGGCATGCTTGAAACCAACCAGAAGGCGATACAGCACTGGAAAAGTTACGAGCATATTCAGCATAAAAGGAAGAGGTGCTACAGGAAGGTTTTTCAGAATCCTTCCTGAAATTTTATTTACTGTAATGCCCTTTGCAACTCGCAATGACAATTTCATCACCTGGAGATATCTGATAAACCAGCCGGTCTTTATTATTAATTCTCCTGCTCCAGAACCCGGCAAGTTGATATTTCAGTGGCTCGGGTTTGCCGATACCGGTAAATGGTGACCGGTCAATATCCCTGATAAGAAGAATGATTTTCTGATGTGTTTTTTTATCCTTCTTTGCCCGGTTTTCATAGTCCGCTTTAGCCTGCGAGGCAAAAATTACGGGTCTCATTTCTGTGTCAATTCTTTGTTGTATTTCTCAAATTCTTCACCCGTAAAACGAGTCAGATTCTTGTTATGTTTAATTTCTTCAATGGCTTCCAGTAAATGCGCTTTGTATCCTGGATCGTTTAATAAAAGAGCCGTTTCATCGCTGGGAATATCGGCAACGGTTATTTCAACTTCCCGTTTTTTGAAAAGCGCTTTAAGCATTGATAAAAAACTTTTATCAAGAGAAGAAATATTTACTCTGAATACGGTTTCCATATATTAAAGTTAAAGTTATTACTTTATTTATCTCCAAACGCAAAGGTAATCAAAAAAATATTACAAATCGTTCAATTTATATCGTTCATCCCTTTAATCAATACCAAACCGTTTCGGGTTGAAATTCGCAGAAACCATCGGCATGCTTGAAACCAACCGGAAGGCGATACCGCACTGGAAGAGTTACGAGTATATACAGCATAAGAGGAAGAGATGCTACAGGAAGATGTTTTGAGTATGTACTCTGTTATGAAACGCGGTATTATATCAACTTTATTTTCCGTAACTTTGCCCAAGAAGCAGTATATTCAAGTAACGGGTGCGAAAACCAATATTACCGGGTAATATCCTTATTATTTCCTCATACCCGCTTCTTTCCGCTGGTTTGTTGGTTTATTCTATAAGTTTGACGGATTGGCTTTTTACTCCGGTGGAATTTAAATATTACAAATATATATTCCGTGCATTTCTAATGGCAGGTTCTCTTTTTATTTATTGGGGGACAATGTTAACAATAATTCATTCTTTTAAAAATAAAATTCTTAAGAATTTAATTGCAGCGGTTAGTATGCTTTTTTCTGCAATTGTTTTATTAGAAATATTGTTTTCCTTTTTTTCAATAAGCTGTAGCGGAGGCAATACTCTTGTTGCTAAAAATTGGTTTAATCATAACTGGAGCGAAAACCGGTTGGGATTCCGCGATAAAAACCCTGAAGATATTAACAGGCATGATAAAAAAAATATTTTTATCGTTGGCGACTCTTATGTGGCAGGGCACGGTATAAATGAAGAAAATGACAGGTTCAGTAATATTTTGCGAAGCCGGCTGGAAAATTGTTTTGATGTTTTCAATATTGCGAAGCCGGGAGCCGATACCAAAAAGGAATTTGGATTTATTACTTCTTTCCCGTTGAAACCCGACCTGTTGATTGTTGCACATGTAAATAATGATATTTATACAGTACTGGATAAAAATGCAATTTCAACCATTTTGCAAATTGCCCCGCAAAATAAATCCAAATTTAAAAAATTTAAGCCGTCAGGAAATTACTTGATCACCCATTCATTTTTATTAAATTTCATTAATTACCTATTGACGGAAAAAAAGAAAGATGAAGATGTTTTTTTAATGTCAAGAACATTTTCTTCTTTTAATGCGTTTTTAAATTCTGAAGCCGGAAAGACAATTGAAATGGCGTATTATAAAAATGATTCGCTGCTGAAACTTCATTTAAAAGATATTGATAAATTTGTAAATTATGCAACTGAAAATAATATTGATCTTCTTTTTATTTTATTCCCGAAAATGAACGATGTAGTAATGGATTTTACAAACACTACCGCTAACATACCGATTGCTGAGTATTTAGAAAATAAGAAAATCGGGGTGATTAATTTAACCCCTGTCATCAGAACAATAAAACAAGAAGAACGAATTGTGAGCAAATTTGATTCTCATCCTGGAGTTACCACGCATATTGCTGTAGCCGATACCATCCAAAAATATTTAAAAACAACACGTTTATTTGTAAAGTACTGTAATTAATTTTACTCAAACTCCTTCTCAAAATTTTCAGGATACTTCGCAGTTATTGTCCTGTAAAAATTCCTTAGTATTTCGATATCATGTAAATAGTCGCCTGAAGGATTCAGAACCGGTCCAAATCCGACTTCCTTTTTGTTGTAATCCATGTAAACGGTCACTATGGGAACTTTTGCTTTAAAGGCGATATAGTAAAAACCGGAATGCCACTTATTAATTTTCTTCCGCGTTCCTTCCGGTGACATTCCTAAAATCAGATCATCGGTTTTGTGAAAAATATCCACAACAAAGTCAACGAGGTTCGTATGCTTAGTCCTTTCCACTGGAATTCCGCCAAGCCAGCGAAAAAAAGCGCTGAAGGGAGGAACAAAAATTTCTTTTTTCCCCAGGAACCGGTATTTCAAATCAATGATTTTGGCAGCAATTACCCCCACGATAAAATCCCAGTTGCTTGTATGAGGCGCTACAATAACAACGCTCTTCCATATTCCTGCCGGGAACCTGCCGATGACTTTCCATCCGAACAGGCCAAAACAGAGTTGTGCCAAAAGTTTTAACATCTTTTATTTTTCAATTTATGAAGTTCCGGGTAATTCATGCGCTGAATACACATAATTAACAAAAACGTTAATTATGTGTATTTACCTGTTTAATTCCAGTTCCTCAGCCAGAACTCCAGCACCGCCAGTTTCCAGAGGCGCCAGTGATCTTTTTGTTCAAGCATTTCGTTAAATTTTTCTTCCCGGATGAATTTTTCTTTCAGCAGTTTCCCGTTGCGAATGACATCTTCGTACCATTTGTAATTCATATAAAAAGTGTCGGGTCCCACAAAGCCCTGTTTCGGGCGGTTGAGAATTTTCGAAGGCAGATGGTTTTTTATGTTTTCGTACAAGGGGAATTTCCGTTTTTTCCTTCTGAAATAGCTGCCTGGGTGCAACTGAAAAATGAATTCTACCAGTTCGTGGTCAAGAAAAGGAACTCTTACTTCAAGAGAATTAGCCATACTGGCGCGGTCAACTTTTGTAAGAATCAGTTCGCCCATAAATGCTTTTAGATCGGCATATTGAAACTTTTTTACACCATGGAGATTCTCATTATAGTTTTTCTTGTAGAACCAGTCGGGATATTCGGGAATGAAGCGGCCGAGATCTTCATCCAGCAGGTCGGCAAGTCCCTGGAAAGTAAAACGTCCCATAGCCATGACAGAAGCATATTGCTCCTGCGAGTAATCATAAAAAGACGTATTTAAGGAATCAAGAAAAAACTGGGTTACAAAGTCCTTCTTCGGGGGGGTGTGCCAGGAATATCCGCAGAAAATTTCATCTGCGCCTTCGCCCGACATCACGGTTTTAACCTGGCAGGCGGCAAATTTACTGATAAGGAAAGTCGGGATGATTGAAATATCTCCGAGCGGTTCATCATAATAATACATCAGTTTTTCCATTACATCAAAAGAATCCTGACCGATAACCGTTGAAAAATGTTTTGTTTTAAATTCTCCGGCAACCATTTCAGCGTACCGGTGTTCGCTTTCCTCCCAGTTATCGAATCCGGCTGAAAAAGTTATCGTATTATGGTTTAGTTTATTCTGGTAAAAGACCAAAGCGCTGGAATCATATCCACCGCTCAGAAAAGTTCCAACCGGCACATCACTACGGAGATGCGTGTGAACTGAATTTGACAACATTTCATTAACCTGTTCAATCAGTTCTTTCTCATTGATCTTCCGGTTTTCCGCCTGTAATCTCCAGTATTCATTCAACTTCATGATGCCGTTGAAATTGACTTCAAGATAGTGGGCAGGAGGAAGTTTGCTGATTCTTTTCCAGATTGATTTTGGGTTGGGAATATAGCGGTAAACAAGGTAATCGCACATGGATGATATATCAAGTTCCCGTACAACGGCAGGATTATTAATTATGGCTTTTATTTCAGATCCGAAAAGAAACCGGTTCTGATCGTGGTAGTAATAAAGCGGTTTTATTCCGAACCGATCGCGGACAAGGAAAATTTTTTGCTTTCTTTCATCCAGCAGGGAAAAGGCGAACATGCCTTTAAGTTTTTGCACCACTTCAATGCCCCACTGTTCATACCCGTGCACAATTACCTCCGAATCGGACCCGGATTTGAAACGATGCCCCTGTTTTTTCAGTTCATCGCGTAACTCAATGTAATTATAGATTTCACCATTGCATATCAGCCATATCGTTTTGTCTTCATTGGGCATCGGCTGTGCGCCATTTTCAGATAAATCAATAAGTGCAAGCCGCCTGTGGCCTAATGCGATTTTTTTATCGGTCGAAAAATAATATCCCTCACCATCCGGTCCCCGGTGCGCCAGCGTATTATTCATCTGCCGGAATACTCGTTCGTTTACCGGTTCGTTGAAATTAAGTTGCCCTACAATACCGCACATGGAATTACGGGTTGGAAATAGAGGAAGAACGATGGCGAAGTTCGCAAAAAATCAAATCAGCGATTCAATCCATTTCCATACGGGCCAGTTTTTATCGCCAAAGTGGTGGTAAACATGAACCAGATGGGGGTGAATATAAGTAGAAAAATTGTCCCTGGTGAATCCATTGCCCGGATCAAATTTAAGGTTTTCGCTGTTATAGTCGGCAATAAAATTGAATACTTCAGGAAGCGGATTCCGTTCCTGCATTCCTTGCTTCCATACCGTTGCTATAAGGGTTCCCTGGTCTCTTTTCTCCCAATAGGGATCAGAAAATATTTCAAGGGTAAAGCGGTGCCATGTTTCAAAAAACTCTTTTGCCGTTTCATTAAAAAGGAATACTCCACCGTTCCAATGCCTCCATTTTGGTTCGGGTTCGGGAATATTAAATTTATTCCTGATGGATTCATGCAAATGGGTGCATCGTACCTTAAAAGAATCGCGGGCTTTTCTTTCAGCAAGAATTTTCCGGCTTTCTTCCGGAGCAAAGTGCTCTTCAACAAATCTTGTAAAATCCGGATAGGGATCCGCATCATCATAGAGCAGCGTACCGTCCGTATCATAAATTCTGCGCTTCCAGCGATCCCATTCATAACCTCCATGCCGTTTCAGAAATGTTCCGAATCGGTACGGGTATGGCCTGAATAAAAGAAGAAAATATTTTAACATTATATTTTTTTCAGTAATGGAGGTTTTCCATTTGAAATCGGTCATCACATCCCGTAAATGAATAAATCTTTTATAGGACACCTCTCTCTTCGGGACATTTCGTTCAATATATTTTTCTTCCGATTGCCGGTATTGATTCATCAGGAGCAGGTACCTTTCATGCTTTTCCCTGTCGCGCTCAATACATTCACACCGTACAGCCCATGGACTGAATTCATCGGAGGGGCAATGATCCAAAGCAAATTTTACAGGGGGATTGAAATGCATAAATACATCTGCCGCCCTACCGCTCACTGCAATCACATCGCTGTCAAGATAGCAATATGTATTTCCGGGCGGGACAATTTCGGGTAAACGCGTTTTCAGCCAGATGCTTGCTTCTTTATCTGTTAACGAGTGGGGTGTTGGAACATTTAAAATATTATCGTGGTTGATTTTGCCTTTGTTCCTCGCCTCATCAGTGACCACAATGACAGGATTACCCGTAAAATATTTAAGGTGGCGAAGTGAAAAGTTAAACGTGGCAATATGTTTTTCGCTGCCGCATACAGCGTAAACAAATATGTTTTCTTTCATAAGTAAACCTTGTGTCAGACAGGGTTTGTTTTCTTAATATCCACTTTAAAAAAAGTTATCAGATTCCTGACAATAATTCTAAAATCATTAAAAATTTTAACCGGGATTTTATTAAACAAGATTACGTGCAATAAAATAATAACGATGAACCATTTATCGCAATATGCAAGATAACCAGCCGCAACAACCGGCATCCACATCTCATAAAAATCGTTGAAGAAAAACAAAAATTTAACCCTGAATTGCCGTACAGGCACAGTTCGGATCCTGTAGACGGAAAATAAAAAAAATGACCAGATGAGAAAAAACAGGAACCATAAATAAAAATACGGGATGTTTAACGAAACAACAATCAGCACCCCTACGAACGTAATTAGTTCCACCGGTAAAATTATTCTGTTAATGGAATTTATGGTTTTCAGCGGACCGATTTTCAGTACAAAAGTCGAAAACCCGGCTTTCCGATCGTTTTTCCGGTCATCAATCTGGTGGAGGAGGATATTCCGCAGTCCTTTGATAAACTGCCATCCCGTACCGAGTACAAGGATGAGAATATATTGGGAGTACGGGAGTGCGGGAGTGCGGGAGTGTGGGAATATGCTGGTGAAAATGATGGCGGTGAGGAGAAAAGGAATAATGTGGCCGTACAATGCATCGCTGATCACGCCTAAAAATGTTTTTTCCTTAAAGCGTGTTAAGGGATGGGAATAAAGAATAAAAAACAAAAACTGAACACCGATGAGTATAAAAACAAGGGGTGGATGGGGAAGAAAAAACCACGGGATGGCAGAGATCGTAAGGAGTATGAAGAGTAAAAGCAGCCGGTTAAAGAGTGATAAAACGGCAACCATATTTTGCTTCCCTGAAAGAATATCTGATTTCCGGTCAAAAAAGTCGTTGATGAAATATCCGGTGCCGGCAATTCCCGTAACGGCAACAAGAAACCAGAAGAGCAGATATGCGGTATTTTCCGGGGTTATCTTATTTACATAGATAAAAAGGTATGCGATTCCCAGTAGGGGCGATACCTTGTAGAGCCACCAGCGGTTGAGTTTTAATATTTTCACTACGGGTTGAAATATGGAATATCTGCCTCTTCCTGCGTCTCATTGATATCCGGAAGAAAAAAATCAATGTGGGATTTTTCAGCGTAGGTCACCGCCATTTGTACGATTTGTTCCTTTGAATTTATTTCAAGGTATTGCATCACCCTGCTGATGTTTACCTTTTCAATCCTTTTAAGAATTACCTTCCTCTGAAAACTATCGGAAATGAGAACCATGATTTCGTCAAATCTGTTTATCAGATGATTTTCTTTTTCGTTTTTGGCGGTTTCAGTAAAGTCAGGTAAAGTCCGGACATATTCCCTGATCCGTTCGTGTATTTTCTCATTTTGCGTTACTTCGTTCACTGATTGTATATCTTCATGGATTTTTTCCCGCACAGTTACGGAGTATTCATACCATTGTTCCATCTGCAGCAAAAAATCGTTAAAATGGCGGGAATTCTTTCTCTCCGTTTCCGTACCCCCGTGAAGTGAAAATGCTTTTAATTCACTGACTATTTTTTTTAATTCTTCCGGTGCGAGATTCCATAGAGAACAGTGCTGCGGATTCCAGACCGTGTGAATATAAAGCGGGGCGTTAAGAGAATTACAAAATTTCACAAAGGATGGTATTTCCTGCCAGTTCTGCCGCATAGCGCATACCGATATGCCGAAGAAAGTATTATTTGCGCGGGAATATTCCCTGAAGTATGAAGTATTATCCATTACCGTTTCAAATTTACCATTGATTCGGATGTTTTCGTACCTGTTTTTTTCAAGCGATTCCATGGAAACACATATATGAAAGTTGCATTTCTGCAACAATTCTTTAACCCGATTGTTCAGGATAGTCCCGTTGGTCTGTATGCTGATCCTGCATTGCGGGTTTAAACGGGCAATCATATCCCAAATTTCATAATAAATTTCAACCAGGAATGGTTCCCCTCCATAAAATTTTGTTTCTTCCAGGAAGGGAATATATTCAACAAGTTGTTCCAAAAAAATTTTATCGTAGACCTCCGATACCGGTGGAAGTTTTTCCCGGTTTTTCCGGATGGAAGAAGAATACCTCCCGCTGCACATTATACATTCCAGGTTGCAGGTGTTAATCAGTTCAAATTCAAAAACGCTCGGATATTTATTGACATTTTCCTTATGGTGATCGTACATTTTGGTTTTTACCGCATCAAAATTTCCTGCCGTCAGCATATGCCTGCAATGTTTGCAGCCGAGCGAGAGGTCATTATTCAAAATATAGTTCCGGAGAATTCCGGCTTTCTCGCCAAACCAGATTTCCTTAATGGACTGCTGCGGGTAAATGCCCAGTAAATATTTCTGGTTATAGCAACATGCGATAACACGCCCTTCGTGACCGAAATAGAGATTTTTGAACGGAGCGTAGCATAAAACAGGTTGCGGTCCATTGGCGCGGGTCTTATTATATTCGTTCAGAACCGCTTCCGGAACAGGATTATATTTTGAATAATTTTCCATCTTACCGGGTTTTAAACTCGATACAGAAACAAACCACCTTACTTATGTCTCTTGCGTAATCCCATTAATAAATTTCCGGATGGTAGCGGATTTTATCGGAATTTCGCCACGACCTGCCATCGCAATATATAGATAAATCAAATTGATGTTTTTGTCCATCATGGTAAATAATTTCACGGATTCTTCTTTATCCAGTGCAGTGACGATCTTCCGTGTGCAGGAACGGATGCGCAAAGAGTTTTTATTTTTTTCATTCGGTGTAAGAAATGGGTCTGAAGAAAGATATTCATCCGCCAGCAGGAACAGCGAAGCGGTGTCGGAAATGGTATTGCTTTGGTTTTGTCTTATCTTATCCAGAAGCGCGATTCCTTTCCTGCAGTCAACCAGGGAGTCAAACAAAAAGGTACGCGGCTTCGCTGAAAAGGGAAGATCAAAAATGGCCGCAGAAATATTGCGGCAGTTCATTCCGCTGATGTAAATTGTGTTTGCGGTTTTTAATTTTATTAAAGATGGATTGATTAAATACGTGATGATGACCGTATCTTCAGGGTTATTCACTGCAATGCGGTAATTAAATTGTTGTTGTTTTCTTATCATCTCCCGGCATTCATCTGAGCCGATATTATATTTTTCATTATTTAATCCTATTATCCCGTTCCCGGTTGCGCTGATCAAAACAAGCGGAACGGCAACCGACTGTGCCGGTGCAGGGGGTAATAAAATCCTGGCAGTTTCATACACGGGAATTTTAGTACTGTCACCTGACATAATTTCATGATAATATCTCACCGGAAATTCAAAAAGCGCCCGGGAAGGAATTTCAAAAAATAATCCGGTATCATCCATGCCCGGAGTCGCTGTGATACGGTTATTGCCGGTTGAAAGAAATAATTTTTTCTCGTTTTCTTTCATTAAATCATACAGGAGGGAATAAAATGAGTTGCCGCAGAAATAGGGTTTGCTGAAAACAGCGTTGTCGGTAATAATATCTTCAACCGAGGCCGGTTTACCGGTCGCAGTCAGGTAACAAACATTTCTAGACGGATCATACATTTCCCACCCGTCTCCGGTAAATACTTCAGGTACGGAATGTCCGCCAAGATACCAGATGCGCGAATCGTATCCCATTTCTTTCCAGAGAGAGGCGAGCGCTGTTGCCTTATCATCACAATAACCGAATCCGGGAGAATTAAAGAGAAGCAGGGGGGAATGGTACCATTCGTCCTTTGTAAGGGGATAAGAAGAATGTATATGCCGCGCCAGAAACCGCCATGCTTTTCGGTAGGGTGGCTCACCCGGCAGGTCTTCCGGCATTCCGGCAACCGTATCAAGTATCTCTTTTACCGTTGAAAAAAAACATCCTCCGTTAAATTTCAGCATTAGCCTGACCGGAGTGTTTCCGTTGTTCACAAGCCGGATTGCGATTGATGAAGGATCATCTGTTTGAAGGGTAATAATTTTTGTATCCATATCAGTACCGGAACACGCAAAAAATAAAAGGAAAAAAACGGCAAGGAGTGAGCGGGTAAATCCGGGCGCCTCTTTTCCGGTATCCGGGAAAAAAAGATTATCCTGTATTGCTATGTCCGGATGGTTGTCCATTGAATCGGGATATTAAATAAACCTGTTTTGCTGAAATCATCATCATCACTATCCTGCTCTTTTTCCGTACGGCTTACGGTGCCATAAATTACCTTTGGGAATTTGGCGCATACTGCCTGTGGCTGCTCCATAAACAGCAACCCTGCAGAAAACATTCCGGGATTTAACTGGCCTTTGCGAAGCAGCGCGGTCGTTTCATATTGACCCGGTTTGCATGTTTTTTCATTTTCCCCTGAAATTTCCGCTCCCGAAATAAAAACGGTATTACCCATCTGATCATTAAGCAACAGGTATATCTTCAAACCGATAAGTTCCCTCATTACTTTAAATTGAGTGTTAATCTCGACAGCATCTGTTGAACAAACCGGTTCACCGGTATTTTTACCGGATGCTTTGATTCCAATGCCGAGAAGGCGGATTTTGTCGTTACCCGGTGCCTCATCCTCCGACCTCCATTGCAGAAAGGGAGGGAGAAATGATTTTTCATGGCTTAACGGTTTCGTTCCGGTATAAGACATTATTTTTTCCCCGGTGACCTGCAGCGATTCAGTTCTGTTGCTTTCAAGGAGGTCATTCCGGACCGCCTCCTGATAATATCTGCGCGTAACCGAAAAAGCATCATCGCTGTCAATGATTTTCCCTTTGCTAAGCCGTATACAGCGCGTGCACAGTTCGGCAACTTCATTCAGATTATGGGAAACCATTACGACCGAAATTCCCGACCGCATCTTTTCAAGAAGCCGTCTGAATGATTTTTGCCGGAAGGATGCATCTCCAACCGTAATAATTTCATCCATGAGCAGAATGTCGGCATCCAGTATCAGGGAAACTGAAAAAGCAAGACGCAGGTACATCCCTGTTGAATAAAATTTTACCGGGACATCAAGGAATTTCCCGATTTCGCTGAAATCAATTATCTCCTCCAGTTTTTCTTTAATTTTTTTTCGTTCTATTCCGAGAAGGGATGCATTCAGAAAAATATTCTGCCTCCCCGATAAATCGGGATGAAAGCCGGTACCCAGTTCAAGAATGGAATGTACCCTGCCACGGCATTCAACGTTACCCGATGTGGGTTTAATAATCCCGCTGATGATATTCAACAATGTTGTTTTCCCGGAACCGTTTTCACCAATTATTCCCAGGATATCTCCTCCGTTCAGTTCGAAAGAAATATTTTCAAGCGCGGTAAATTTTTCGCGTTTTTGTATTGTGGTATTTTTCCTGAATAGCGGTCCGGTTAAAAAACCTCCGGGCTGCTCTGCCTGCAGGATAAAACTTTTGCTCACCTCATTGACCCGCAATACTGTATTTTTCATAAGAGAATAAAAAATAAGATTGTAATCTAAAGATATTCAGCCATGCGTCCTTCAATGCGATTGAAATACATTATTCCTGTTGTAAAAAGGACAGCAACCGGGATAAACGAAAACGCATAGTCCCACGGAGGGGATGTGCCGCCAAAAACGCACCACCGCAATCCTTCAACGACTGCCGCCATGGGATTAAAATACATCAGGCGGCAATACGCCTCAGG
Source organism: Bacteroidota bacterium (assembly GCA_016193485.1). Taxonomy (GTDB): domain Bacteria; phylum Bacteroidota; class Bacteroidia; order JACPRZ01; family JACPRZ01; genus JACPRZ01. The sequence continues at coordinate 115,809 of JACPRZ010000063.1, read as the reverse complement.
CAGCAAGGTCACAGGATAGAAAACCGGTGTTACCCAGATGGCAAAACTCACCAGATAGGGTACTGCATGAAGAAGATCGCGGTGCCGCACCGTAAGGGCAGACAACCAGATACCAAGCGATAACCCGGTTCCTATCAACAGCAGGACAAGAAAAGGAAGAAGTAACAGTGTTGCGGATGGATATATTCCGTATATGCTCATCGCAACTAAAAGTAGAATAAGGGTAATGATAAAATCAAGCATTCCTGACAATGCCTTTGAAACAGGGCATAAGATTCTCGGGAAATTCATTTTTTTTATGATTTGCTGCATCTGAATTATTGAAGACCCCGCGTTGTTTACGATGTAAACAAAGTAGTACCACACGCACATTCCGGAAAGCGCGAAGAGGGGATAAGGAATGTCTCCGGTATTTATATTAAGGAGTTTGTCAAAAAAAAAGGTGAAAATAGCAAGGCCGATAAGCGGCTGCAGAAGTGACCATAATAGTCCCAGCCGGGTTTCGGCATAATTGGATTTGATATCGCGGACGGCAAATGTAAAAAGCAGATAACGGTAATGCCAAAGGGAGGGAATGCCCTGTTTAGGCAGCATTTCCCTGACGGTGATTTTTGTATTGTGCATTCCTGTTAAATAAACTGTTCAAAGATAGTAAAATCAAACAGGGCTATGCAGAATTCAAAAAACGCATGTACTCATGAGGATGCCTTCGTTGAATATTATCCCGGATCAGAGAAGCGATGGACATCTTCCGGCTGAAAATGTTGATTATCTTTGTTACTCACCGTAATCTGCTTTGCGAAGTGACCAGGGTTGAAATTGATACTAGAATAGGCAAAGTACTTACTCTCCTTGAAAAGCATCAGGACAAAGAGGGGGGGTTCGCTGCTTTCAGGATGAATCCTGATTCCAACGATGGGAATATGTGGAAACCCGAAAATAAAAATACTTTTTTGTCGGCCAATATTTTACTGCCTGTCACCATGATAAGCCATCCAAAAGCAAGTGCGATTCTGAATAAAGAATATGTTTTTCTGAAAAAAAATATGAACCGTGCCGGATTGATACATTATTTCTGTGACCGCGTAGTCCCTTACTTTATTCCCTATGAAACCGATACGAATTCCCTGCTTGGCTATATCAGCGCATCGGTAAAAAGTAAATCCTCTGCAAAAGAGTTATTCTATACCTGTATTTCGGATGAAGGATACTTTTATTTATGGTTTTATGCGGGATCCGGTTCTTTTTTTAGCCGGCCATTTTTTAATTTGTCTCTTCTGAATGACTGGAATAAAGCGCAGAAGCATATGGCGTTTAAAAACAGCGTTGTTAAAAAGGATGATGCTGAATTTTGCGTAAGCGCCAATGTGTTGCTTTATACGGGAGATAATGAAAAAACGCACCGGGTGGTTGTGCGGCTTCTGGAAGATATCCGGTCATCTGAACCCATTAAACTTATTTATTATCCCGGAGAAGTAATTGCCTGTTACCTTTTTTCAAGAGCTGGTTTTTACGGTAAAATAAGGTCCTTTGATGGAGTTCGTGAAAGTGTGGAAAGGCGTGTTGAAACCGCTTACGGGCGCGAAGCCGGGTTTGCCGGAAAGTTTCTCGATATTTTAACCGCAAACATTTTTTTATTCGGAAATTCTATAAATTCCTTTTCTCAAAAAATCATAGATCAATGCTGGGGTTTATACGATGATATTGAAACTCCGTTCGCTTTTTACTGCAGCAACAGTGAATATGATTTTAATCATTCGTCAAAGTTACACCATGCATATTTTGGCGGGCCTGCCTTAACCGTATCCTTTTATCTTGAATTTCTGAATCTCCTCCGGTTCAGAAAATTCGGCAACCTGTATGGATTAGATGCTTGAATGGATTTTTGGAAATACGTTCTGAATCCGGTGTCCGGTTTGCCGGCTGACTATCCGTTATTGAGCCGGATAAGAAAACTTCAGCGATGTCAAACGGACTGCAGGGACTTTTTCATGCGGGATACAATATCGAGGGATTTTATCGTCATTTCGCGAAAAAAACCGTTTTCATAAAACTCTTCTTCGGGTGGCTGTGGTTCTTCAATCAGCGACATCATTCCATGGCAATGGTCATGGCAGATATGGGAGGTACACGGTTTTGCGGAAGTATCGGGTTTGAAAGTACCCTGATACAGGTTCCCGTATGAATCCCAGATGGTACAGCACCGGAAAACTTCTCCTTTGAGATCCATGAAAAAATAATCCTTTCCCGCCCGGCATAATTTATTATAAAAATGCATCTTATCCATCACCACAAGTAATTCGAGCGGCTCCTGGTAAATTTCACGGATAATCCTCATTTGTTCCCGGGTATAACTTCCCGGGTATTTTTTTCCTTCAAAAGTGCCGTTATAGGTACAGGGAAGCACATACTGAACCCCTTCGTTTTTTAAAAACAGAAAGTCGTCTTTTATTCTCTTGAAAAGCGGAGGATAGGTTACGTAACTTACAATGATATCAAAACCTTTATTCAGAAACAGGTGATAGTTGCTTATGAACTTTTGCAAACTCTTGCTGTTATGGTGCAGGATGTGAAGGGATGCATTGATCACAATAATATTTTCGGGAGATACCCGTTCCGCAAATTCCTTTACGTTTTTATTGTACAGATTGGTTGAAATCTGTATGGGATGGTTTGTTTTAAGGAGGTTCACCAATTCAATAAAATCCGGGTAAAGCAGGGGCTCGCCACCTGAAATGAAAAGATGCCAGTTCCGCCCTGTTTTCTGAAACGCTTCATAAATCTGTTGGGGAGTAAACCTGCCGACTTCCGGATGTTCTTTCTCCACTTTAGGAAAAAAACAGTAAACGCAACCGAAATTGCACAGGTCGTTAATATGCCAGAGCATTCGGTTTGGAAAAGTTTTTATCCGCGAAAACCGGTATTTTTGATTTATAAACACAAACTTTTTAATCTAAATCCCGCCAAATATAATAATAAATGTGTCCCATATCACAAAATATGGTTTCTGATAATGCCTTTACCATGATCTGCATTATTACGATCTGCCCGGAATTATGACCGCTTCCTATATCTACATACCGCAATTTCCAATTTTTTCCTGGGAAATACGCTTTTTAATAAAACTTCTTCATGAACTATTTATGCTCAGACAATTTCTTTTATGACCCCCGCCAGTCCTGAAGCATCCAATTCATTGGCATATTTGTAAATTCTTTCCATCGGAGATTGAATAATCAAGTTAAGAGCCCTGAGCCGGCTTTCTTCGGGAATTTCAGCAATCACATCCCTCATTTTTCTGCTCATGTCTGCCTTCAAATCCTCTTTGGCAGGTAATTCCTGTTGATCGACAAAACCATTGATCTTCAGATCAAGCGAATGAAGCATCTCATCAATTGCCGGTGTCACAGGTTGCGATGCAGGTCGTTTCTGTATGGCAATCAGGTCATCCGTCAATCCACGGAATCTCATTATATTGGTTTCCGAGACAGGAGAAACCACATCAAATTTTTCTGCCTGGTACATATCAATAATTTTTTTAAGGTAATCAGGACTACGATAAATAAGAGAGAGGGAATGCGGTCGGTCTACATAAACAAAATTAACGGAAACATCGTGGTTATTGGCAAAACGTACAATCCCGGGCAATGTACACCAGTTTTCAGTCAACGGACATACGGGAATATTTATGCGCAGGTTTTTCCTGCGGCCATACTCCCTGAACCAGATAAAATGGTTCATTACCGAATCAAAATCCGCATTTCTTCTTATGGTTTCATAGGTTTTCTTATCTACCGAATCAATTGAGATATTAATCCTGAAGCGGGCCTGTTCCATCAGGTTTTTTATCTTTTCGTTAAGAATGGTTCCATTGGTAATCACGCTGATGATAATTTCCGGATTCGCCCGGATCAACTTTTCCCATATCCGGTAATAAATTTTTATCAGAAATGGTTCTCCCCCGGAAAACACCGCTTCCTTTAAATAGGGAATGTGTGGTTCGAGGACGGTCAAAAATTCCTCATCATATTGTTTTTTCAGGGGTGGTAAATTTTTGTTTTTCCGGATAGTTGAAGAGAGTATTGAATTGCACATAATGCAATCAAGGTTGCAAGTATTTTCAAGAAAGAATTCCATTGTTTTTGGATGAGCCGGATCGGGAGGAATAAAAGAATCATAATTCCTGGCTTTTACACCGGTAAAATTTCCGGCTGCAATCTGATGCCGGCAGATCTGGCAATCGTAGTTTAAATCATTTTGTAAAATCCTTTCCCTGAGTTTACCGAATGATTCGCAGTTCCATATTTCATTAATGGTCTTCCCCGGTACAGCGGTCAGTGTGTTCCGGTTCAGGCAGCAAATATTAGCCGTACCGTCAATATTAAAATTAAGAGAGGTCCATGGGGCATAGCAAACCGCAGCATCTGATGAAAGATTGCGTGAAGCATTGTAGGAAACGGGAAATACCCTGTTATTTTCCAGTATGTTCATATAACCGTATTAAGGGGTGCACGACATTTTTGTCGTGTATCCGTATTAAGTCCCGTCTAAGTGGCTATCCTCAATTATTGTTTCGGCCACTTCGGATGCTGCGCCAAATTCAACCTCCGGAGGGAATGGCTCCTCCACCTGGGATATAATACCAAAACAGGCATCGTTGCATTGGTCAACGGGGCAGGCAGCCGGTCCGGGACGGGAACTGAAGGTCCCATTAAAAAGGTTTCCGCATGATTCTTTTATTGTTGCACACCTCCATACATCACCCCTGTAATCCATAAAGAAATAACCGGATCCCGCGCGGCACATTCGGTTATAAAATTTCATTCTGTCAAGCGTTATCAGCAATTCCAGCGGTTCATGGACGTTTTCCAGAATCATTTTTACCTGATCCGAAGTATAGCTTCCAGGATATTTTTTTCCTTCAAAGAAACCCTGAAAGGTAAGGGGGATAATGGTTTTTATTCCCTGGCTTTTAAGGTATGCAAAATCTTCTTTCATTCTTTTGAACAGGGGGGGATAGGTAACATAGGAAACGGTAATGTCAAATCCCTTATCCATGTAAAGATGATAGTTCTGAATGAATTTGGCCAAACTTCCGCTGCTGTGGTGGAGTATATGAACGGAAGCATTGATATTAATAATGTTTTCCGGAGTAACCCTTTCGGCAAATTCACGTACATTTTTATTAAATAAATTGGTTGATATCTGAATCGCATGATTTATTTTAAGCGTGTTGACAAGTTTAATAAAATCAGGATAGAGCAGTGGTTCTCCCCCTCCGATGAACAACGCCCACTTTTTTCCGGTTTTATCAAACGCTGCTTTGATTTGTGCCGGAGTCAGCTGCCCCACCTCCGGTGGATCTTTCACTCCGGTAGGAAAAAAACAGTAAACACACGATAAATTACATAAGTCGTTTATATGCCAGACCATGTGATTTGAAAATGGCCTCAATAACGCATACCGGTAGGGACTGTTTTCTATCATGGATACTTTTTAATGAAACGCAATATCGCAATCCTTCAGGATTTTAAAAATCCCGTTTTGTAAAAATAATTGAAAATTTTAAACCGCCACAGGTCACGGGTAAATCCGGGAATTCTTTTGATTTCCTCATTAAACCGTTTGCAAATATACCTGTAAATTCTGAAATCCACGTCATTGACCTCAGTAATTCTATTTCTGACCCTAAAAAAAGTTTCGGGTTTCAGATAATTCGTTCCGATATTTTTTCTCCGGTAATATTCCGGTTTTATCCCGATCTTTTGCTTCAGATAAAATAATCCCGCATCAAACCGTTCGGTCGGAAAAATTCCGGCAAAATACTTTTCAATGTTTTGAACAGTGACGTCAAATGCATTCTCTTTATCCCTGCGAATATCAGAATGAGATAATCCCGACAGGAAAAATGTCTGCAGGTTATGAGAATATTCCATGCCGGTAAAGTCCTCAATGGAAAAATGACTGCTATCGGGAAGCAGGTGTCTTTTATAGGGGTCCGGCATCCGAAGGAACGCCCTGTATGTGGAAAAATAATGGTGCATGGGATTCCTGAATACAGTAAGGTATTTGAACTGATCCGTTTTGAAAATTTCATGCATTCCGAAGGTAAAATGTCCGGCAATGAACCTGAATTTCCGCCAGTCGGGATTATTTTTCAAGTGCTTATAGGGCGCATTTTTTATGGTCTGCTCAAAATCATATACTTCTCTGCGGGATGGATAAAAATATCCAATGAGGTTATTTTTGTCTTTGCTTAAAATATCAACAAAGGTGGTGCCTGATGTTTTGGGAGTATGAATAAAAAAATAGACCATTATTTATTTATCACTTTGTGGGTTCAGTAATAATTACTCCGGTTTTTTCAGAATTACCCGTCATGTTAACGGAAAAATCGGTAATAAAGAAATAAAATATGGTTTTACAAACCGGAAACTATCCTTCCAATCTGTAAAAATAAGTACTTTTGAATAACCTGTATAAAATCATCTGATACATTTCCCGTGAAAAAATCAGGATCCGGTTCGCGGTTTAAAACAATCGGCTGGTACTACCTCTTACCGGCTATCCTTGCTTTTGCATTATATGCCAACACAATCCGGAATAATTATTCCATTGACGATAACATCGTAATCCTTAACCCGACCGTTGAAAAGGGGATAAAAGCCATCCCCGGAATTTTTACCTCGCATTACCAGCAGGCAGGACAGTTTTCTTACGGCTACCGGCCGCTGACCAAAGCAACGTATGCGGTAGAACAAACTCTTTTCGGACGAAACCCTCACGTAAGCCATTTTATCAATGTTCTGCTCTATGCTTTGACCGGCATTGTTTTGATTTTCGTATTAAAACGGCTGATACCGGGATATAATCCGCTTTTTATATTTTGTGCCGTATTGCTGTTTATCGCTCATCCGCTTCACACCGAAGCGGTGGCCAGTTTAAAAAATCGCGAAGAAATTTTATGCTTTTTATTCTGCATTTTTTCACTCTATTTTTTTTTCCAATACCTGAAAACAAAAAAAGTCCCGAATGTTCTGTGGGGATTATTGCTGCTTGCAGTCGCAGTGATTACCAAGCAAAATGCTGTGTCGTTTGTAATCGTAATACCCCTTACGCTTTTTTTCTCCGGCAAGGCCGCTTTTCCTGAAGCGGTTCAGAAGGTGGCTGGCGCTTACCATCCTGCAATTCATAAAGTATTGGTGCCTGAAAAAATTTCACCGGGAATTTCCGATTTTCTTGTTGCTGCAGGTCTTCTTCTTGTACCCTGCGGAATCCTTCTCCCGGATGAACGACTTTTCCTCTATGCATCTTTCATTATATATATTTCATGTTTTACAGAGCGAATTTTACCCTCTGAAATAGTAAACCGAATAAAAAACGGATGGCTTATTGCGGGTTTGCTAATTTTTCCAATAGCAGTCATAACCGACAAACCGGCTTTTCTATTTTCAATTCCGTTTTTTCTGGTGTATAAATACAGGGAAGAAAGAAATTTCAAAGTTTACGTTGATTTTCTTGCAGCGGAAACAACACGTTTCTTTACGCCTGTCGGACGTTTATTGCTGGTTTCAACCGCTTCGCTTAAACGGTATCGTAACTTTTTTTACCTTCTTTCTGCATTATCGGTTATTGGTTCAGCACTACTTTTTATTCCCGACTTTTTTCTCCCTGAACAAAAAAGAGAACTCAATGTTTTTGAAAACCCTCTCTTTTCCGGTGCAGACTGGATCTCACGCATTCCCCTTGGACTTTATTCGCTTCTCATGTACCTCAAACTCCTTTTCTTCCCGCACCCCCTCCTTTTCTATTACGGATACAAGCATGTGCCTGATGTTGAAATTTCAGATCCGTTAGTCATTTTTTCAATCCTCCTGCATCTCGCTTTGCTTTTTGTTGCTATTTATTATTTCAGAAAACAGAGGTTATTGTCGTATGGTATTCTCTATTATTTATGCACAATTATTTTTTTTAGTAACATCCCTGCCCCGGTTCCCGGCATTGTTGCCGAGCGACTGCTCTTTATGCCATCGCTAGGATTTTGCATTGTTGAGGCGTGGCTTCTTTTTAAATTATTCAAAATAAATCCGGCCGGAAATTATATAAACCCCGTATCAAAACGCAAACTCCTCCTTGTCCTCAGCATCATCCTCCTTGCTTACTCAATAAAAACCATCGCCCGAAACCGCGACTGGAAAGATGAATTTACCCTTTTCTCGCGCGATATCCCGTACCTGAAAAATTCCTACCACGCCAATCAACTTTTTGCCAGCCAACTGATCATGCAGATTACAGGGCAGCCGGCAAACCAATATGAAGCCGCAATAATGAAAAACAAAGCGCACCTTGCGTTAAAGCATTTCAGGCAGGCAATTGCGGTTGATTCAACCCAGGTGAAAACCCTGGTCAATACGGGAACGCTATATTATCAGTTTTTCCAGCGCTACGATTCGGCAGAATATCTTATCAACAAAGCCCTGATGATTGATTCCGCCTTTTCTCTCGGATGGTTTAACCTTGCAATATGCCAGGAATGGCAAAACAAATTTGATAAAGCGATTTATTATTATGCAAGAGCGCACAAAACCGATAGTTTAAACATCAATATACTTTCCAACCTTGCAAATGTTTATTTCAAAACCGGTAACTGGGAAAATGCCATTGAAACAAATCAGAAAATCATGCGGATAAATCCGGCTTCCGATGTTCCGTATATAAATATCGGGAGTTATTACCTTGATAAAAAAGATGAAGCGACAGCCGCATCCTGGCTGGAAAAGGCGGTGCAGAAAAATCCGGCAAATGTTTCATTGTCCCGTCAGTTGAGTGACTATTTTAAATCTGCCGGTCATGCCGATAAGGCGGCATATTATTCAACTCTCGCGGCAAAAAGTGGTTTCCGACAATAAAAACCGGGATTCCCCATGTTGTATTTTAAGGATTGCAACTCCATAAATTTGCACGAATTTGTGGAGTCAAACTCCACAAATTTTCATACTGTTGGGAATAAATAAAAAATATATGAACTTCTTTGCAACAGCCACATTACCCGTTTTTTTCATGTTTTACTTTGCTTCAAAATCTGCGTTCTCCCAGCAGAACTCATCGCCTGCCGAACTGAACCGGCAAATGTTATCAGCAATAGAAACGGTAAATGCTCTAACCTTCACCTTGAAAATGTGGGAACGGTTCGGAACAAAAACCATTTATTCCGTAAGCGAAATCAGGATGATGCTGTCGCCTTTCAAGGTTTACATACGCAATACCGAAGGCAACAACATCGGGGTTGAGGTTTTGTGGGTTGCTGGTGAAAATGGCGGTGATGCCCTGGTTAATCCGGCCGGCTTTCCGTACCTCAATCTCGATATTGACCCGGAAGGTTCCCTTGTCCGTAGAAATGTCCATCATACCCTTTTTGACCTGGGATTTGATTATTTCGGAAAAATAATACGTACTGCTGCAGCCAAACTCGGCAATGAATATTATGACAATCTCTTTATTATAGGTGATACTGTTTTTGGCGGCAGGAAATGCGCCATTCTTGAATTCGATTACACCGGTTTTAAATACATTTCATACCGTACCGGCAGGGATGAGACCCTTCGTTCGGTCTCTGAAAAATTTCTCCTTAATGACTACCGGCTGATGGAATTAAATCCTAATATTGATGGTTTTAATATTATTGAAGAAGGAAAAGCGATAACCATTCCCAATCTCTATTGTAAAAAAATGATCATGTTCGTTGACCGGGAAAATTTCCTTCCGGTAGTGCAGATTATTTATGACGATGCGGGGATGTATGAAAAATATGAATTTCATGAACTAAAGATAAATGTGTCTTTCGGTTCCCGTGAATTTACCGAGGATTTTGAAGAATACGGGTTTTAATGAAATTACTTATATTAAATTACGAATACCCCCCTCTCGGTAGCGGAGGAGGAATCATCAGCAGGTATATTGCTGAAGGTCTTGCATCAAAAAATTACACGGTCACAATTATCACCACCTGGTTTGAAGGATTGAAGGAAGAAGAAATTTCAGGGGGGGTTCGCATTATCCGGTTAAAAAGCCGCAGAAAATATTCTTTTCAGTCGAATCCACAGGAAATGCTTTCATGGATACGCGTATCAAAAAAATTTTTGACTGCTTTCTGTCCGCAAGAAAAATTTGACTTCTGTATTGCCAATTTCGCTCTGCCGGGTGGTGAAGTTGCACTGTTTCTGAAAAATCGTTTTGATATTCCATACGCGGTTATTTCGCACGGGCATGACATTCCCTGGGTTCGCCCGCTGAAAATGTATTTTTATCATGGCATTACCTATTTGCGCCTGAAAAAAATATGCACCGGGTCAAAATTCAATTTCGTACAGACACCCGAAATGAAAAAAAATATCGACCGTTTTACCGGCAAAAAACATTCATCCAAAAATATTATCATTCCCAATGGCTGCGATTTTGCCCTCTTTTCACCTCCCGAAAAACGGCAGCCCGATAAATTGAACATACTTTTCTCGGGGCGTCTTACCGGACAAAAAGACCCGATGACTTTTCTAAAGGCATTGAAAAAATTGAGCGCCATTAAAATTCCTTTCGCTGTAAAAATCTGCGGTGATGGTCCCCTGCGCTATCGCATGGAAAAATTTATCGCTGAACACAGATTGACAGACCGGGTTACCCTTTCGGGAAAGGTCCCTTATGGCAATATGCCCGGACATTACCGTTGGGCGCACATGCTCGTTTCGCCATCGATCAGCGAAGGAATGTCATTAACAGCGCTGGAAGCGCTTGCATGCGGCTGCCGGGTGATTGCAACACCTATAAGCGGAAATACGTCTTTGATAAAAGAGAATATTACGGGTAATTTTATCCCGCTCAAAAATCCTGATGCGCTGGCGCGCGCTATTGAATTGTTTTATAAGGAAAAATATTGCGGGGATTTTTCAGTTTCCGGTTCATTAATTTCGGACTTAAAGAAACAGTATTCATGGGAACCAATTATCCTTTCCTATGACGCATGTTTAAGGAATGTGGCGGGCATGTGAATAAACCTGAGTTATTAACACTTTATTAACAATGTGATGTTTGTGGCTTTTAAGCACTTAAGGAATCAAATGCAACATTTTTCGTATCTTTGCGTACAAACTGTTTCAAAGATGGTTTCTACCTCTATGCCTATTCATTTACGCCTTTATTTTTCATTCATTCTGGCGTTTGCCTGGACATGTTCACCGGCTCAGTTTTCCACCATCTTCCTGGAAAATTTTGAGAATTGTAATTCCGGTAATGTACCCCCTGCACCAACAACCAATAATTGCGGCTGGACATGGGTGGGAACCACGCCCGGAAGTCCATGGAGAGTAACCGGTAACAGTTGCACTATTGCGGGCGCCTATAGTTTGGCTGTCGGAAGTGATGCCATTGATTGCCAGTATAATTATACTTTTGGCGGAGCCGGGCAAAACAGAAGAACCTATAAATCAGTGCCCGGGGGCTCAGCCGGTTATCAACTTCTGGAGGTGACGTTTACCTGGCGTTCGGGCGGTGAAGCCGGTATAGATTACGGCCAGGCGGTTTACTCGGTAGATGGGGTTAGCTGGAATATCCTGCCAGGATCCTACCAGGGAAGTCCAGGAATTCAAACAACTGCACCGCTTACCCTTCCTTCAACAACATGGAATGTTCCCCAGATTTTTATCGGATTTGAGTGGTACAATAATGCAAATGCTATTGGAGTATTTCCCGGTTTTACAATTGATGATATCAATATCCGTGCGGAACAGATCATCCCGAACGATCCGCCATCGCCAGTTGCGGGCGCTTCAACCTGCGATTCAATGGTAATTTCATGGGGAGGAACCCCTCCTTCGCCTTCTAACGTTGTATGGTACTGGCAGGGAACTTCATGTGGAACATCAACCTCGCTCGGATCCGCTTCTACCTATACTGCATATTCATCGGGTACATATTATATACACGCATACAACACGGTCTCAGGAGCATGGTCGGCAAATTGCGCCAGCGTGGCTGTGACCGTTGACAGTCCTTCGCCCACTGCAAATGCAGGTCCCAGCGGAAGCGAATGTGACCTTGATTATAACCTCAATGCCGTTCCAAGCGTAGGTACGGGTAACTGGCAGCAACTTTTCGGACCAGGGTTCAGTACGTTTTCAAGCCCTTTAAGCCCTACAGCCACCGTCACCGTAAATGATTACGGCAATTATATATTTGAATGGAGTGAACAGAACGGCAGTTGCATTGAAAGCGACACACTTATCGTGACTTTTTACCAGCAACCCAGCGCCAATGCCGGATACGGTGGAGAGCAGTGCGGCCTTAATTTTATTTTCAATGCCGTACCGAGTGCCGGTACAGGAACCTGGTCGCAGGTAGCAGGCCCGGGAACTTCAGCATTTACCAACCCGAACAGTCCGAATACCGATGTAACCGTGTCAACTTTTGGCGCTTATGATTTCTCCTGGACTGAAACCAATGGCGCATGCTCATCTTCAGATGTAATTACAGTCAACTTTTATGATCAGCCCGTTTCGGACGGAGGTACAGGGGGAAACGAATGTGACTTTGATTTTACCTTCAGCGCTGTGCCAAGTTTAGGTAATGGATTCTGGACACAGATCTTCGGGCCGGGAATAAGCGCGTTTTCACCGGGTCCAAATGATCCGGCCGCCACGGTAACAGTAACTTTATATGGAACCTATGTTTACCGCTGGGGCGAGACAAACGGAACGTGCTCCGACTATGAAGATATAACGGTAAATTTCTTTGCCCCCCCCATAGCCGATGCCGGTGTGAATGATACGCTGTGCGGATTAACGTACCAACTCAATGGCGTACCCTCAATAGGCCTGGGTATATGGAGCCAGGTGTCGGGAACCGGAACTTCAACCTTCACCAACCCCAACAATCCGCTGACGGAGGTTACCGTCACCCTTACGGGCAGTTATACTTTTGAGTGGTTAGTGAACAATAACGGATGCACGGCATCAGACCAGGTTATCATAATTTTCAGCGACCCCCCCCTTGCCAATGCCGGCACGAACGGAAATGAATGTAATCTTGATCATGTAATGTCGGCTGTTCCCAGCACGGGAACCGGCACCTGGTCGCTCTCTTTCGGGCCGGGTACTAATATATTTTTCTCGCCAGGCGCCAATGATCCGGCTGCAATTGTTTCGGTTGATGTGTACGGTACCTATATTTTCACCTGGACGGAAGATAACGGTTTATGCGCGGCATCCGATAATGTCAGCGTAAACTTTTTTATGCAGCCGACAGCAGATGCCGGACAAGATGATACTGCCTGTGCGCTTTCCTTCACGCTTACCGCATTCCCCACCATCGGAATTGGACAGTGGAGCATGGCCAGCGGACCCGGAACATCATCATTTACCAATCCGAACAGTTTTACAACCGATGTCACGGTATCTGTTTACGGCACCTACGATTTCCAGTGGAAAGAAACAAATGTAACCTGTTCCGATTCCAATGTTGTAACTATTCTTTTCCAGGATGCGCCCACGCCTTATGCCGGTGCTGATGCCAATGTATGCGCACTTACAAATATTCTTGCCGCAGTGGCTTCAACGGGAACCGGCCAGTGGAGCCAGAACTTTGGCGCAGGCATAGCAACCTTTACAACGCCCTCAATTCCGTCTTCTGTAGTAGATGTTAACCAGTATGGCACTTATGTTTTCCGTTGGACGGAAACCAATAACGGATGCGTTGCTTACGATGAAGTTACTGTTAACTTTTACGAGCAGCCGGTTTCGGATGCAGGCATTTTCGCCAATATCTGCGGTAATTCCACAACCTTGTACGCCACTCCAAGTGCCGGAAGCGGAACATGGACACAATATACCGGTCCCGGAGCGACAACTTTCGGGGGAAATATCGCCCCTGTAACCACTGCTATTGCCACTGTATTCGGGAATTACATTTACCAATGGACTGAAATCAACGGTGTATGTTCCGACTCCGACACGGTTACGGTTGTTTTCTGGAGACAGCCAAAAGCAGATGCCGGGATTGTCGGTAAATCCTGCGGCTTGTCTTTCACTCTTGATGCCAATCCGAGCGTGGGAACAGGTACATGGGGCGTAATGCCGGGCAGCGGAACAGCAACCTTTTCTAACGTGAACGACAGCGCAGCAACGACCACGGTTTCAAATACCGGTGATTATATTTTTGTGTGGGAAGAAGTAAATGGTCCCTGCACCTCCAGTGATAATACTTACGTTTCATTCTACCCGATGCCGGTTGCCAGTGCAGGAAAGGATACCACCATAAGTTTAGGTGATGTGGCAACGCTTCACGGAACAGGAGGTTATTTCGGCTACTTTTTCTTCTGGTCGCCCGATTCAACCCTTACCGATCCGAATCTGCGCAACCCTGATGCTGACCCGCGCGCAACGCAAACTTATAAAATGCTTGTTACCACGCTTGACGGCTGCCGTGATTCCGATGAAGTGGTGATAACCGTTGTTTCCGATTACCAACTGCGCGTTATGGATGTCATCACTCCCAATGCAGACGGATACAACGATAAATGGTTCATTGATAATATTGAATTTTATCCGTCCTGCGATGTGCTCGTCTTTAACCGTTATGGAAATATCGTTTACCAGAAAAACGGTTATCTCAACGACTGGGCCGGTGAATTTAACGGGAAACCGTTGCCGCACGGTACATATTATTACGTGATAAAATGCACCGGCAACGATAAGACGTGGAAAGGAAATATTACGATTGTGAAATAGTGTATCTATTTGAAGTGTTAAGAATAATTTTATAATATTACTGATGAAATCAGGTATTTTGATTTTTGCAATTTGCATTTTTTACTTCCTCCCCCCTTGGGGGGGACAGAGGAGTGCTGCCCAGCAGGTTCCCCTCTACAGCCAGTACTATCTGAATCCGTTCATTTATAATCCCGCATATACCGGCATCAACGAATGGGCGAATGCTTATCTTATTCACCGTTTGCAGTGGAAAGATATGCCGGGTGGTCCGCAAACCACGGCTCTTACCATGGACGCCCCGATGAAAGAAATGAAAACCGGTGTGGGTCTGTCGCTTTTTAACGATAAGACGGGTTATACGGAACGGTTCGGCTTATACGGTTCATTCGGGCACAGGGTAAGTTTTTCCGAAAATGCGCACCTGCAGTTCGGTCTTTCCCTTGGGGCGCTTGACAACCGTGTTGATTTTACAGGCGCTTCGCTGAAAGATGTTGATGATCCCACCCTTTCTTTTAAAAATTCACGGGAGACAACCGTTGACGGCAATTTCGGCATCGCTTTTAAGGTATCCGAATTTGATCTTGGTTTCTCGGTTCCTCAACTGCTCGGGAACAAATTAACCTACGAAGGCGACCTTTCGCGCCTCTATTATCAACTTTCACGCCATTATCTTACATCCATAAAATATACTTTCCGCTTCGGTGAAGAAAAAAATATTTCATTCGCTCCGCTCGCACTGATACGTTTTGTCGGGGGGGCTCCTTTACAATATGACATCAACGGAATTTTTGAATTCAAAGAGCGGTTCGGGCTGTGCCTCGCCTACAAAAGCAAATATGCCATCGGTATCAATGCGCGCCTGCGTTTTAGTAACCGCCTGAGCATCGGGTACGGTTACGAATTTATCACCGGCACGGTAGGCGATTATTCCGGCTTGAGCCATGAAGTGGCGCTCGGATACACTTTTGACGTAATGGGTAAAGGCATGCACGATGAACTTGAGCGACTTCGCGATGAGATGGACAGTTTGATTGCCGCCAAAGAAATGGAAGAATTGCAGAAGACCCATCTTTTTAACCAGGTCATCAGGCGTGCCGATAGTTTATTCAAGGCGGGCGATTACCAGGGCGCCACAACGGCTTACCAGAACGCCCTTACCATTAAACCCGATTCAAAGTACGCACAGGAGAAAATATCCGAAATACGCACCCGCACCGAAACCATGTATAACAAGGCGATTGCCGAAGCCGACAAACTGCTGGCGCAGGGAAAATATGAAGAGGCAAAGGCAAAGTACCAGGAGGCGCTGAAATATAAACCGGATGCAAACTATGCCAGAAACAAAATTACCGATATTGAAAATAAATACGGACAGCAATACCGCAATGCGATTGCCTCTGCCGATATGTTCTTCGCCAGCAAGGATTACAAACGCGCAAAGGAGATGTACCAGAAGGCGCTCCAGATAAACCCGAACGACAGTTACGCCAAGCAACGTCTCGCAGAACTGGATAAACTCCTCTCCGACCAGGCGGTCCTCGGCAGGATGATTGCAGCCGGTGACTCGCTCTACATGGCAGGCAAATACGATGAGGCGAAAGCGAAATACCAGGAAGCATTGAAACTGAATCCCAGCGATTCGTATCTCCGGGATATCATCGCCCAAATTGACAAAAAGAAAGCAGGAGGGGGGGGCGAAAGCATACGGCTTTACAAAGGCAGCGACTTTACCGACATCAGCGGCAAACCGGTGCAGGAGGGATTTTATATTGTAACCGCTTCTTTCCAGAGCGTAGATAACGCTAAACGATTTATGAAAACAAAAAATACAGGTTCTATTTACAATAAAGAAAGAAAATTCTATTATTGCTTCGTAAAAAATGCCAACTCCTATGACGAAGCCCGCAATTACCTGCTCAACACGGTGAGAAAAGAAGTGCCCGATTCATGGATTTTCATCCTGAGGTAAATAATGCGCGGAATCCGTTTTTCTCTTTCGCTCTTTATTTTACTGACGGTTTTAATTTTCTATTTAACCCGGTATACGGATTACCCTTCTGCCGAATCATCCTTCATCGGTTTTGCGCGGTATGTAATGATCATCCTGAATACCGGACTGCTGCTTATTATTCTCCGGTCAATAATGCGTTCAGCCATACCGGATAAAATAAAAAACATTTCGCTTGCGGTTATTACCGTTCTGATTCTTTTTTTCGTTGTTGAAACCGTTTTCATGAATATTCCTTACAGCCATGGTTCCGGAATAACCCTCGGATCGCGTGTGTGGTTCAGAAGGTACTGGCATACCAATCGCCTGGGTTACCGCGACAGGGAAATTGATATGCGGGAAATTACGGGAAAAAAGAGGGTGCTTATCTGCGGTGATTCATTTGTTGCCGGGCATGGCATTGAAAATCCGGAAGAACGTTTTTCTGATGTACTGGGTTTACTGCTCGGAGAAAATTATGCAGTATTTAATCTCGGTATGAACGGTGCCGATACGCGCAAATCATTTGAAAACCTTACCGCTTTCCCGGTGCGGCCTGATCTTATTGTTGTATGCCACCATCCCAACGATATTGAAACCGTTATTGAACAGAAATTGGAGAGATGGGGAGACAGGGGGACAGGGAGACAACTTTATAATGGAGCAGGAAATTTAATAATACAAGCGGGTATTAATTTTCCGTTCATCACCGATAATTCGTATTTTTTAAATTACACAGTTAACAAGGCAGCCGCTGTCCGCGAATCCTTAAAGCCGCATACAAAGGTCTCAAAAGAATATTATTTAAGCGAAGAAGGCAGGAAAAATTATTTGTCGTATTATCTCAATGACACCCTTTTCAAACAACATATTGATGCCCTTTATTCATTCATATATCTCAGCCGGAAAGAAAATGTCCCGCTGATCATTGTTTTGTTCCCCGAAACCCATGACGTCACCATTGATTATTCGGAAGAATATGTGAATCGTCCCATTGAAAAATTTTTTTTAAATCAGAACATCCCTGTACTTGATACTTATTCCCTGATAAAAAATTTTTCACTTGAAGACCGCGCGGTGAACTGGGGCGATGCACATCCTTCGGCAAAAGTCCACCGGGCTGTGGCTGAGGAGTTGTACCGGATGATGAAGTAAGGAATTATACGAAAGGAATCCCGTAGGAAAAATTCTGAAATTAGTTATTTCTCCGCTTCCAGAGTCGCCTGAAACTTTCCGGGGCAAACTCAGGCAAATCCCTCTTTTCACCCCATTTCATCCTGAAGAAATATTTAAAAAACCGGTTGATAATAAAGGATGGGATAATATTTACCAAGCGGGGATGGAGCATTGCGGTCCTCCACATCCGGATAGAAATTTTTTCAACTATCCCATAATTGCCTCCGGAAACGGAATAATAACGGTTTTCAAGTAACTGTTTATGAATATCAATTTTCACCGGGCACACCTCACTGCATTTGCCGCACAGTGATGAAGCAAAACTCAGGTGGCTGTACTTTTCAAATCCCTGCAGATGAGGCATTATTACCGAACCGATGGGACCGCTGTAAACCGCACCGTATGAATGTCCGCCAATGGTTTTATAGACCGGACATGCATTCAAACATGCACCGCAGCGGATACAGGTTAGCGCCTGCCGCTGCTGCGGATTTGCGAGCAGTTTGGTACGGCCCATATCAAGCAGTACGAGGTAAACCTGTTCGGGTCCATCCAATTCATTTTCTTTTTTCGGACCGGTAATAATTGAATTATAAACCGTAACCCTTTGCCCTGTTCCGTAGGTCGCAAGTAAAGGCCAGAAGTGGCTCAGGTCAGAAAGCGAAGGGATCAACTTTTCAATTCCGCATACGGCAATATGAATTTTCGGACAGGCGACAGTCAGCAGGGCGTTACCCTCATTTTCAGTGATGGCGATCCCGCCAATATCGGCAATAAGGAAATTAGCGCCTGTAATTCCGGCACCGGCATGAATGAACTTTTTACGCAGTTTTTTTCGTACAAATCCCGCAATTTCCACCGGTGATGATCCGGCAGGCAATCCGAATTTTTTATGAAAAAGGTCCGCCACTTCTTCTTTTGACTTGTGCATTGCCGGGGTAACTATATGGTAGGGCTTTTCACCGGCAACCTGTACTATATATTCCCCCAGGTCGGTTTCAACGGGCTCAATATTATTTTCTTCAAGCGCTTCATTAAGGTGTATCTCTTCGGTAGCCATTGACTTGCTTTTGACCACTGATGTTACTCCCGCTCTCTTTAATATGCCGAGGATTGCGTCAACCGCCTGTCTTTCATCTTCTGCCCATATTATCCTCCCCCCCCTTTTTGTGAAGTTTGATTCAAATTCGAGTAGGTATTGGTCAAGGTTTTCGACAACTTTCCGTTTGATGGCGGCCGCCTTTTCCCTTGCCGCTTCAAGGTTTGAATATTGCTGCTTTCCCTTAAGAACGGTCTGATCATATTTTGAAATATTAAAATCAATTTTTTGGCGGTGGGCGGCATCAAATGCCTTCCTTTCAGAGCGTTCAAGGAATTCCTTTATGGGTGAAGACGGCATGATAATATACCTATGTTGAAAAAATCACAATAAAGGCAGAAAATCCTAAATCCGAAACAAATCTAAAATACAAATGTTCGAAATTTAAAAAAGAAAAACGTCCAACTGATAGAAATAATTTTGTATTTGTTTTGGTTTTAGAAATTCAGTTATCAGATATTATTTCGGATTTCGGATTTAATTATTCGGATTTTTATATTAATATTTCTCAAACACATTCACAACATCCACTTTTATTCTTTCCTCCCGGTTTGCAAGTTCCCATGCCGTGTAAAAAATCAGCCGCGTTATCTTTTCCATCTTTTCAAAATGAATTTTGTCAGGAGTGTCGGTGGGTTTATGGTAATCCGCGTGCACGCCTGTAAAATAAAAAATTACCGGGATATCATACTTGGCGAAATTGTAATGATCGGAACGGTAATAGAAGCGGTTGGGATCATCGGGGCTGTTGTAGGTGTAGTCGAGCGCAATGTTTACTGATTTTTTATTCGCTTCTTCATTTATTTTATGCAGTTCGGTGCTCAGTTTATCGGATCCGATAATATACACGTAATCAGGATTGCCATCGTGCGCAGCATCCATCCTGCCTATCATATCAATATTCAGGTCGGCAACGGTTTTATTGAGCGGAAAGAGCGGATTCCGTGTATAATATCCCGAACCCAGCAGTCCCTTTTCCTCACCGGCAACCGGCATAAAAAGAATAGACCTTTCAGGTGTAAAACCATTTTTTTTTGCGATGGCGAACGCTTCGGCAATTTCAATTACAGCAGCAGTTCCCGAAGCATCGTCATCGGCTCCATAGTAAATTTCATTGCCATCCTTACCCAGGTGATCATAATGCGCTGTGATGAGAATAACTTCCTCCGGCTTGCCGTTTCCCCTGATAAATCCTGCAATATTTTCAGATGATGTATTTTCCTTTTTCCTTCTGACATAAATGGTAATGATAGATTTAATCAGCATTGGTTTACTTTTGCCTTTATTTGCTTTATCAAATACTTTTTTCAAATCAGACCCGTTCATGGCAAAAATATCCGATGCAATTTCTTCCGAAATAAATAAAACCGGTATCCGTACGGGCCTGTCGGTTCGCCCATCGGAAAGTGTGAACATAGGCGATTCAATGTAATGTTTCATCTCCCGGACTTTTTTTTCAATGCTGTCGGTTATGACCAGCAGGGCTGTTACGCCATGCCGCTGAGCATTGAGCGGTTTCATCTGCCGGTTAAATGACCAGGCAGAAGGATTAGTGTCACCGGAAATAAAATACCGCTTCTTTTCCCTGTCGTATGGCTCCCCTGCAAAAATAACGGCAATCCTGTCTTCGGCTCCGGAATTTTTAAACTCATCCGTTTTGTCATCGCTTATTCCAAACCCGGCATAACAAATTTCATTGCCCCGGATCACCGTATCCTGAAAGCCGGGTAAAAAATAAAAGTCCCTCATAAATTTATATGTTTTACCGCCAATGACCAGGGAAGAGGAATCGGGTGAACTGATCATTAAAGGAAACCGCTGGAAATAAGATGTATCATAAAACGAAGCAACTCCTTTGATAAAAAACTGTTCCGCTATATAAGCGGCTGCGCGTCTTTGCCCGGTTTTTGATGTTTCCCTGCCTTCAAATTCAGGCGATGCAAGTTTAAAGACATGCGATCTGAGTTCGTCTTTCAGAATGGTGTTGGAAAAAATTTTTACGGCAGAATCATAGTTTTGGGCGGAGATAAATCCGGTAAAAATAAAATGAAATAAAAAAAGTTCAAAAACGCAAATTCTAAGTTCCAAATTCCTCGAAAATTGGTGCTGTTGGATATTTCCTTGAACTTGGAATTTGGGACTTGGGACTTGGGACTTCTTCATTGTAAACTCATGTTCATTTAATATGATCCATCTTTATTCTTTATGCTGATGGTCCGATATTATCAATCTTCGCCACCCTTCGGCTGTGTCTTTCCCCTTCAAAGGCGGTTTCAAGGAACGTTTTTACAATTTTTATAGCGCTTTCTCCATCGATAAACCTGCCGGGAAGGCACAGTACATTGGCATCATTATGTTTGCGGGCAAGAGAAGCAAGTTCCTCTTTCCAGCAAAGAGCGGCCCGTACATTACTGTGTCTGTTTGCCGTCATACATACCCCGTTGCCGCTGCCGCATACGAGGATACCTGTTCCGGATTGTCCTTTGCTAACCTCACCGGCTATAGCGTGTGCATAATCGGGGTAGTCAACGCTTTCTTCAGAAAAACATCCGCAGTCATTGACCGCATATCCTTCCCCGGATAAATATTCTTTTATCTTTTCTTTGATCCTGTATCCCGCATGATCTGATCCCACCGTAATTATTTTATCAACATTTTTCATTATGCCTGTGTTAATATCCTGATGATTAATTGTTAATAAAAAGGCAAATTAAACAATTTTTTACAACTACACCCGTTTTTGGTGAAATTACAATGTGATATTAACATTCTTTCAACGAAATCTGAATAATAAATATGGATTTTTTATCAACCCGCGTAATTACTAACAGGTGTTCATAACTATTGCGAAGATGTAAAATTGTCCCTTTTATATCTACCTTTGCCATTGTTCATTTAATGTTAATAACATGTTCATAGTGTTTATAGGAGGCCTGTCCCCGTTATTTTTTAAACACTATTAACAGGATAATAATAACAACATCTTTCTTATAAAAATTTTATTATTATTATTTCAGATACGTAATTTATGTTCAAAAGATTTACCTTCCTGCCGGTACAACTCCTGATTTATTGTTTCACTTTTGCCCAGGTTAAAAATGAAATAAAACCGAATGGGTACAATATTTTTTATTACGATAACGGGATAAAATCAAGCGAAGGTATGATGAAAGACGGCAAACCGGACGGCTACTGGAAAACTTATTATGCTGACGGGAAACTGAAATCGGAGGGAAACCGCAGGAATTTTGAACTGGACAGTACCTGGAAATTTTATGATAATACAGGAAGATTATCCATGGAAATAAATTACGTTAACGGTAAAAAAAACGGAATAAGAAAAACGTTTGAAGATGGAAAACTGGTATCCATTGAATCATTCAGGGATGATATGCGGCATGGTGATTTCTTATCGTATTATCCCGTAAAAGAGAATGAAGAATATGGCGCCATTCATAAAAAGATTAATTATATTAATGGAAAAGAAGAAGGAAAAGCATTTGAATTTTCAAAAGACAGTTTGATAATTACGATATGGAATTATAAAAACGGAATTTCTTTAAAAACCGAAATGATAAACCGCAGGGACAGGTTTGGAAGAAAATACGGTGAATGGAGGGAATTTTATAAAAACGGAACCATTAAATCGGAAGGAAATTACAGGGATAATAAAAAGCACGGTGTATTCCGGTATTATTTTGAAAACGGGACGTTGAAAGGAACATTTACCTATGAGGAAGGGGAACTGATCAAAGATGCTGATCCCATTACCGATATGGAAACGGTGAAGGAATATTACCCTGGAGCGAAAATCAAAACGACCGGCACCCTGAAAAAGGGAAAACCCGAAGGAGTATTCCGTGAATTTGATGAGAGCGGTGAAATAACCGCCTCGAAAATTTTCAGGGAAGGATCAAAAATTGCCGAATCGGTAAAAGGAATCATTGATAAAAACGGTTTAAAGCAGGGATTGTGGAAGGAATATTATCCCGAAGGAGCGCTGAAATCGGAAGGGGAGTACAAAAATAATGTGAGGGAAGGAGAATGGGTTTTTTATTTTGAAAACGGAAATATTGAACAAAAAGGAACCTATTTTAAGGGAAAACCGGATGGACTATGGAAATGGTTTTACCCGGGCGGACTGATTCTCAGGGAGGAGGAATTCAGCAGCGGAACAGAACATGGATTTTTACGCGAATACAGCGACAGCGGCAGGATCATCACAAGCGGGAAATATGAATTCGGTGAAAAGGAAGGAAGATGGATTTATGAAATGGGTACGCACAGGGAAGAAGGCAATTACAAATCGGGTTTGCGCGACAGTGTTTGGATATACTTTTATCCGAATGGTAAAAAATGTTTTGAGGGAATGTTTATACTGGGAGAACCCGAAGGAAAGCATGCGACCTGGTATCCAAACGGAAAAATAAAAGAAGAAGGTGAATATCTTGCAGGACGCAAAGAGGGTCCATGGAAAAGATATAATGCAGATGAGTCGGTTTTCATTACAACTGGTTTTAAAGACGGAGTTGAAATAAAATTTGACGGGACAAAGATAAAACCCGAAACCACTGAAGCGCAATAGCGGCAGGCGACCATAATTTGAACTAACTTTACCCTCCAATAATTTTCTCCTCCCGTGCTTAAATTCCTCGGTAATCTTTTCGGTAACAAACATGAACGCGATGCATTGCTTTTACGGCCGGTAGCGGATGAAATCAACCGTATTTGGAATGAAGAAGTGAAAAACCTGAGCAATGATGATCTGCGCCTGCGGACACTTGCATTCAAAAAACAAATCAGCGATCATATTGCAGAAGATGAAAAGATTATTACCGGGTTAAAAGAAAAAGCCGAACAGGCTGACGACCTGAACGAAAAAGAGAACCTCTACAGGGAAGCGGACCAGGTACAGAAAAAGATTTTTGAAAAAATATTTGAGAAACTGATTGAACTCCTGCCGGCTGCCTTCGCTACTGTTAAAGAAACAGCGAGACGTTTTAAGGAAAACGCCACACTTGTTGTTACTACCACGGAACACGATCAGAATCTCGCATTAAAAAAATCGTATGTCTCGGTAAATGAAAGCCGCACCGTCTGGAGCAACTCATGGGTTGCCGGTGGCAATAAAATTACCTGGGATATGGTGCATTATGACGTACAACTTATGGGGGGAGTAGTTCTGCACCAGGGTAAAATATCGGAGATGGCGACCGGTGAAGGCAAGACGCTTGTTGCTACCCTGCCGCTTTATCTTAACGCTCTTGCCGGGAAGGGGTGCCACCTGGTAACCGTCAACGATTACTTGTCCAAGCGTGACCAGGAGTGGATGGGTCCCATCTATGAATTTCTCATGCTCACGGTTGACTGCATAGACAAATATGAACCCCATTCTCCGGGAAGGCGCAACGCCTACCTTTCCGACATAACCTACGGAACAAACAGCGAATTCGGTTTTGATTACCTGCGCGACAACATGGTGCGTGAAACCATTGAACTGGTGCAGAGAGGACATTTTTACGCTATCGTTGACGAAGTGGATTCAGTGCTGATTGATGATGCGCGCACTCCGCTGATTATTTCCGGTCCCACCGGGAAAGATGACAAGCAGTTATTTTATGATATGAAGCCGCGTGTGGAGAAATTGATTTCCGCGCAAAAAAATTATGTGAACAAAATTCTCAATGAAGCGAGGCAAATGCTTGAAAAAGGCGATGAGAAAAATGCAGGACTTCCGCTTTTCCGGTCTCACCGCGGTCTTCCCAGGAATAAAGCGCTGATAAAATTACTCAGCGAAACAGGGAATAAAACCCTTATGCAAAAGACCGAAAATTTTTACCTGCAGGACAATTCGCGTGAAATGCCGAAGGCGGATTCAGAACTATTCTTCGTTATTGATGAAAAAAACAATTCGGTGGAACTTACCGATAAAGGAATTGAACTGATAACCGCATCCGGTGAAGATCCGCACTTTTTTGTTCTGCCGGATATCGGTGTGAAAATTGCGGAAATTGAAAAAACAGCAATTACCGATAAAGAAAAATTGATGAAGAAAGATGAACTGATGCGCGATTTTTCGGTAAAAGGCGAACGGATACATTCTCTCCATCAACTGGTAAAAGCATATACCCTGTTTGAAAAAGATGATGAATACGTTATTCTTGACGGCAAAGTAAAAATTGTTGACGAACAAACAGGCCGCATCATGGAAGGCCGGAGGTATTCTGACGGATTACACCAGGCAATAGAGGCAAAAGAAAACGTTAAAGTCGAAGCCGCCACCCAGACCTACGCCACCATCACGCTGCAGAACTATTTCCGCATGTACAAAAAACTTGCGGGCATGACCGGCACAGCCGAAACCGAAGCCGGTGAATTCTGGAATATTTACAAACTTGATGTGGTAGTCGTGCCCACCAATTTATCCTGTGTCCGGAAAGACAATGAAGATCTCGTTTATAAAACCAAGAGGGAAAAATATAATGCCGTCATAGAAGAAATAAATAACCTGGTAAAAGCCGGCAGACCGGTGCTGGTGGGAACAACATCGGTTGAGGTTTCGGAACTGCTCAGCCGGATGTTGAAAATGCGGGGAATAAAACATAATGTTCTCAATGCAAAGCAGCACCAGCGTGAAGCGGAAATTGTTGCCGAGGCCGGCAGAGCGGGAACCGTGACCATCGCTACAAATATGGCTGGTCGCGGAACCGATATTAAATTAGGACCCGGTGTAAAAGATACGGGGGGGCTCGCCATCATCGGAACCGAACGCCATGAATCGCGCAGGGTTGACCGGCAATTACGCGGGCGGGCGGGCAGGCAGGGCGATCCGGGAACATCCCAGTTTTTTGTTTCGCTGGAAGATGACCTGATGCGTCTCTTCGGATCAGACCGCATTGCACGATGGATGGACCGCCTGAAAGTACCGGAAGGTGAGGTTATCCAACATTCGCTCATCACCCGTTCCATTGAACGTGCACAGAAAAAAGTGGAGGAAAATAATTTCGGCCAACGCAAACGGCTGCTGGAATATGACGATGTGATGAACATCCAGCGCGAAGCCATCTATTCCAAACGCAAACATGCGCTTTATGGCGAACGGCTCACACTTGATATTATCACAATGCTTTATGACCTTATTGAAAATATTACAACCGCCTTTCAGCAGGAAAGGGACTATAATGGTTTCCAACTGGAACTGTTGAAAAACTGCGCTATGGAATCAGGAGCCGGTGAAACGGATTTTATGCGGCAGAATGTCGGGGAACTGACTGAAAAAGTTTTTTCTGAAGCCGTAACCCATTACCGCAACAAATCGCAATTTACCGCTGAAAAAGCGTACCCCGTTCTTAAAAATGTTTTTGAAACCGAGGGATCTAAATTTGAAAACATTGTCGTTCCATTCAGTGACGGTTTACGCATGATACAGGTAGTTGCCAACCTGAAAAAAAGTTACGAATCAGGCGGTAAAGAAGTGTTTTCCGCTTTTGAAAAAACCGTATCGCTGGCTATAATTGACGACATCTGGAAAGAACACCTGCGCGAAATGGATGACCTGCGGCAATCGGTGCATGGTGCGGTATATGAACAAAAAGACCCATTGCTGATCTATAAATTTGAGGCGTTCAACCTCTTCAAGGCGATGATGATGAAAATCAACCGCGATGTGATCTCTTTCCTTTTTAAGGGGGATATTCCCGGCTCTGACGGAAGGCAGCAGGTAAACCAGGCGCAGGCGCCACGCAGGACCGACATGAGCGGGTTGCATACCGGCCGCGCGCCACATCCCGATCAAAGACCGCAAATGACCGAGCAGGCGAATACCGGGCAGCAGCGTGCCGCCCAACCTGTCCGGGTTGAAAAAAAAGCCGGCAGGAATGATCCATGCCCCTGCGGCAGCGGGAAAAAGTTTAAGCATTGCCATGGGCGATAACATGAGGTCACAAATTGTGTCCTCATAAAAAGAAATAGAGAATAAGCCAACTTAAACCAGATGCGCTCCATCTTATTTTTCTGCCTCTTTTCTTTTCTTCACCTGAATAATATTTTTTCCCAAGTATCATTCCAGTTTGATGAACTCTTTTTTCTTGCCAAAGACCGCCTTGCAAAAGGAGATGTTTCACGGGCTTTACCGATGTTTGAAAAACTGAACCGGATGGATTCGGTCAATGCCAACATGCGATACCTGCTGGGGGTCTGTCATTTGCTCGATTCAGTTCCCGATACTCTTTCAATAACATTACTTGAGTCTGGATTGCCGTTTGTAAGAACCGACTACGACCCGGGCTCCCCGCATGAACGCAATACGCCCATTTTCACCTGGTTTTATCTTTCACTTGCCTATTCGCTCAACGATCACTGCGAAGACGGACTGAAGGCGTTTAAAAAATTCCAGTCGCTCTACGGAATTGACAAGGAGGATTATTACATACATGAAGCCGGCAACTGGATTGATTCATGTGCCCGCAAAAACCGGGTTTCGTTCAATACAATCCTGCCTGAGTATCATAAGATTCTTACAAAAGGGGTGGATTATACCACGCTTTCACCGCTGTGGGGAGTGCAGGTTGGAGCGTACTCAAAATTTATTCCCCTGTGGGAATTTGATAATCTTAAAAATGTAGACGCTTATATGGACAGGGGGGGAATGATACGTTATGTGATTGGCCATTTTTCTCTGCGTTCACAGGCGGAAGCGCTGAAAAAAGCGGTATTGGAAAAAGGATATAAAGATGCATTTATCGTTGACGTAAACCATGAATCAAGGTATTCCGAGCAGGTTACCACGGTTGATGACCAGCCGGTAAACAAACCGCTGGAAGGCAGGGGGCATTCCGTGATTCCATACCCATTTCCCTCGTGGAATTATACATGAAAATTGAGGGCATAAAAGAGTTCCGGCAGGGGGAACTTACCCTCATGACGGCCGGCAGGTTTGATAATTATGATGCCGCAAAGTCATACCGCGACACCCTTGCAGCAATGAATGTTCCATCACCCTTTGTTGTTGCGATTAACCAGGAAAAGAAAGTGCCGTTGAAGCAGGCGATAAGTTATACAAAGAAGAAAATGGCGGCTAAAAAGGAAAAAGGTAAGAAAAAGAAGCAGGGGAAATAAGGAAATAAGAAATTTAGGTATAAGGTATAAGGAAATTCCCTATACCCTATGCCTTAGACCTAATACTCATACACTTTCTATTCCTTCTCATCTACATTACTATCTTCAATCACATAAAGCGGCCTCTTCCGCACATCCGTATTGATGCGGCTGATGTACTCACCTATGATGCCGATGGTAAGCAGTTGAATACCCCCGATAAACATAGTGCTGATAATAAGCGAAGTCCAGCCGGTTATGGCATGACCGAAGATGAATTTTGTATAAAGCGCCCAGATAATGATGCCGAAGGCGACCAGCGACACGATAAAGCCGAGGAATGTAGCAAGACGCAGCGGTATATCTGAAAATGCCGTTATTCCGTCAAAGGCGAAGCGGATCATTTTACGGAGAGAATAACCCGATTTACCGGCACTGCGTTTTTCCCGTTCAAATTCAACATACGCCTGTTTTAATCCTATCCAGGCGATTTGTCCTCGCAGAAATTTATTATTTTCAGGCATTGAATTAAGATAATCAACAACCTGCCGGTCAATGAGGCGGAAGTCACCTGTGTCGGGAGGAATTTCAATTACTGTAAGTTTGGCAAGCAAACGGTAAAAAATTTTTGCAGTTATTTTTTTAAACCAGGATTCTCCTTTGCGTGAGATGCGTTTGGCGTATACCACTTTATATCCTTCATGGTATTTTTTTAGCAGTTCGGGGATCAGTTCGGGCGGGTCCTGCAGGTCACCGTCCATAATAACCGCCAGGTCGCCTTTGGCGCATTTCAGCCCTGCCGCAATGGCTACCTGCTGTCCGAAGTTCCTGCTGAAACTTAAAAATTTAACTTTGCTGTCTGTGGCAGCGAGGTTTTTTATTTTTAATAAAGTATCATCGGTGGAACCGTCATTGATGAAGATGATTTCATGGTTTGTTGTAATGGTTTCAAGTACGGGCCGGAGCCGGGCAGTAAGCAAATCAATATTGCGGACTTCGTTATATACCGGTATGATAACGGAACAACGCATAAAGCGGGGTGATGGGATTTATTCATTCAAAGATAGAAACAATTCTTACTGGGTGAAGGCGTTGTTCACCATATAACGAATCCACTCTCCGATAGACCTGAAATCTGACAAGAGCGCATTCAGAAAAAAATATTTATAGATGACCTGAATATAAAATTGTCGCTGTGTAGCCCGTAAAACCGACAAGGATTATTTTTATGCATAAAAAAATAAAGCACTACTGGGAAATTGGAGGAAAAAAGTACTCTTTTTATTTACTTTTGTTTGTTTCTTTTGTCACAGTTGTTTGGATTAACATTTCAGCAGGCGTTACTTTTGATTCTGGCGATGGAATTCACCACTATCTCATATCATTGTATTCATGGACCCATCCGCACCTTTTTTTACATTCATGGGGAAAACCCTTTTTTACCCTTGTAAGTTCTCCTTTTGCTCAGTTTGGTATTAAAGGAATGATAGTATTCCAGGCATTGTGCGCGGGAGCAGTTTCATTCTTTTGCTATAAGATTACTGAAAAATTAAATCTGAAATATTCATGGACAATACCCGTGTTTGTTTTTTTTGCCCCAATTTTTTTTGCCGTATTAAATACTGGTTTGACTGAAATTTTTTTTGGGTGTCAGTTAATGTTTTCAATCTGGCTTTTTTTTGAAAAAAAACATATTCCGTCTGCGATAATTGCTTCATTTCTGCCCTTTATTCGAATTGATGCTTATGTGGTACTTCCCATAATTGCATTTGTTTTGCTGCTAAAGAAACAATTCTTGGCAGTACCTCTTTTATTCAGTGGATTTTTTATTTATTCAATAATAGGTTTTTTTCATTTCCATGACTTTTTATGGATTATTCATCATAGCCAGAGTTTTTTCAATGAAGGATATGAAGGCGGTAAAGGAGATTTTTTTCATTATATTAATCATTATGAAGATATTTTAGGAACACCGTATTCTGTTTTATTTATTGCC
Source organism: Bacteroidota bacterium (assembly GCA_016193485.1). Classification (GTDB taxonomy): domain Bacteria; phylum Bacteroidota; class Bacteroidia; order JACPRZ01; family JACPRZ01; genus JACPRZ01. The sequence continues at coordinate 85,699 of JACPRZ010000063.1, read as the reverse complement.
GGTTTTATTAGGCAGTTATATGTAGTTTCAAAATGCATTATTTATAAAATTAAATTTCCTTTTCTTGTAGAGGAAATTTTTTTAATTTTCGGAACTTTAGTTGCTTGCTTTTTGCTTCATGCGTTTTCTTACTGGATGCCCGGTGTTCTCACCAATCTTGGCATGATGCGTTATATGGCAACGCTAATTCCTGGCGCAGCCATTATTGCAGTGATGGGAATGAATATTATTACATTAACCTGGATAAAAAAGTTTTTTTATTTTGAAACTGGCATTGTTATTTTACTTATTGTATTAGTGATAAACAGTCCCTTTAAGCAATTATTTTACCCGTTTCGTGTGGATGCTGAACAAGCGGTTGTAAAAGAAACGGGTGATTGGATAAGAAATATTTACGGTAAAAATCACAGAATTTGTTATATGCACCCTTACCTTGCATATGCATCGGATATCGATCCTTTTGATGAAAGGAGAATCACGCTATTGTGGTCTTTGGATAAGGAAAGATTGAATTTACTGCCGGACAGCACTTTGATAATTTGGGATTCGCATTATGCACCGCAGGAAGGAAATTTGCGTCTGGACTTATTAAGGAACGACACAAATTTTATTCAATTAAAATATTATAAATATTACCTTGATGCCTTTCCTTTTGAGATACGTGCTTTCATGAAAATAAATATTAAAAACACTGCTGCAAATTTATTTACTCCGGAACTTGTTTCGGAGGAGGGTTCTTTAAATAATCTCCAAATAATTGATTCTGTTTTTTTTGATTTTGATGTTAAATCTTCCGAAGATAAATCCATGCTGGTAAAGGATATTTCATTTTCCGGACATACATCTCTTGCTTTTACGGCCAACAATGAATGGGGACCTGTATTTACCAGGAAAATAAGTCAAATAAAAAATTATTTATCTTTCAGAATGGTTGAAATTGAGTTTAAATTTTACACCAGCGATTCCGTTAGGGAAATTATCCCCGTTATTGAAATAAATAAAGGAAAAAAAATCATTTTATGGTACGGTGAAAATATTAATCAACAAGTAAATTTAAATACTTGGAACGATTGCAAAATTAAACGGGCATTTCTTCCTTCGGAATTAAATCAAAATTATTACGTAAACTTTTATTTTTGGAATAAAAGCAGGAAAAGATTTTTTGTAGATGATATATGTATCTATTATTACGGGTTCGCGGATGTTACATTACAATGATTGAAAATTTTACACTATCATAGTTCTTTCCCCGATAGGGAATAAATATCAATAATTTTGTAGGTACCTATTTTTTTCTTTATGAAGGGTTGAATATAATCTTCTTTGTAAATATCCGGGTTGCTTATTATGAGATATTTCGCCCCCTTACGAATCATTTCCGCAATATTGCTTTCTGAATTAGCAGGGAAGCCGAAGGATGTCCATCCTTTTTGATCCATAAGATATAGGGAAGTATTAGGACTATTAACGGGGATGCTTATTACCTTATCTTCTCTTTTAATACCCAATGATCTTAAATAAGGAGTAACCGTTTCAAATGGTTCAAGATAAGCGCTGTAATTCCAATGAAACCAGGTCCAATAATTTTTTTCATTTTCACCGATAATCCAACTTCCATAATTAAAGTAACGGACTTTGGTTTTTTCAGCGCAATAATAAATATTATATATTAAAATTGCAATAAAAAGAAACTTAATAAAGGACGAATTATAAATAGCAGGGTAATAATTTTTTAATATATCCAGGAAGACAAGAAATATAAAAACCGGAAGAATAAAAAGAACAACAGAATAATAATCATGAACATTAAACACCTGGAACCAAAGAATGCAATAAAATAAATATCCACCAAGCAATAAAAATAATATAAACACTAAAAATCTATTGGATTGTTTGTAATGATAAATGATAAACAGCACTAATATAAACAAAAGAGTAAAAGCGCTGCCGCTAAAAAGGAATGGTATTATATTTTCATTCACCAAATATATAACAGTTTTAATTGAATTATAATCAATTTTCCAAATGGGCCAGGTCCACATACCAAAATAAGATTCTTTATTGTAACTTATTGCAAATAAATACCATAATAAACCCAAAACTGCAACCAACATAAATGGGATAATAGTTAAGAAAGTACCTCTAAAAGTATTCCAGGTTTTTTTGAAGGGGCGCATAGTTAATTTCTCAATAATAAAAATAATAAACAAGGTTAAATAACTTGCAAATGAGGTAATTTTTAATAACCCTCCCAAAAGGAAGAAAAACATTGTTATCCAAAGGAAAATATTTTTGCCGGTTGTGTAATATTTCCAAAAATAAAACCAACCGATCAGAACAAATCCCAAACTTGGTGCATCGACTAAAAAATTATTTGAATAATAGACTAATACGGGTGAAGTGAAGAGAAATAGGGGCACATAAATTGACCAAAAAGAATTTATTAAAACTGTATAAAGCATCTTCTTTAATGCAAAAAGACCAGCGAATACAATGGAAAGGTTAATCAGGCGAAAAATAAACTCGTGATATCCGAAAATTTTCCAAAGCATCGCAACGAGGTAGTAAATGATTGGAAATTCTTCAATAAATTTACCATCAGCATACCTGCCCCGCCAATGCATTTCTGGATGAAAAAAATTCATATTTCCCCCGTAATAATTTAAAGCAATTGATGCGCAATCCGTTTGCCGCCATTGATGCACCGATCGCGGCCGCAGCCGGATTATTTGATGGTAATTGTAAATGAAGCAGACAATGATAAGACAGGTAATAAAAACAACGGAGGAATATTTGCTGATGAAATACAACAGTGCATTTGCCTTCATATATGACTGATATATCATATCTGATTAATAAGGGAAATCTTGATACTTTTGACAAATGTAAAAAATTATTTTCCCCATAAACCGATCAATTAAATATCAGTACATTAGCACCTGGGAATTTCTTGCGTTATTTTACTGTTGACATTACTCTTTTGGAACGCTGGCGGGTAACTTATCCATAAATGAAAACTTTATTCAGGATTTCTTTAATCGTTGATTTGTTTTTCTATATTGCTATAATATTAAATGCTCTTCCTCTATTTTGCCTGAAGTTTTTCCCTACTCTTGATGGCGCTTCGCATTTATATAACGCCAACATCATTGACAGGCTGATTTCAGATAAAAGCAGTATCATTCATGATTTTTTCACCATGAATACTTTTCCTGTTCCAAATTGGACAACCAATATTTTATTGGCATGCACAAACTTTTTTCTACCGGCATTTATTGCCGAAAAAATCGTATTGGTCATTTATTTAGTCGGATTACCCCTGTCCTTTAAGTATTTCATTATGTCAGTGGCGCCTAATAATAACGGTCTTGCCTTTTTTATCTTTCCGTTTTGTTATTCATTTCTGTTTTATATGGGTTTTTATAATTTTTGTTTCAGTTTCATTTTTGTTTTCCTGGCTATGGCCAACTATTTTAAGCAGGAAGGTATTTTCTCCGGAAAACGGACTTTAATCTTTTTTATTCTGGTTATCCTGATTTATTTTTCACATGCCGTAACTTTTGGTTTTTTTATCATTGTTTTTATTTTTTCAGTAATGATGAAGAATTTGCCAGTTATTTTTAATCCGGGAAACTTGAAGAGTATTAAAAAGGAAATTAAAAATAACAGGTGGATTATTCTATTATTGCTGGTGATTTTAGTCCTTTTTATTGGCTTCCTTTCAGTTCATTTTACCTCGTTTTCGGGAGCATCGCAGCCTTTCAGCGTCCTATGCCAATGGATTTTTCTATGCAAACCTGTCATTACTTTTGTTTATGAGACCGAATATAAATACACCACTGTGTTTTTTTTAACCGCTCTCAGTATATTTATAATGGTTTTGTTCAAAAGGGCTTCTGACATGAAAAAAGGAAGCGATGTATCACATAAAAGGAATATTGACATAATTACATCGGGTTTAAATAAATCCGATGGCATTTTATTTTCTTCACTGGGTATAATAATTTTATTTTTTATTGTTCCGGATAATTCCCTGGCGGGAATGATGAGCGATCGTTTAATTTTATTGTTTTACATTTTTTTCATTATGTGGCTTGCGGTTCAGTCGGTTCCCCGCTGGCTTACGTATGTGGCTGCAGCAATAATAATTTTTTGCCAGTTTAATTTAGTGAAGAACCGTTTTAAAATCAACAAAGAACTTTCTGAATGTGCTTCCGAAATATATCAGGTTACAAATTATATTGAAGATGGCAGCGTTATTTTACCGGTCAATTATTCCGATAATTATTTATTAACCCATTTTTCAAATTATACCGCTGTTGAAAAAGATGTGGTGGTTTTGGAAAATGTGGAAGCCAGTATGAGGTGGTTTCCGGTGAAGTGGAATGAAGCGAAAATTCCCCGGTTATTTCTGGGCAATTATTTGGACTTTCCCCATGTTTATTTTCCATTATCCCGTCAGGAACCGACTCAAAAACCCATTGACTATGTCCTTATCTGGGGAGATATGCAAAAGTTATTCATGGAGAGGGAAAAAAGAATAAAGGATGCATTATCGGAAAGTTATTCGGAAGTGTTTTCCAATTCTTCAAATACAATCAAACTTTTTAAGTACCATGCAGCTGATTAACCCTGCCTTTTAAAGCAACAGATATCCAGCCATTTTACCGATCATTTTGCTCATATGCTTCAACCACAAGGTTATCAATAAAAACGGGACTTGTACCCGTATTCCAGTAAAAAACCCGTACTTCATCATGGCGGTGGCGGAGGATAGGTGTAAGATACACTGTACTGATGGTATTCCACTTTCCTGGAACTAAATTAAACTCTGCCGCGCCCCAACTTCTCCATTTATAGATATTTCCCCTGCATTGGACACAAATACATAATGCTGAATTGCTGTTGGATGGTTCGGTCAGAAGATAAACTTTAACCGATGCTTTAATGAAGATGTGATCTTTATCGGTAATGTTGTGATATTTCTCTGCAATAGGGCGGGAAAAGGGATTGTCGCTGGTCAACGTAAAGCAATGGGAACCATCAAAAGAAAAAGTGTCTATTGTATGAACCGTATCCCAGCGTGCCTGCCCTTCTTCAAAGTTATCGATCCAGGTTGCAATGAGATTATATTTATTTATATCAAATGTCGCCACTATACCGGTGTCGGTATTCCGGTCAATTTCAAGAAAACTTTTGTCTTCCTCGGTAATGCCTCCGATCGTTAGAAAAGTACGCCAGAAATATTCCCGGGTCATCCTTTCTCCGTCAATAATGTAAACCCTGAACTGCCAGATTTTAAAAAGGTTGTAAATAACAAGCAATAACAAAACCGATAAAAAAATGAATTTTAATATTCTTCGTGCCGAAAATGTACGATATATAAAATATCCCAATGGAAGAGCTGTCACCGCGTAAGATTCTACCAAACTTCTTTGGCTGAAACTGGGTCCGTGCCACCAGTTATCCCAGCTTGCCTGAACATATAAATTTAAAATAAAGAATGAAAAAATTGCAAAGAAAATATTTTTATTATAAACGAAGAGGTGATAAAATCCAATAACAGCAACCAGCATCATGGGAGTATAAACAAACCACCCTTTTTTGTAACTGAAAAGGGTTTGAACAATGTAGGGTTCAGAAAGTGAAAGTGTTTCTTCCCGGATTATGGAAATCCAATTCCCGGAACTGTATTTCCAATAAAGCAGTTGCGGTAAGACGGCTATAAATACCGAAACCGCGAATGCCAGGTACTGGGGATAATGCGTTTTAAAAAATTGAATCTTCTGATTCCACGAATGACGATCATAGATATTAAATAAAAGAGGAATAAAAATTAATATTATTTCGGTCGGCCTGCAAAGGGTAAGAAATCCAAGCATAAATCCAGTGGCAGCGGCAAAAAACAATTTTCCGGTTTCATGCCATTTCATCACAAGGAGCAGGAAAAAACAATTCAATGTAAACAAATAATTATGAGGCAGGGTACCGTCAATACCGCACTGGAAGAAATAATTTGTACCCCAGAACAAACAGATCATTGTTAAAAATGTAATAAGATCGTTAAAATAACGCAAAAGAATTTTTCTTAATAAAAAAACCCCGGCAAATGCATAAAGCATAGCCAGAATTATCATAGACCAGTTATAAGGAGCCGAAAAGCCATCAGGAGGGTAACCAAAGATTTTTGCATAGGCATGCGCGCTGAAAAATGCAGGAGAATAGATAAACGCCATTCCCAGCACAAAAATATTGATACGCCTTCCGTTCGTACCGGGAGCAACCTGGTAAAAAGGATAATTTTTACAATATTTATGGTATGTTTCATCTAACCATTTTCCGGTAAGTCCGATGTCGTTGTAAATGAAAACAGATGGGAGAAATAAATAATACCCATATACATCCCACGCCAGTGCAAGTGGTTTTTCCCTGTACTGTAGTACCTCATTCAGGTGGTCTTTTTGTGCCCAGAGCATGGAAAAGCAAACAGCCGGGATAAGAAAAAGCGACAATGGATTTTTGAATTTTGTCATGTATCAATAAAGAAGTATCTGAAGTCAGATAATTAGTTCACATCATACCGGTATAATCCGGCAATCTTTGACTTATGCATCAAGCGATATTTTTCCGCAAGTATACTTTTAAGCCAAAGAGCACACGCATCATTTTTGCTTTCAAAATCCCCCCACACCAGCACATATTCAATCCCCTGCACCGGATTATTCCTGTTGCTTGGCCATTTCAGGCATAAACCGTCTGATGGAACAGTATCAATTCGCAGATCAGGAACTCTCGCATATTTCCACACTAATGGGAAATATCCGTCATTGGCCTGGAAATTTTCAAGTATTACAAGCGGCTTTTCAATGCCGAGGTAATTTGAAAAATGCGCATGGAGCCAGTTGACGGAATAATTGACCGGAAGCACGATGGCATCCGTCTCTATCTTTTCGGCAATAGCGATGCACTCCCTCGCGTTTTCATCCAGTTCCTTTATAGAACCCCATCGCGAAGAAATCAGGTTAAGGTGTATCCATAATATTACAACAATACTTATAAATTTAATCCACCGCTGCCAGTGCTTAGAAGCGATCCACAGAATAAAAAACAAATAAATAAGAAAACAGAGTTTTTCAGTTACAAAACCACCGATGATAAAACCGAGCGTTGACGGAAGTTGGAGAAATAAAATAAGCACTGCAATTGCCGTGAACAGAAAATGATCGTTTGCCGTGATAAATGTTTTCAGGAATGAAACAGCCCTCCTGAAAAAGTTTTTAGCCGCTGCGGTCACCTCTGAATCCGATACCTTGCGGTATATCAGAATTACCGACAGCGACAAAACGAGGAAAAAGAGAGAAGAAGTGTAAAAACTTTCTTTGGCGCGGTCAAGGGCGATGAGCGCCCTTGATTCCCTGATCCAGGATAGTTTCTCATCAAAGGGTACTGTTGAACTTCCCCAGAATTTCGGAATCCATCCGAGATATTCAATAAAAAGAGTCGCTGACGGCAGATAAGCGATCACGAGAAATAAGAGCGTCCGCTGAAAGATTTTTTTCCGGCTGCCGCTTACAACGGAATCCCTGAAAAATACCGATAGAGCAATAAAGAAAAGCCCGATGAACAGAACCCCCCAGATAATAATATGTGAGAAAAAAACAAGGGTTACCAGCGCGGTAATTACCAGGAAGTTATATACGCCAAGATTGCTATGATGGCTGATCCAGTAATGAATTCCAAGAAGCAGCAGTATGACCGAAAAGCAGAAGTTGTAAAGTCCCAGATGAAGCATGAAGGAATAAATAAACGGAAAGATAAAATAAGAGAGCAGGGCGCCCGAGGGATTGATCCGAACCACCATGTATCGGAAAGTCAAAGGCAAACCGGCAATATAAAGGAGCAGGAGAATTTTTTCAGCCCATTGTGCGGGCATGATAAAATTGAAGAGCGGAAGCAAAACCTGTACAAACCAGTTGGGAACAGGTGTGGTGTTTATTTTAAAATAAGTGTCAATTACCGGGTCGGACCGGAACAGCAAGGTTTGCAGCAGGTTTGAATTATAAAGATGTGCAGGCCCGTCCAGTGTCGGGAAAAAAGTAAACCGTAAAACAGGTAAGGCGGTAAGAACGATGATCAGGCAGAAAAATAAAAATTCTCCTTTTGCCGAAAAAAATGATTTTACTTTAATAAGCACCTGAATGGTATACTTTATTGCTGACAAAAGTAGAAAAATAGCGTATGGGTGAATAAAAATAAAAAAAGCCCCCCGATCCCGATAGATATCGGGACGGAGGGCTTTTTTTGAAAGAGGGTGACAGCAGGTTATTTCTTCCCGAGGAACAAAAAGTCATTCACCACAACTTCGGTTGTGTACCTTTTGTTTCCCTCTTTGTCATTCCAGGAACGGCTTACGAGTTTGCCTTCAACGGCAACTTCGCTTCCTTTTTTAAGGTATTGGCACATGACCTCGCCTGTTTTATTCCATGCGATAAGGTTATGCCATTGTGTTTCTTCCACCTTTTCGCCTGCGCTGTTGCGGTACGACTCGTTGGTTGCGAGGTTGATTCTTGCCATGGTTTTACCATTGGACGTTGTTTTCAGTTCAGGATTGCTTCCGAGCCGGCCGATCAGTTGAACTTTGTTTCTTAATGATTTCATCGTTTTTTGTTTTTAGTCCCGATAGATATCGGGATTGTTAATTGATTGATTTTTGTTTTGCCAGAGTTTTCGCGAATTGGCTCGGCAAAGGTGCGGCAGGTTTTTCAGAGGATTCGGTTAATAAGCGCTTACTTGCGGAAGTAGTTACTTGTAGTCGTTTGTAATCAGAAATGCAAATCTATTTTATCACTGATACATGCCCGATATACCGATGATCCACTCCGTTGAGGTCTTCGGTTTTTATAAGCCACACATAAACATCCTGCTGTACAAGTATGTTGCCTTTGTTGGCGCGTCCGTTCCACGGCTTGTTGATATCTTTTGTCTCATAGATAAGGTCACCCCACCGGTCAAAGATGTACATCTCAAAGCGATCTTCGCGCAACCCGATTACTTCAGGGAAAAAATAATCGTTATGGCCGTCACCGTCAGGGGTGATTGCGTTCGGTACAAAAAGTATATACTCGTTTTCAATCTCCACGCTATCCACATAAATATCGGTACAACCGTTATCGCTCGTTACTGTTAATGTAATAATAAAAACACCGGTATCGGTATAGGTGTGTTGCGGGTTCTGAAGTAATGATGTCTGCGATGTGTCAGGCGCATCCGGGTCACCGAAATCCCACGACCAGGTAACAATGATCCCAGGGCTTGCAATGGCAGAGCCGTCATCAAATTGAATTGTTGCGTTTATGAGAGTGGTAAGATCGGGTTTTGCCGTGAAAAATGCATCAGGTACCGGATATACTGAAACAAGAGAATTGATAATGACAGTATCCCTGCATCCGGCATTGGTAGTGACAATAAGCGATACGTCAAAGGTTCCCTGGGAAGTATAGGTGTGCGTAGGATTCTGAAGCGAAGAACCGATTAAGTCACCGAAATCCCAGTCCCACGAAACGATGGAGCCCTGGTTCACCGTTGACATGTCGGTAAATGTAACCGGGAACGGCAGGCACCCGGCAAATGCCGATGCGGAAAATGCAGCCACAGGCAGAGGGTTTACAAATGCATAAAATTTAGCGGTATCATTTTTTGAACATCCGTCCATTACATAAGCGTAAATGGTATCATTAACCGGAGGCACAATGATTGTAAACTGGCTGCCCGGTTGTCCGTTTTCCCATACATAGGTATATGGTCCTCCGTCTCCTCCGGTTGCCGTTGCCGTAAATACGGCATTTTCTCCGTAACAGATACTCACAACCTGGCTGTCTAAATCGAGGGGGGGGAGAACCGTTACAATAACAAAGGAATCGGACTGGCAGCCGTTCTGATCGGTTATTGTTACATTATAAGTTGTAGTCACATTAGGAGTAACTGTTTGAGTCGCAGCCGGTGGAAGAGAGTTATCCCAGGAATATGTAAACTGAGGCGTTCCTCCTGACATGGATACTGAAAGCAAAGTACTTTGACCATAACAGATGGTTTTGTCCGGGGTGATCGTTATTGACAGCGGAGCGGGCTGGGTTAAATAAGTGGTATCAATATCCGTACATGAGTTGAAATCGGTTACCGTGACAATAACCGGGCCCGAAGGCAGTTGAAAAGCCGTATCATTATCGGGGGAAGCGGGATTCCAGGTAAAAGAATAGGGAGGTGTTCCGGAAGAAATAAAATTCACCGCTGCAATTCCTTTTAATGCGCCATAACATAAATTATGGGTTACCGGCAGTAAATTAATTTCCGGACCGGGAATGTTATTCACGGTAACGGTATCCACATCGGTGCAGCCGTTTTTATCGGAAAGGTAAACAGTATAATTTCCACTCGGTAATCCGTTTACGATAGGCGTTGTATAACCTCCGGGAATCCACAGTAGAGTATATGCGGGAGTTCCGCCTGTGGGAAAAACAGCAGCGCTGCCGTCAGCGTTGCCGCATTTTGCATCTACTGCCGTTGTGGCTATCAGCAGAGGCGCAGGCTGACCGACAGAAATATCTTCGGACAACGAACAATTTTTGGAATCCGTGACAATACAGGTATAGGTTGCAGCAGGGAGGTTGGTGATAACCGGACCGGTTCCGAAACCCGGGGGAAGCCATGTGATGGAGTAAGGACCGGTTCCTCCGGTCGGGGAAGGAATAAGCGAAATAGTGCCGTCCCAGTTGCCGGCACAATTCACGCTGTCAACCGCAGGAGTAATATCAAGAGGCAATGGTTCGCTCACATTAGCCGTTTCGGTGGTTGAACACCCGCTGGCATCCGAAATGACAATATTATATGTACCGGCACATAACCCTGTTGCCGTTGTGCTGTCCTGCTGGGGAGTGATATTCCAGGTGAATGTATAAGGCAATTCTCCCCCCCCTACGCCTGCCGTAACCGAGCCGTCACAATAGCCGTTGCATGAAGCATTGGTTACGTTCAGGATTGCCGAGACAAGAAGGGAGGGTTCATATATAGTAACCGAACCGGATGAAACACATCCGTTGTCATCTGTTACCGTAAAAGTATAGGTTCCGGCAGGAACACCCAGGACGAATGTGAATCCGGTAGAAATTGTATCTCCGCTTTCTTTCCACAGGTAAGAATAAGGAGAGGTACCACCGGAGAAGTAACCGAATACAGCGCCATCGCTTGCTCCCTTGCAGGTAGCGTCAATACCGGTAACCGAATCAATCGTTGGTCCCGCAATATCGTTGATGATGACCGGTGCGGTAAAAGAGCATCCGTTACCATCGGTAACTACAGGGCTGTATGCACCGGCATAAATATTATTAACGCAAAGCCCTGTGGCAGGAGGCGATGTATTCCATGCGGCAGTATATGGGGCCAGACCGCCAATGATGCTGATACATGCTCCACCATTGGGATTTCCACAGGTGGAATTGATAATGGTGTCGTTAATAAAACTTAATTGCTGCGGTTCAGTAATGATAACTGAACCGGTCTGGCTGCATCCGTTGTTGTCCGTGACCGTCACGGTAAAATTATCCGCACAAAGTCCTGTAGCCATCTGGGTTGACTGAAATTGCGCATTGGCATCCCACAGGTAGGTATATGCCGGTATTCCGCCCACCACGTCTACCGTTGCCCATCCGTCACACACTCCGTAACAGGTTGCAGGATTGGGAACAACCAGCACAATAAGTTGTGGCGGTTCAAAAATGCTCACGGATGCCGAATCCATACACCCGTTTACATCGGTTATAGTGACGATAATTAATTCGCCATCCAGGTTTACAGCGAGGTTGCCTGTCTGGTTGTCGCTCCACAGGTAGGTATAAGGGGGGGTTCCTCCCGTGGCTGCCGACTGGGCCCATCCGTTATTATTGCCAAAGCAATCTACATCACCCCAGGAAGGAATGGAAGCAATAATGGATAATGGATCATAAATGGATACGTTTCCTGTTGCGGTGCAACCCTTGCTGTCGGTAACGGTGACAGAATAATTTCCGGAACAGAGATTTCCCGCGATAGGACCCGTTGAACCGTTGCTCCACAAATATGTATAAGCCGGTGTTCCCCCCCCTGCTGCAGCGGTTGCAGAACCATTGCACTGCCCGGAGCAGGTGGTGCTGTCGGAAGTAATAACCACAAATAATTGTGTCGGCTGGGTTATTGATGCCGAAGAGGAAGCCGTGCACCCCTCCGAATCCGTAACCGTTAAACTGTAATTACCTGTACAAAGTCCGGTTGCCGGTATCATGGTTTGCCCGCTGTTCCACTGATACGTATAAGGAGGTGTTCCACCCGTTATTGTCGGGTTTATTGAACCGGTGCACTGGCCGTAACAACTTATATCGGTAACCGTAGTTGAAGTGATGGATAAAAGTGGCGGTTCTGTTATTGTTGCAGGGAGGGTTGCAATGCAATTGTTTGCATCGGTCACCGTGACAACATAGGTTGCAGCGCACAGACCGGTTGCGGTAAGTGATGTCTGTGGCGGTGAAGTATTCCATTGAGTCGTATAAGGGCTGATTCCGTCTGTGATAATTATGGTTGCTGTCCCCGTGCAGTTCCCGAAACAATCGGGTGATGTTGTCCCCGATAAAATTACCGTAGGACCCAGCATATTACTAACCGTTGCAGTACCCGATGCGGTACATCCTTTTGAATCAGTTGCAGTCACCGTATAACTTCCGGACGCGAGTCCTGCGCATGACGATGTGATGCAACCGCTGCTCCATATATATGTATAAGGGATTGTTCCGTTTGTAACCGAGCATGAAACCTGTCCGTTGGCCGTGCCGCAGGATGCATCGGTACTGGTTGTTGTAATGAGCATATCAGGTAATACAGGAACGGAATATGAACCGGTGGCAGTGCATCCTTTTGAGTCGGTGACAGTGACCGTTACATTTGATCCACCGCATAAACCGGTAACCGTGCTGCCTGTGGAAGAGTTGGACCAGGAATAAGAATAGGGGGGGGTACCTCCGCCTGCCGTTGCCGAACTCGTTCCGTCACACACCTGTGAACAGGAAGCCGTTGTTCCGCTTGTTGTTACGGTAAGTTGTGACGGCTGGGTAAGGGTTTGCGACAAGGTCGCACTGCATCCGTTGGCGTCTGAAACGGTAATGTTAAAAGTGTTTGCGCACAGTCCTGTAGCATTGTTTCCCACAGATACTACCGGGTTCCATTGATATGAATATGAACCGGTGCCTCCACCGGCAGTTACTGTAATAGATCCGGTGCACGTATTATAACAGGACAGATTAACACTTGAACCGATTGATGCGGTAAGAACAGCCGGTTGTGTAAGAATAATACTTGCAGTTCCCGTGCAACTGCTTGCATCCGTAACGGTGACGGTATAGGTACTTGCGCAAAGCCCGGTTGCTGTTGCTGTATTCTGAGCCGGAATGGTATTCCACTGGTAGGTAAACGGTGAAGTGCCTCCGCTCATGGTGGCGGTGGCGCTGCCGTTGCATAATCCGTTGCAGGTAATGTTACTTAGAATTGATACCGAAACGTTCCCGCCCGCAACCGAATTAACGGTAACGTTTCCCATCACAGTACATCCCTTGCTGTCGGTCACCGTAACATTATATACCCCCCCTGCAAGACCGGCAGCGGTCTGTGTGGTCTGAACCGGGGCAGGGTCATCCCATATATATGTATAGGATCCGGTACCGCCCGAAGGAGTTGCCGTTGCCGTTCCGTTGGACTGTCCGCATGTGGCCGGTGTTGAAGAAGTAATTACCGTCAGAACCGCTGGTTCGGTTATGGTGGTATTCGCTGTTGCAGAACATCCTTTGGCATCGGTCACGGTAACCGTGTAAGTCCCGGTGCATAAACTGTTGCATGTTGAACTTGCACAACCGGTGTTCCAATTGTAAGTGAATGGAGAAGTTCCTGAACTTACAGTTGCCGTCATACTGCCGTTGCAAACATTATAGCATACCAGATCGGATTTACTTATTGTCACGGAAGGTTGAGCAAATACGGTAATGTTCAGCGTGGCTGTATTCATGCAACTGCCGGAAGTAACGGTTTGTGTTATAGTATAAGTGCCGGCACTGCTCCAGGAAATTCCTGACGGGTTTTCAATTGCTGATGAGGATGGAGTCCCGCTGGGAAAAGTCCAGGAATAGGTAACGCCCATAGTGCCGGTATTGGTAAAACTGAAAGAATTTCCGGTGAGGCACTGATTAACTGATGGCGTGAACCCTGCGGTAATAACCGGTCCTGCATTGATGGTAACATTTCCGGTAACGGTACATCCTTTTGAATCGGTAACCGTGACAGTATATGTTCCATCGCACAAGTTGGTTTTAGTTGTGCCGGTTCCGCCACCGCTCCATGAATACGTATAGGATGGAATGCCACCGGAAGTTGTTGCCGTTGCTGTTCCGTCACACAGTCCGTCACATAATTCATTTGTGGATGACAGGGATACGGTCAGCGCAGCAGGTTCGGTAATTGTCGTGTTAGTTGAAGCCGTGCAACCGTTCGCATCAGTGACAGTTACCGTGTATGTACCGTCACACAATCCGGACGGATCTTCACCGCTGAATGTATTTGACCATAAATAAGTGAGCGGTACACCCCCCCCTGTCACGGTAAGATTGGCGCTGCCGGTGCAAACGTTATTACAATTTGCATCGGCAGGTGTTACCGAAAGAATAATATTGCCGCCAGCAGTCACCGTTCCGCTTACCGTTAACGTACATCCATAGGCATCGCTTACAGTAACGGTCAGAGTGCCTGCACATAAACTGCTCTTGCCTGCCACCGGCCCTGTCGGTCCGCCTGGCCAGGAATATGTATACGGGTTCAAACCACCGCTCATACTAATGCTCATGGTTCCGTTGCAACTGCCTCCGCAACTTTCAGGAGTAACGGTTGCAATACCGGTCAGCAACGCAGGTTCCGTAACTACCCCGGCACCGCTGCTGGCGCAACCGCTGGCATCCGTTACCGTTACACTGATATTTCCACCACATAACCCCGTTTGTGTCTGGGCGGTACCGGCACTGGTTACAGTTTGGCCGTTGCTCCACACATAAGTATAGGGACTTCCCCCACCGGTAACGGTTGCCGTTGCCTGTCCGTTGCATAAACCAAAACAGGTAATATTCTGATCCGTTGCAACGGAGGCGGAGATGCCTCCGGCATCATTCACCGATCCGTTTGCCGTTTGTGTGCAGCCACCGGCATCCGTAACCGTAACCAGGTAATTCCCGGCAGGCAGGTTTGTGCAGTTGCTTCCCATGCAGCCGTTGCTCCAACTATAGGTATAAGGAGAAGTTCCCCCCCCTACGGTTGCCGTTACGCTGCCCGTACTTGCTCCGCAGGTGGAATTTATAGTTGTTACTGTGACGGTCATTGCTGCCGGTTCCGTAACAGTCACGCTGCCGGTTGCGGTACAACCCTTGCTGTCAGTCACCGTCACGCTGAAAATTCCATCGCATAATCCTGTCGCGCTGCTTGTGGTTTGAAAACCGGCACCGGCACTCCACTGATAAGTATAGGATGGCGTTCCACCGCTCACGGTAACATTACCCATGGCATTGCAAACATTATTGCAGGTTGCATTGGTGTTGCTCATTACTGCACTTAATAATGCGGGTTGGGTTATCGTTGCGCTTGCCGTTGCAGTACAACCGAAACCGTCAGTAACAGTCACTGTATATGTATTAACGCATAATGATGAAATTGTTCCGGTTCCCATAGAGCCGTTACTCCACGAGAAAGTAAACGGGGCAGTGCCGGATGTGATATTTGCCGATGCGCTTCCGTTGCATAAGCCGTTACAGGAAATATCTGTTTTATTTATTGTCACCGATGGTTGCGGATAAACCGTTATGGTGACTGTTGCGGTGTTCATGCAACTTCCGGATGTCACGGTTTGCGTTACTGTATAGGAACCAGCGCTGCTCCAGGTAATTCCGGAAGGATTCTCTGCAGTTGAACTTGCAGGTGTGCCGCTGGGAAAAGTCCAGGAATATGTAACTCCCATTGTACCGGTGTTGGTGAAATTAAAAGAGTTGCCGGTGAGACACTGGTTGCCGTTGTATGTGAAACCCGCTGTTATAACAGGACCGGGATTTACAGTTGCGCTTCCGGTGGTTGTGCATCCGTTGGCATCAGTAACTGTTACGGTATAAGTTCCATCGCATAATCCGGTTTTTGTTGCTCCGGTTCCAAGAGCGCAGCACCAGGAGTAAGTCAGCGAGCCGGTTCCGCCCGAAGCGCTTGCTGTCACTGATCCATCGCATGCGCCATCACAGGATTCACCCGCGGGAGTTACTGAAACAGTTAAGAGGGGGGGCTGTGTAATCGTTGCCGATGCAACACCACTGCACCCATAGGCATCGGTTACCGTTACGGTGTAAGATGAAGCGCAAAGGGATGATATGGTTCCGGACCCCATGGAACCGTTGCTCCAGGAATAAGTGAAGGGGGGGGTGCCTGATGCAATATTAGCGGTGATAGTCCCGTTGCATAATCCGTTGCATGTAATATCCGCTTTGCTTAACGCCACTGACGGCTGCGGGTAAACGGTGATGGTCAGCGTTGCGGTATTCATGCAACTGCCGGAGGTTACGATTTGGGTAACCGTATATGAGCCGGCACTGCTCCAGGTTATTCCGGATGGATTTTCAAGCGTTGATGAAGATGGCGAACCGCTGGGAAATGACCATGAATAGGTAACTCCCATTGTACCGGTGTTAGTGAAGTTAAACGAGTTACCTGAAAGGCATTGATTACCGTTGTAGGTAAAGCCGGCTGCAATGACAGGACCAGGATTCACCGTTCCGGTTCCTGTAGCGGTACATCCGTTGGCATCAGTGACGGTCACTGTATAGGTTCCGTCACACAATCCCGATTTGGTTGCGCCTGTTCCCAACGCACAGCACCATGAGTAAGTAAGAGCACCCGTACCTCCTGATGCGCTTGCCGTTACCGAACCGTTGCATCCTCCATCGCAACTCTCATTGGTTGGAGTAACAGTAACGCTGATTGCAGGCGGCTGATTCACGATACCTGATGCCGTTGAAGTACAACCTTTGGAATCGGTGATGGTCACAGTGTAGGTTCCTGTGCATACTCCGGTTTTGGAAGGACCGCTTCCGAGTCCTCCGCTCCAGTTGTACGTGTAGGCAGGCGTTCCACCGCTGCCGGATGCGCTTAGTGTTCCGGAACATACTCCCGGGCAAGTTGTATTACCCGGTGTGACACTTACTGATAAGGCAGGAGGATTGGTAATTGTTACGGTTGCCGTATTCATACAACCCGATGCATCGGTAACGGTTACTGTATAGGTCCCAGCGCACATACCTGTCTTTGTCTGGGTTGCTCCCCCCCCGCTCCAGGAATAGGTGAATGCAGGATTTCCTCCGGATGGAGTAGCGGTTGCGCTGCCGTTGCAGGAACCGGTACAGGAGGGATTTACCTGCGACATTGACAAGGTAAAGGATGGTGTTACCGTGACGGTGACCGTGGCTGTTCCCTGAACACAACCGGTGACGCCTGTAACCGTATATGTTGTAGTTGATGAAGGAGTGGCAACAACCGAAGAACCCATGGTGGAACTTAACCCGGTGGAAGGCGACCATGTATAGGTTGTTGCGCCACTGGCGGTCAGCGTGACCGAGCCACCGGAACAAATTACCGGTGATGCCGGTGTTACAGTTACATTTAATGTAGAAGGAGTACAACTTACTGTTGCCGTTCCTCCGAACTGTAGCGGAACGGTTGTTGTGACCGAACTCCAGTTTGAAAAAACAATTACATATTGCTGTCCGCAGGTTACCGGAAGAGGTGATTCATAATTGCAGGCGCTGCCACCTGCCGGAATAGTGGAAGCCAGGCCTGTACCACCGGAACTTGTACAATTCCAGTTGCAGCGCACCGGAGGTGCAATGTTATTGGGAATATCGGAGCAAATTGTTGGAGTCCACTGATACATGATCCAGTCATAATAACCTGACTGGGTTCCGTTACCTCCAAATGTAAATTCGAGATTTCCGGTGCCGCTGATATAGACGAGCATCCAGGTGGAGTTTTTTTCACCGCTGAGGAGGCACCCGGAATTACCGCTGGTAGGATTTACATTGGGATTGGAGTAGGAACCGGGAGCCGGGATCTCATCAATGGTTCCGAACCCGTTCGGGTCAATTGTAAAATTCAGGTCGGTACAGACATTTACCGCCTGTGAGCAATCACTGGCAGTTATCGGACTCCCTCCTGCAGAGCACTGAATATCTATGGGCTGGCATGTTGCGTTATTTGAGCAATTATACTGGTCGAGAAGAACATCAACTGACCCGGTGAAAGTGGCAGTCCATGTGATTGACGACTGCAGTCCGCAGGCATCATCGCTGTAGGCAAGCGAACCACCGCCTCCTGACTGGTACAATGTAAGTTGGGTATCAAATCCGGCAACCCCGCAGGTGGAGAAGGTATAGGTATTTCCTGCAACCACGTTGACCGTAATGTATTCGCCTCCAAAAACGCAGGCGGCAGTAGCAGAACCAGGGCAACTGAGTGCAGGTGTTGTGTAATAGGTGTTATCGTAGGCGCATTGAGAACGGGATATGGAAGGAAAAAGGAAAAAGATGCTGACGATTACTGTCAGCATCATGACCAAATGCGTCATGATAAAAGAGAAAAGGAAAAGGGAAATGCGGTTGAAGATCGCGGGGGCCATTAAGGAGGTTATTATCGGTTTGATATTCAGTCAGCAAAAATAGCAATATTCTTCAAACCAGCCATGATGTCAGGTCTAAAACAGATTGCGGAGAATAATTCATATATTTGCCGCAAAAAATGCGGAAAATAAATATGTATATCTTGCCGGTTCCGGAAATCTTTTTATATTTGTGGTGAATTTTAAGGTGTTACTTATGTCAATCCCTTTGAAAAAATACCTGAACTATTACCTCGTCCCGGTGGCAGTGCTGTTA
Source organism: Bacteroidota bacterium (assembly GCA_016193485.1). Classification (GTDB taxonomy): domain Bacteria; phylum Bacteroidota; class Bacteroidia; order JACPRZ01; family JACPRZ01; genus JACPRZ01. The sequence goes on along the minus strand of JACPRZ010000063.1, from coordinate 66,680 downwards.
TTTTACGAAGTTGCCGCCCAGGACATTCACTTCTCCCAGTTTTATTCATCGCCTCTAATTCTCAATCCTGCTTATACAGGTATTATGAACGGTGATTTCCGCGTGACAGGCCATTACAAAAATCAGTGGAAGAGCATCATGCAGAAAGGCGCATTTAAAACAGGCGCCATCTCATTTGATGTTCCGGTTCTGGAAAAAGGTCTCAGCGATGCTCTGTACAGAGGCGGAATGGGTATAGGAATGTATTTATACCATGATAAGGCGGGCGACCTCGGCTTTGGCACCACGCAGGCGAATTTCTGCCTTGCCGCAAATAAAAATCTCGATTTTTACAATAATATTTCCGTTGGGCTGCAGGGAGGAATAACGTTCCGCACGATTGATTATTCTAATATTGAAACCGAAAACCAGGTGGATAAGATCACGGGTTCTTTCAACAACCAGCCGGTATCATCGGATGAAAAACTCGCATCGCTTGAGCCCTATTCATACGGGGATTTCGCTACCGGCATTTTATGGACGCTGACTCCCGAAAAAGGAATGCGCGCCAACCTGGGTCTCGGTGTTCAGCACCTGAGCAAGCCGAGACAATCGTTTTATCAGAAAGAAGATATTTCCTATATGCGGTTTGTGGCGAATGGCGGTGCCGAGATTGCGCCAAGGAATATTCACATGTCGTTTATTCCCAATTTCATTATTTTACAGCAGGGGGCGCAGCGGGAAATCAATGTAGGGACCATGATCAAATATATACTTCAGGAAAGTTCCAAGTACACCGGATGGGTGGATGAAACCGCTATCGCTCTTGGCGGATGGTACCGGTTCGGAGATGCGGTAATCATCAACGGCCGGCTCAACTATAAAAATATCACTTTCGGTTTAAGTTACGACATAAATGTATCTGATCTTACCGCTGCCTCTTCCTACAAGGGCGGGCTGGAAGTTTCACTCACCTACATAGACCACAAGGGAAAACGGATGAAGAAGGCAAGACCGTTGCTGTAATGCGGATTTATCCCCATGCCGGGCACCTTGGCTCTCTTTCAATCTTAGTGTATCGGAACCCGATGATGATCTCATGGGTGTTGGAACTGTACCTGCGAAGTCCGGAAAGTGTGTAGTCAAAAGCGTATCCCACTTCAATATAGCCGATGACCGTACCGATATTCAATACTATGGCATCCCCCTTCCGGTAACCGATACCGCCCCATACTTTTTCCAGAGCGCCCGGGTACTTATTGATATATTCAACATTGGCATTTACATCAAAAGTGAAAGGCGTCATCACTCCGTTTTTGATTTCAGCCATGGGTATGATCGCCCACCACGGATTATAACTGTGCTTGTACCCGCCCATGAAATAGTAATGGTGCGACAGTTTGCTTCGTGTTCCGCCCAGCGGCATCGGGAATATCTGGTACACCGATGCACCGGCAAAATAACGTTCACCGGTAAACCATACCCCCCCCTGTATGTCAGGCGCAAAAGCGCTGATAGAACGAACATCCGGGTCTAAAAGGTCCGGGTCACCGGGAGGTGCGGCAATGAGTCCTCCCGCATTCAACCGGAATTGCATGACCCCAAGAGCGATTCCTGCCGAAGCCCAGTCCTTGCGCCCGAGACGCTTATGCCGGGAATAGGATATTTTTAAATCAATATTGCTTATTGGTCCTGTAGCATCTTTTGAAATGGAGGCGCCCAGCCCGTTGAATTTTTTAGTGTATTCATTCGGCTCCTGGTATAAATTAAAGGGTTTATGAATGCTGATGAACATCGTCTGCGGAGGGGCGTCAAAAATGCCGAGCCACTGGTAACGGTAACCGAGTTTTATGTCCATGTAATCCTTTAATCCTCCCACAGCCGGGTTGATCATGTAGTTATTGAAGAGGTATTGCGACCATTGTGGCGGCTGCTGGCATGCCCCCCTTTCTCCCCCCAAAGGGGGGAAGAAAAATACAAAATTCAAAATACAAAATTCAAAAAATAAATACCTGATATTTTTATTCATAGATGATCGAAATATTATCTCAATATGTTGTTACCTGATTAGAGTAACTGTTCCGCTGCGTTCCGTATTTATGCTTGGTATGGTGATGATATAATAATAAACCGCAACGGGTAAATTCATTCCAAGGTATTTCCCCTCCCACGGTTTATCGTATCCCTTGGAACGGTAAACCACATCGCCCCACCGGTTGAAAATCTTCACAATGCAATCGGAATAAAGCGAAAGGTTTTCAATTTCCCATTCATCATTGGTCCCGTTGCCGTTCGGGGTAAATGTGGTAGGGACGAATATCTCGCACATATCGCGGGTGAAAAGCACTTCATTCGTTGTGGTGCAACCGTTAGCATCGGTAATGGTAACGCTGTAGCCGGTCAGCGGAACACTCAGCAGGTCTTCGGTGACAGCGCCATTGGACCATGAATAGGTATAAGGGGGGGTACCACCGGTTACCGAAAGGTCGGCCGTTCCTTTGGTATCCTCACATATCGGTGACATGGATGATGCAAGGGGTGGCGGCTCCGTGATGACAAAAGTGTTTGTGTCGGCAGGGCACTGGTTCGCATCGGTAACGCTTACCGTATATGTTCCGACAGTCAGACCGGTAACAAAATTTGCCGCCCCGCTCTGACCCGTTGACCATATATAGGTATAGGGCGCTTCACCGCCTGACTGAACTGCAGTTATCGCAGAACCGTCATTGGATCCTGTGCAGGAAAGATTCTGAACTGTTACATCCGAAACAATAGGGGGGGGTTCGGTAAGAACGATGATTTCAGTGTCGGCCGGGCAATTATTCACATCGGTCACTATCACCGTAAAAGAGCCGGACGATAATCCGGATACATCCTGTGTTGCTGCTCCGGTTGACCATTGATAGGTATAGGGCGCTTCACCATTGACTACATCAATGTCTATGGAACCGTCCTGTGAATTACATGTTGATTCGGGAGTCGTACTGATCACGTTGATATCAACGCGTGGCGGCTCAGTGAGGACGGTCGTTCCCGTATCAGGAGGGCAGTTGTTGGAATCATAAACAGTAACGGTATAGGTTCCTGCAGTAAGCCCGGTAATATCCTGGGATGTTGCCCCGGTCGACCACTGGTAAGTATAAGCCGGATTTCCTCCGGAAACTGAAATATCTATTGATCCGTCCTGCGAATTGCAGGATGTTTCAGGAGTCGGAGTCATATTATCAATGGTAATCGGCAAAGGGTCCTGCAGAAGGATTTGTGATGCGGCAGGGCAGCCGGTGGAGTCAGTAGCCGTAACGCTGATCGTATCTGCACAGGCGCTGTCCACGCTTGCCGTAATATCTTTTGTACTCCAGGAATAGGTATATGGAGGAACTCCACCGGTAATGGCAACTTCAATTTCTCCGTCACATGCGCCCGGGCAGGAAATAGGTTTATTCACTGTGATCACAGCAACATTGCTGTCGGCATAGCCGACCGAAACCGTTGCCGTGTCTTTGCAACCGATATTATCGGTGACAATTACCGAATAATCGCGTGCCGGCAGACCGGTGGCGCTTTGCGTGGTTTGGCTGTTATCATCATTCCACTGGTAGGTATAGGGTGAAGTTCCGCCCGAAACCAAGACATTAGCGATCCCATCGGGCTGGGAACAATTGGTATTTACTACGCTTGTGGTCAAAGTCATGGGAGTAGTTTCGGTAATCGTTGTGGAAGAAGTTGCCGTACATCCTTTTGAATCGGTGACAGTCACAGCGTAAGTACCGGCACAGAGAGATACAATTGCAGCGGTAGTTGATGAATCGGGAGTGTCCCATTGATAGGAATATGGACTCGTTCCCCCGGTGACTGCCGCGTTTGCACGTCCGTCACAAACTCCGGCACACGTATTTTCAGGAACTGCAGTTACATTTAGCGGTGGCGGGTCTATAACCTGAATGCTGTCGGTCAATACGCATCCGGAAACAGTTGTAACGCGGATATAATACCATCCGGCACAGACATTTTCAAGCGCGGTATCCGTCTCACCTGCGATGGGTGTTCCCAGGGGATTTTCCCACTGATAGGTAAAAGGGGGGGTGCCTCCTGAACTTGCCAGCAGCGCTTTCCCGTCACAGTCGCCCGGGCAGGAAGGCGATACCTGCGCAACACCAAGAGCCGGTATCTGTATCGTAATGGCGGTCGTATCCTTGCATCCCGCATTATCTGTAGTGACAATGAACCAGGGTCCGGCACAGAGATTATTTACCGAAGGGTTGGTTTCACCCGGGATAGGGTTCCACTGTTCATCATACCACTGATAGGAATAAGGGGGGGTGCCTCCCACAGGTAATACCGATGCCTGTCCGTCACACGAAAAACTGTCGCAACTTACAGGGTCAATACTCGGGAGAACGACAGGTTGGGTAATGGTAACGGAAGTCACACCGGCACACCCGGCAGCATCCGTTGCAGTAACCGCATAGTTACCTCCGCCAAGCCCGGTAGCAACCGGACCGAATTGCGGGGGTACGGTACTCCATTGGAAGGTGTAAGGAGCCACGCCATTGGAAGCATCCGCAGTGGCGGTCCCGGTTTTCTGGTGAAAACAATTCACATCTGTTGAAGAAATAATAACCGCAGTCACTCCGCTGATAGTGAACGGAAGGCAGGAACCGGCTGCGGAATTCCCGCAAAGGTCGGTGACTGATCCGTTAATGCAAAGATTGAAGGAACCCCCGTATTTAAGGGGGGGGGAGACGGTTGCCGAAAAAGTTTGCCCTAGTTGACTACCTGAAGAACATTCCGTACCGGTGAGGGAGGTAAAGGTATACGGACCTCCGGGACCATTGATCTGGAAATCGGAAGGTGAAACGGAAGCGCATACAATTTCTTCAGTAAGAGAAAAAGAAATGGAGTTTGCTCCGCATGATATGCTTGTCAGGATCGTATCAAGGGCGGGAATGGTATTGTCGTAAATAGTTGCGGTGGATGCGCTGAAATCAACGGTATAGCCGTTAAGCGAAACCGAAAACTGGCTAACATTTATCACATACCGTTCACCGGTATTCACAGAAAGGCAGGGTTCGTTCTGAGGACCTCCTAATCCGTTTGGTCCTGTAGGTCCTGGATTTGGCGCATAATTGCAACTCACCTCAAGCGAGGGATTGGAACTGATATCCCCGCACGAAGCGCTTGAAAGATTATATACAGCCCAGTCATAATCATCGGCTGCAACATTAGGGGTAATGGTAAAGCAAAGGTTGCCTGGGTTGGAAACAGTAAATGTATACCATACATCATTTCGTTCCCCTGACTTAAGACAACTGTTATTCGTATCAATCTCGTTAAGAATATTCCCGGTTCCCATGTACGCGTTGGTCTCGGAATATGTGAACTGGCAGAGAGCGATGGATCCGGCACAATCCTGGTTGGTGGGAGTTTGAGCCGGAATAAAACTGAAACCGCAAAGTAGAAACCCGATAGTCAGGACATAAAAGGGATCAAAGAAAACAGGTAACTGAAAAACCGGGTTTTTCATGACATTGCGAATGTACGAAAATATGGTGTGTTCCTTCATTCTTTTTTATCAAACCCGTAATCAATCAACCTGTTCTGACAGAAGGAGCCAACCGGGGAAAATAAACACAGGAGAAATAGTGCGGGAAGTTTGCAGTTATTCATCCATGCAATTGTAATTTAATTCTTCTTTTCTGCCCGGTTTTATTACACGTTCACCATCCTTTTTCGCACCGGCCATTTTCTGAATGATGCGGTTGCGTTCTTCTGCAATATAGCGCATCAGGACATCATCGCGTTCCGCGTCATAGACGCAAATTCCATCTACAAATGTTTTTTCCGGTTTTGAAAAGACGGAAAGCGGATTTCCGGACCAGATCACCATGTCGGCATCTTTACCGGATTTTAAACTTCCCACCCGGTCATCCACATGCAGCATTTTTGCCGGGTTGAGAGTTACAAATTTCAACGCATCTTCTTCGGATATCCCGCCATATTTCACCGCTTTGGCGGCTTCCTGGTTCAGCCGCCTTGCCATATCGGCATCATCGGAATTATATGCTGTCAGCACACCGGATTTGTTCAGAAGCGCTCCATTGTACGGTATCGCATCCTTCACTTCAAATTTATATGCCCACCAGTCGGAAAAGGAGGATGCGGCAGCGCCATGTGTTTTCATCTTACCGGCAACCTTGTATCCTTCAAGGATATGGGTAAAGGTATTCACCCGGAATCCCATTGAGTCGGCAATATGCATCATCATATTGACTTCCGACTGGACGTATGAATGGCAGGTAATAAACCGTTTGCCGTTCCGGATTTCGTTGAGGGTTTCGAGTTCAAGATCCCTGCGTGGAGGTGGCTCTTTCGTTTTCTCCTTTAACGGTAAATTTTTAAATTTGTTCCACTCCTTTTCATATTCTACGGCTTTTATGAAAGCATCGTACATCACCTGTTCAACTCCCATACGGGTCTGGGGGAAACGAAATGTCTGTTCATCACCCCAGTTGGACTGTTTTACATTTTCACCAAGTGCGAATTTGATAAAAGGCGCAACGCCTTCAAATTTCAACCGTGCCGGCTCATAACCCCAGCGCAATTTAATGAGCGCGGTCTGCCCACCGATGGGATTTGCCGAACCATGAAGCAGGTGCGAAGAAGTCACTCCTCCTGCCAACTGTCGGTAGATATTCACATCTTCTGAAAAAATAACATCGCCAATACGGACTTCTGCGCTTACCGCCTGCCCGCTTTCATTAACTCCCCCGCTTATGGCAATGTGGGAATGTTCATCAATGATACCCGGTGTGACATGCTTCCCGGTTCCGTTCACTGTTTTTGATCCCGGGGGGGGAGTAATGTTTTTACCTATAGAAATAATTTTCCCATTCCCGATCAATAAATCCGTTTGTTCCAGGATTCCTTCGGCCTCATTGGTCCACAGGGTTGCATTCTTGATAAGTACTGTTTCTCCGGCAGGAATAACACGTGACCCGAATGAATTAAAAGGATAGATAACAAGCGTATCCGGCCGGGTATTTACAGGTGTTTTTGGTTCTTTTTTCTTTTCAGCAGGCAGATCTGAAAGACGTACGGCCGACCAGTCAATCCATGTTCCATCGGGAAGTTCACCCCTGCCGGAAAACCGCATGGATTCGCCATAGGTGATGTAACCGCTGAGTCGGATAAGATCCCTTGCGGCAAGAGAATCGGTTTTCTTCGAAGGGGGGAAGAAACTTATGGTAACCATATTCCCGGAAAAAGAAATTTGTCCCGTACTTTTCAATGAAGCGGTATCTTCCACCGCTATTTCGGATTTCGTACCGGATATTTTTACCGTGAGTTTCCATTTACCCGTTCCCGCTTCGAGTTGATAGATGCCCTGTACCTTCCATGCGGCTCCTTCTTCAATAACATATTGTTTTCCCATCACCCAGTTTTCAAGAATGACGGCATCATCAGTGAAAAGTGAATCAGTTGTAATGATAAAATTTGCAAACATTCCTTTTTTCAGCGCACCGGTTTTATTTTCCATGCCAAGCAATTTTGCCGGTGTTCCTGTCAGCGCTTTCAATGCCTCATCTGCAGGTAGTCCATATTGCACGGCATTTAAAATGTTTTTTATAAAGTCCTTTTTGTTTTTCAGGTCGGATGCCGTCAGGGCAAAAGGTACGTGTTTACGCCAGAGGATGCCGGGATTATAGGGGGCAAGTTCCCAGTGTTTCAGTTCGGAGAGGGAAATTTGCAGCGCATCCCAGGGGTCGCTCACATCAAAGGAGGGCGGAAAATTGAGCGGGATGATCATAGTTGCTCCGGTTCTACGGATCGCATCCGCCAACTGGTATTCATTCCCCCCCCCTTTGATGATATATTGAACATTAAATTCATCACCCATCGCATCTGACCGGATTGCATTAAACTTATCCCCGGCTTCAAATACCTGGGGCAATGTCTGAATTTCATTCCATGCCTCGAGCGAAATGTTGCGTTCCTTTTTTACCGGGTTACTCTTGTACCAGGCGGCATCAAGGAATGTCTGGCGGAGCAGGGCGATGGAGCCCATCAGCGAGGTGGGATAGTCCTGCGTTGAACTTCCTTTGTTAAAAGAATAATTTGCCGTTGCCTTTTCGCTGATAACAAGTTCATTTTCCCTTCCGGTTCCGAGGGCGACAAAGACCGATGAGCCGCGCGCGATACCGTCAGGCACAAAGGAAACAACCGAACCGAAGCCAAGGGAGCGGTATTCAGCGGCTTCTGCCGAATCAACTGAAAATAATTTGTGCGCTTCTGTCTCGGGATGTACCGCCTGGTTCCAGTGATAAGCGCCTTTCCGGGAACTCTCCATTTGCTGTCCTCTCCTGTTTTGCTGTTTTGTTTTTTGTGCGGAAGCAGTTTTAGACATTCCGTAAGAAGTATACATATCAATGAAGGAAGGATAAATAAACTGCCCGCTCATATCGTACACCACTGCGCCTTCCGGTATCTGAACTCCCGGTCCTGCATATTCGATGATGCCGTCTTTAATGAGCAGTGTTCCTTTTGGAATTATGGTGCGGTAATCAATAATAAGAGCAGCATTTGTAAAGGCGCAGTAAAGTTTATCCTTGGTGCGGATACCGTTAACCGGAAAGGTTTCCTGGGCGAGAGAAAACAAATGCGAAGCAAAAAAGGTAATGAAAAAAAGTATCCTGATTTTCATAAGGGCGGAAAAGTTTCAAATGTACAGGATTTTCCATAGCAGCCGGAATAAATAATTCATTAATGTATTACCAACCCCATCCTCAGCGCTATCCTGCGGAAGTAATCTTTCCCATCCACATAACCGCCTCCGTTCCAGTTATTATAACGGTAACTAAAAGAGGATTCCTGGTACCGGTATCCTACCGAAAATGTGAAATCGGATGAATTGGAGAGATGCGCGTAAAATCCCAAACCCGCTTCGGCCAACACACCTCCGCGGTATTCGCGGTTGTTATCGGTTGCCGGTGCCGAATAACCTGTATAATTATAAATGAAGGGGCCGGAAGTTGATTTTATCGGCCGGTACTGAAGTGTGAGGAAGATGGGAAAATATCCCCTGTTGAACGATTCAATACCCATTCCCATGCCGATGCCGTAATGGTATTTCATTATATAATCCATTGAAAAGAGCAAACTTATTCCCACATCCTCGCCTGTATTGAATCCCCACGATAAATTTCCTCCTATTCCCTTCTCAAAAGGCAAAGCAGTTTCCGGTGAGGGAAATTTCTTCCCGGTTTCATCCGGCAGCAATTCTTTTGTCATCTTTTCAATTTCATCATAGCGGAAAACAAGAATACTGCCACCTGATATTTCAATCTTCACAAAATTACCGATTACATGCTCCACTATGATCCCCCGGTAAATATTCCCGCTTTTAAGATATACTGCATCCTGGGTTCCGGGTTGGCAAGCCCCCCTCTCTCCCCCCCAAGGGGGGAAAAGAAAAACAAGGGCAAGGAGAATAGTGCAAAGGAGTTTCATTATTTTCTGTGTCTTATACTTTGTACTTCATAACGTAATTTATCCCAACCATGACTAACCCCCACCCTGGGCGGATCGGCAGAACCCTGCCTACCGGTGTTCAAATCTCAAAATCTAAAACAAATACATTGCAATTGAATTTTACTTGGTGTATTGATATTTTGATATTGTTTATTATTTGTTTTTTGTGATTTGTTTTTTGAAACTTTTTGCCAAAACGTGTTAAGATATTCCTGCTCAGGTACTAAACTCAAATTATTTCCATTTCACAACTAGGTTAATAAATTTTACCCCAGGTACGATTTCAGCGCCCTGGAGCGGGTTAACTGCTTTAACCTGCGTATCGCCTTTTCTTTAATCTGGCGAACGCGTTCCCGCGTGAGATTATATTTTTCGGATATTTCTTCCAGGGTAAGCGGTGTAATTCCGCTCAAACCGTAGAATAACCGGATGATTTCCGCTTCTTTTGGCGAAAGGGTGGCTAAAACCCTGTCTATCTCCCTGCGGAGCGACTCGTTCATCACTGCAGTATCCGGAGGGGGGGTGTCATCGCTGATGTAGAGATCAAGGAGAGAAGCAGTATTGTCATCATCCGTGTTGGTGACGGGTGAATCCATTGAAAGCGATCGCCCGCTGTGCCTCATCACTTCCTTTATTTCATCGGTCGCCATCTCAAGGGCTGAAGCAATCTCATCAGCAGTGGGCTCGCGCTCAAACTCCTGCTCCAGGGCGGAGAGTTTCCGGTTTATTTTATTCAGGGCTCCGATTTTATTCAGGGGAAGCCGCACAATGCGTCCCTGTTCGGCAATTGCCTGCAGAATGGACTGGCGGATCCACCACACGGCATAAGAGATAAACTTGAATCCACGCGTCTCATCAAACCGCTTTGCCGCCTTGATAAGCCCGAGGTTACCCTCATTAATAAGATCTGACAGGGATAACCCGTTATTCTGATATTGTTTGGCTACCGACACAACAAAACGCAGGTTACTTCGGGTCAGCATTTCAAATGCTTCCCGGTCACCGGTTTTTATTTTTTTGGCACATTCGACTTCCTGTTCGGAAGTTAAGAGTTCCTCCCTGCCGATTTCCTGCAGGTATTTGTCAACCGAAGATGTATCCCGGTTGGTGATCTGTTTTGCTATTTTAAGTTGTCTCATCGTACGGAATAAGAAGAAAATCAGGTGCTTAAAATCTGTTCCTGAACTTGCTGCGATTCACTATACGTAATTTTTAATAATTTGTTTCACCCCCATATTACGGGAACTTGTATTTTTGTCGTTAGGTACTCACATCTTATGTTTGAATCATTAACCGATAAACTGGAACGTGCCTTTAAGGTTCTCAAAGGGCAGGGACAGGTGACCGAGATCAACATTGCCGAAACCATCAAAGAGATCAGGCGGGCGCTGATTGATGCCGATGTCAACTATAAGATCGCAAAAGAGTTCACCGATGAAGTCAGGCAGAAAGCGCTTGGTGCAAATGTGCTGAAGGCGTTATCTCCAAGCCAGGTTCTTGTCAAAACAACTCATGATGAACTCGTCCGGCTCATGGGCGGAGAGGCGGAGAATGTCAATCTCACTGGTAATCCGGCCGTCATCTTAATTGCCGGGCTGCAGGGTTCGGGAAAAACAACTTTCTGCGGAAAACTCGGTTATTACCTGAAAACAAGAAAGAGCGGAAGACCTCTGCTCGTTGCCTGCGACATTTACCGTCCTGCGGCAATAGATCAACTTGAAATTACCGGAAAAACTGCCGAAATCCCTGTTTACAGCGAACGGGAAAACAAAAACCCGGTGGATATTGCAAGGAAAGCGATTGAGTTTGCCCGTTCCCAGGATTTTAATATGGTCATCATTGATACTGCAGGACGAATGCATGTGGATGAAGAAATGATGAAAGAAATTGAAGAAATCAAGAGATCTGCGAAACCGGCCGAAACCCTTTTTGTGGTGGATGCGATGACCGGCCAGGATGCCGTAAATACGGCACGGGTTTTTAACGAACGGATTGACTTTGACGGTGTAGTTCTCACAAAATTAGACGGTGACACAAGGGGGGGGGCAGCGCTTTCCATACGTGCCGAAGTACACAAGCCCATCAAATTTATCGGTACCGGTGAAAAATATGACTCCCTCGATCTGTTTTATCCCGACAGGATGGCTACCCGTATCCTCGGTATGGGAGATATTGTCACCTTTGTGGAGAAGGTACAGGAACAGTATGATGAAGAGGAAGCGAAGAAACTGCACAAGAAATTCATTAAAAACCAGTTTACCTTCAACGACTTTTATTCGCAGATACAGCAAATCAAAAAAATGGGTAACCTGAAGGATATGATGGGCATGATACCCGGTATGGGCAAAATGATTAAAAATTTCGATTTTGACGAGAAGGTTTTTATGCGGACCGAGGCGATCATCATGTCTATGACTCCTGCGGAACGTGAGAATCCATCGCTTATAAGCGGAAGCCGCAGGAAACGGATCGCTGCAGGCAGCGGTTCTACGGTTGAAGATGTAAACCGGTTGCTGAAACAATTCGATGAGATGAGGAAAATGATGAAAATGGTGACTACAGGGGGTCCTGCGTTGCAGAATATGATGAGGAGGATGCCGCAGAAGTAAGAGAAGAGTGGGAGTAGCAGTGGCAGTTTTCTAATGTTCAATTATTCTAATGATAATAATTCACTCTTTGTACAAGATACATAATCTCGAATCATTATTTTGAAAACCGAAATTACAACCGTTGAGACCGCAAAGGAGTTCGGTCTGCTGCCGGAGGAATTTGAAATGATAAAGAAAATCATCGGGCGGGTTCCGAATTTTACCGAACTGGCAATGTACTCTGTAATGTGGAGCGAACACTGCTCGTATAAGAACTCCCTTAAATGGCTCAAAACCCTTCCCCGTGAAGGAAAATGTCTTCTTGCCGAAGCGGGCAAGGAGAATGCAGGACTCGTTGACATCGGCAACGGATTGGCATGTGCATTCAAAATTGAATCGCACAATCATCCTTCAGCCGTTGAACCCTACCAGGGCGCTGCAACAGGAGTGGGGGGTATCAACCGCGATATTTTCACCATGGGAGCGAGACCCATCGCCCAACTGAACTCACTGCGCTTTGGCGATCTCTCGCTTGACCGGACAAAATGGCACCTGCGCGGAGTGGTAAAAGGTATCGGTGATTACGGAAATTCCTTTGGGATTCCCGTTATTGCCGGTGAGGTATATTTTGATGAATGTTACAATACTAACCCGCTGGTCAATGCAATGTCGGCTGGCATTGTACGAACGGATGAAATCATCAGCGCTATTGCAGAAGGTGAAGGTAATCCCGTTTATATCGTTGGCTCTTCAACCGGCAAAGACGGCATCCATGGCGCATCATTCGCATCCCGGGACATTACAGAACAATCTGCCGAAGACCTGCCCTCAGTCCAGGTGGGCGATCCCTTCACCGAAAAAACCATCCTCGAAGCCACGCAGGAAGCGGTTAAGACAGGAGCCCTTGTGGGTATGCAGGATATGGGCGCTGCAGGTATCACCTGTTCCACATCCGAAATGTCGGCAAAGGGTAATCATGGCATGATCATCAATCTTGATCTGGTACCGCTCAGGCAAACCAATATGAAACCCTTTGAAATTCTTCTTTCCGAATCGCAGGAAAGAATGTTGCTGGTGGTGAAAAAAGGACGTGAAAAAAAGATTGAAAATATCTTTTCAAAATGGGATATCAACTGCGTGAAAGTCGGGGAAGTTACCGCGGGTAACCGCCTTCAGTTTTTTCTGAACCATAAAAAAATTGTCGATCTTCCGGCCGACTCTCTTGTCTTAGGGGGGGGGGCGCCTGTTTATGAAAGAGAATCTAAAGAACCATCATATTACCGGAAAACAAAAAAGTTTTCCATCAGCAGCGTTCCTGAACCGCGCAACCTGAAGGAAATCGCATTGTTCCTTCTCTGCCATCCCGACATCGCCTCAAAAAAATGGGTTTACGGGCAATATGATACGATGGTGCAAACCATCAATGCCTCAACCAACGCACCTGCCGATGCCGGTGTTGTCCATGTAAAAGGTACGGGTACCCTCCTGTTTTTCACCGTTGACTGCAACGCCCGTTATGTTCATTCCGATCCCGAAACGGGCGCGGCTATTGCCGTTGCCGAAGCGGCTAGGAATATTGTGTGCAGCGGTGGGAAGCCGCTTGCCATAACCAACTGCCTGAATTTCGGCAACCCCTATAATCCTGAAGTGTACTGGCAGTTTACCGGTGCAGTAAAAGGAATGGGAAAAGCATGCCGCAGATTCAACACACCGGTTACTGGCGGCAATGTGAGTTTCTATAATCAGACGACTGCAGGTGGCAGTGAAATACCCGTATTTCCCACCCCGGTTATCGGAATGCTTGGAATCCGGCATTTCGAACCGGCACCGTTTACCGGTAACGGATCACACGGAAACCCGGCACAACACATGACCCTTGATTTTAAAAACCAGGGCGACCGTATTTATCTGATAGGACGGAAAAGGAATGACATCTCCGGATCAACTTATCTCTATGCCTGGCACAAGGTAAAACTTTCTCCTCCCCCTTATTTTGACATTGAGGAAGAATGGGATATCCAGCGGGTGGTATCCGGATTGATTGAAACCGGACTGATACGGTCAGCGCACGATTGTTCTGAGGGCGGGCTCTTCGTTTGCCTTGCGGAGTCGGCAATGGTGCGCAAATACGGATTTGATATCAGAACCGATCCCTCGGTGCGTAAAGACGCTTTCCTGTTCGGTGAAGCGCAGAGCCGCATCGTGGTTTCGGTAAACCCTGCGGATGAAAAAAAATTCCAACGGTATCTTGAACGGATGGATGCGCCCTATTCCTTTCTGGGAGAAGTGGCTGCCGGCAAAATAAGTGTTGACGGTGAGATGTTCGGAACTATTGATGAAATGGCTGAACGGTATAATAATTCTATTGAAGAACTGGCGGGATAGATATTAAAAGTCCCAAGTCCCAAATCCCAAGCCCCAAGTCCCCATGCACTTCCCCTTCCGCATCTCGCTTCCGTTTACCGACCCGGTGCTGATCTTTTCGCTGGTTCTTTTTATCATTCTGCTTGCACCGCTGATCCTGCGCAAATTCCGCATACCGGGCATTGTCGGGCTGATCATTGCAGGAGTGATTATTGGACCGCACGGCTTCAACCTGCTCCTGCGCGACAGCAGCATCATCCTGTTCGGAACCGTAGGGTTGCTTTACATCATGTTCCAGGTGGGACTGGATCTTGACCTGAATGAATTCCTGAAAAAGAAACACCGCAGTTTTATTTTCGGTATCGCCACCTTTATTTTCCCTTTTGCGATAGGATTTTTTACCTGTTATTACCTGCTTGACTATTCCATGCTGGCGACAGTTTTAATCGCAAGCATGTTTTCCACCCATACGCTTGTCGCATATCCCGTGGTAAGCCGCCTTGGTATTGTACGGAATGAAGCGGTGGCTCTTGCCGTTGGCGGCACCATCATTACCGATACCATTGTCCTTATCATTTTCGGATTTATCACAGGGTTAAAAGAGGGATTGACCGATTCGAATTTCTACCTCCGCTGGTTTATTTCGCTTGCACTTTTTGGCTTTGCCGTTCTATGGGGTGTACCGCGTATCGGAAGGTGGTTTTTCAGAAAAGTGGAAAGCGAAAAAACATCCCAGTATATTTTTGTCCTTGCGCTCGTATTCCTCTCTGCCTTTTTCGCCAAGGTTGCCGGGGTTGATTCCATACTTGGGGCTTTTATTGCTGGACTGGCGCTGAACCGGCTGATACCTCGCACTTCGCCACTGATGAACCGCATTGAGTTCGTGGGAAACGCTCTCTTCATTCCTTTTTTTCTTATCAGCGTGGGCATGCTGGTGGACCTGCGGGTACTGCTGAAAGGCGAGACAGCGCTGATTATTACGGCTGTTCTTACTTCCGGTGCCCTGTTGGGAAAATACCTTGCAGCCCTGTTGACCCAGGTTGCTTTGCGGTTATCTGCGGTGCAGAGGGATATTCTTTTCGGCTTGAGCAGTTCCCATGCAGCGGTGACCATTGTAATTATTTTAACCGGTTTTAATCTCGGTATTGTGGACGAAAATGTGCTGAACGCTACGGTCGTCATTATCCTGGTAACCTGCCTGGTCGCTTCCTTTGTTACGGACCGTGCCGGCAGGAAACTCGCGCTGGCGGAAAGCGAAAGTCCGCAGGAGCAGACATCCGTTCCGGAAAAAATTCTTGTGCCTATTACCGATCCTGCGTCTATTGAAAAATTGATGGACCTTGCCATTATGATGAAAGATGCAAAATCAACAGCGCCCATTTATCCGCTGGCGGTAGTGGAAGATGACGAGGAAGCGCGGGAGAAAATCACCGTAAGTAAAAAGATGCTTGAGCGCGCGGCAATGCATGCATCGGCTACCGACAGCAATGTACATATCATTACCCGCGTTGACCTGAATTTTGCGAGCGGTGTACTGCGCACTATCAAGGAATTGTCGGTCACAGATGTAGTTCTCAACTGGGATGAAAATATAAAGCCGGCAGAGACCATCTTCAATACATCCTGGATTTTCGGTACCGCGCTGGACAATCTGCTGCACAATTCCAGGCAGATGATCATCATCGCACGGCTCATTCAGCCGGTAAACACGTTCCGCAGGATTGCGGTAGTCACCCCCCCCAACTGCGAGGCGGAGCCCGGTTTTTACATGTGGATGGTACGGATAAAACGGCTTGCGCGTCAGACCGGCCTTCCGGTTCTGTTTTACAGCGATTATAAATCAGCCGAAGTTTTTAAGAAACTGCCGGACGAAATAATGGTTTCCGGCAATGTTGACTACAAATATTTCAGGCAGTGGGATGATTTCCAGATATTGAAATCCGAGACCGACATCAACGATCTTCTCATCGTCATCACGGCACGGAAAGGAAGGGTATCGTACACCGGTGCGCTGGATGGAGTTCCTTCAAAACTCCAGAAGAATTTTCAATCGTACAGTTTCATGCTTGTTTACCCCGAGCAGGGGGCTGCTGCGTAAGAGGGTTCAGTGATACCCGGCAGGTGAGCGTGAATAGAAGCAGGTCTTCAAACATTTTTTTTCTCCTCTCGTATAAGAAGCGTTTTTTGAATCTTATCTTAACACTTTTTAACCTTATCCATCAATTATTCTCCGTAAATTCACCGTTGGAAAATCTAATTGAATGTTTATGCTTCCCCTGAATGAAAATTACCGGCTGCTTCTTGAAAAATTAGATGCTTTTATCCGGAAGTTCTACAAAAACCAACTGCTTCGGGGCATCATTTATGCCGCTTCGCTTTTCCTGCTCTTTTATATTATAACCGTTACGCTGCAATACCTTGGCGAGTTTGACATACCGGTAAGAACCACCCTTTTCTGGATTTATACCGCCATCAACGTTTTTATTTTAATTAAATTTATAATTATCCCGCTGCTTCATCTCTTTAAACTCGGAAAAATAATTTCACATGATCAGGCAGCAGTGATCATCGGAAAACATTTCCGTGAAGTGGAAGACCGGCTGCTCAATATTCTGCAATTGAAAAACATTTCATCCGTATCTATAAGTCCGCAGACCGCACAACTCATTGATGCCGGCATCTCGCAGAAAATTGAGTTGTTGAAGCCCGTTCCTTTCCCTGCAGCAATCGATCTGCGGCAGAACCGTAAATACCTGAAATATGCCGTCACACCGCTCATTCTTCTTCTTGCCATCCTTTTTGCATCGCCCGGAATCATTTATGAAGGAACCGATCGGCTTGTGCGCTATAACACCCGTTTTGAAAAGAGGTTGCCTTTCCGGTTCCTGGTACTAAACCGCAATATGTCTATCGCTGCAAATGATGATTTTGAACTCCGTCTTGAAATTAAAGGCAGCGAATACCCGGATGAAGTGTTTGTGGTAACCGGTAATGAAAACCATTACCGTATGAAAAAGGGCGGAAAAAACTCCTTTACACACCTTTTCCCCATCGTGAGTAAAAACACAACCTTCCGCCTTTTTGCTTCGGGGTATTATTCCGACCTGTACGAGATCACCGCCCTGCCTACGCCATCCATCCTTCGTTTCACCGTTGACCTCGTTTATCCTAAGTATACCGGTAAAAAAAATGAATTCCTCGAAAATTCAGGCGATCTGATCGTACCTTTCGGAACAAAAGCCACATGGGATTTTCAAACATTGAATACCTCAGGGCTTACTCTTCTTTTCTCCGACAGCGTGATCCGCGTTCCATCCGGAAGTGAAAACTCCTTTTCCCATTCCATGCGGCTGATGAAGAGCGAAATGTACCGGATTGCGGCAATTAATGAATATCTTGCCGGCAGGGATACAATTGAATACGCCATTAATGTAATTCCGGATATGTTTCCTTCCATCGCTGTAGAGGAAATACCTGATTCATTTTCCGATAAACGGATATATTTTGCCGGACTGGTAAAAGACGACTACGGATTAACGCGGCTTACTTTTAATTACCGCAACCTGGGTAACCGGCAGGGGGGGGAGGAGAGCGGTCCCCAGCAGGTGGTTCCATTGCCCTTAAACAACCTGACCACGTATGAACAGTTTTTTCATTTATGGGATATGAGCGGACAGCAGTTAACCCCGGGGCAGGCGATTGAATATTATTTTGAGGTATGGGACAATGATGGCGTTCATGGAAGTAAATCGACACGTTCAGCGGTACGTTTATATCGCGCGCCAACAAAAGAGGAACTTTCGGACCGCCACGCTGAAAAAAACGAAGCGGTGAAGAACATGCTCAGCGAGGGTATCAAAGAGGCGAAGGCAATACAGAAAGAACTTGAGGAATTGCGCAAACGGATGATGGAAAAAAAATCACTTTCCTGGGAAGAAAAGAAAAAAATGGAGGAACTTATGGAAAAACAGAAAGAACTTAAAGAGCGTGTGGAAGAAATTCAAAAACAGAGTTCATTTAACTTTTCGCGCGAGGAGGAGTTTATGCAGATGAGCGAAGAACTGATGGAAAAAAGGGAGCAACTGCAGGACCTCTTTGAAAAAATTATGACCGATGAGATGAAAGACCTGCTGCAGCAACTTGAAAAAACGATGGAACAAATGGATAAAAATAAACTGCAGGAGATGATGGAGAAGATGGATCTCTCGGCAAAGAATATTGAAAAGGAACTGGACCGTGACCTTGAACTCTTCAAACGGCTTGAAGTAGAACAAAAACTTGAGGAAATTGCCGAAAACCTGAAACAATTATCTGAATCGGAAAAAAAATTGTCGGAAGAAACTGAAGATAAAAAAGAGGATGCCGCCACATTAAAAGAAGAGCAGGATGAACTGAACCGCCAGTTTGAAGAAATCAGGAAAGAGATTGACGAAATGGAAAAGAAGAACAGTGAACTGGAAAATCCCAATAAATTTGAAAATACCGAATCAGACGAACAAAGTATTAAGCAGGATATGGAAAACAGCAGTGATCAACTTGGCGAAAATAATAATAAAAAAGCGTCCGGTTCCCAGAAAAACGCTGCACAGAAGATGCAAAAGTTAAGCGAAAAGATGGAAGCGATGCTAGCGGAAATGAATGTGCCGTCAGAAGACATGAACGCCCTGAGGCAGATTCTCGAAAACCTCGTTAAACTCTCATTTGACCAGGAAGCGCTGATGCAAACCCTTGAAAAAACAAGCGTATCGGATCCTAAATATGTTCAATACATGCAGGAACAAAGAAAACTCAAAGACGATTCAAAAATGATAGAGGACTCCCTGCTTGCCCTGAGCAAACGCGTTATTCAGATTGAACCGGTCATTAACCGGGAAATTTCAGCCATTAATATGAATATGGATAAATCTATTCAGGAAATGGTGGCGCGAAGGGTATCGGAAGCCCGCAGTCGTCAACAATATACGATGACTTCGGTAAACAACCTCGCCCTGCTTTTAAGTGAAGCGCTGGAGCAGATGCAACAGCAGGCGGCATCGCAGATGGCAGGCAGCGGTCAGTGCAACAAACCCGGCAGCAGTAAACCTTCAATGTCTACCCTTAAAAAATTACAGGAGCAGTTAAGCAAACAACTGCAGGATTTAAAGGAAGGAAACAAACCGGGTGGTAAAAAAGGAAACAAAGGCATGTCGGAAGAACTTGCAAGGATGGCGGCAAAGCAGGAGTTCATCCGCAACGAAATGCGCAAACTGATGGGCGGAAACCCGATGGATAAAAATACGGGCAATATGCAGAACCTGATGAAGATGATGGAACAAAACGAGACCGACCTGGTAAACCGGCAGATAACCGAACAAACCCTAATGAGGCAAAAGGAAATCCTGACTCGTATGCTGGAGGTCGAAAACGCAATGCGTGAAAGGGAAACCGATAACCAACGCATTGCCGAAGAAGCAAAAAATTTTGAAAAACGTAACTTTTTTAATGAAATACAGTATAAATACCGCAAAAGCCATGAATTGGAACTTCTTAAAACGGTTCCACCGTCTTTAAATCCATGGTATAAGAATAAAGTAACTGAATATTTCAATAATCTGTAACCCCCTAATAATCATGGAAGTAATGGATACCCTGCAAACCGTCACAACGCCCGATCTTAAAAAAAGAAGGATCGCTTTTTCATCTACAACCGACAATATTGTCCTGGTTGAAAAGATGATTGATGACATTTGTTCCGAGTTTGATCTCGATGAAAACAATTACGGCAACATCCTCGTTGCCGTGACTGAAGCCGTAAACAATGCCATCTATCACGGCAACAAACTCAACCCTTCAAAAAAGGTTCGGGTTTCGTTTGAACCCGGGGAAGATAAACTCTCCTTTACCGTTGAGGATGAAGGGATGGGGTTTGACTACAATAATCTTCCCGACCCCACTTCGGCTGAAAATATCGAAAAACCTTACGGAAGGGGAATATTCCTGATAAAAAACCTGTCGGATGGCGTCACATTTCTGAACAGCGGGCGCACTGTTGAAATATCGTTTTTCGTGGGAAGGAATTAAAAACCCTGAACCCATCCTGAAATGAAAACATATACCCTAATTGTTTCAACAGGGATATTTACCTTGTTGATCGTCTCAAATTTACCTGCTCAGACATGGTGCGTTCCTCCAACCGGATCTACAGGGGTTAATTCTTATGGAAGTAACTCTCCTGTAATTACCAATGTAACTCTCAATACAATAAACAGGACGACTGCCGCATCTTTGAAAGAACTCTACGTCAATACCGGGCAGTCAACAACGCTTGTAGCGGGACAGTCCTATCCTTTTTCAATGACCTATACAATGGATCTCTCAATTTGCAATGTCATGTCAATACGGGTGTGGATTGACTGGAACCTGAACTATTCATTTTCCGATGCAGGTGAAACCGAACTTACTGCTGACGGGCAATCCTCGCTTACTTATACAGGAACTATTACGGTTCCTTCCAGTGCCACTTTAGGAACCACCCGCATGAGGGTAGGACTGAAAATGGATGGTTGCGGACACAATCCTCCGGATGCGTGCGTTCCGTCAGAGTCATTCGGATGGCACGGAGAAATAGAAGATTATTCGCTGGTAGTTACATCTGCAACCGGAATTTTATCAACCGGAAATGTTTCTGCAGTTCAGGTTTTTAACAATAGTGAAACCAAAACGGTAATTCTTGAAGGAATAAATAATAATTCAGATTCGCGGCTTACAATTCTGAATATGCTGGGCCGGGAAATTATTACAGCAAAAATACCTGCGGGGACAAACCGGTTTTCTTTCGGACTAAACGACCTTTCACCCGGAGTATATTTCTGCCAGATTGCCGGATCGGGAAAAGTTTCCTATGCGGGAAAATTGATCGTGCAATAAAAAAATCCGTAACTACTCACCGCAAACCTGCCTGCTCTGACGGAGTCCGATACTCGTCAGAGTCATCGGACCGGTAGGCAGGGGCGCAGAGACGTAAAATATTGCATTAAATTTTGGTTACTATTCACCCCCTCTGTGAAACTCTGTTATCTCTGCGAACTCTGTGTTAAAAATTCCTCAACACAGGAGAGCACAGAGTACACTGAGTTACACAGAGTTAAATTGCAATGACCAATAATAATTTGTAATTTGGAGTGAATAGTAACAAATTTTGTTTTTTCTCTGCCCCGCACTTGCGGGGTCTTTGCGGTTAATTGTTTTTCTGCGTAACATCAGTTATATCTCACTCCTTTACACCTCTCCCCTCTCCTTTTTCAACGCTTTCCTGTAGAGTGTAAAAAGCGATGACTTTGAAACAAAGCCCGCAAAGATCCCATTTTGTGAAACCGGCAGGTACCAGACATCTTCGTCATCCATTTTTTTCATGGCGGCAAGCATGGTGGAATGAATATCAAGTATTGTGGGCGGCTGCGTCATAAGATCGCGCACGGTGGTTTCAGCATAAAGGTTCTGATTGAACAGGACGGCACGGATATTATCGGCAACAATGACCCCCTCCAGTTTTCCGTCCGGACTAAGGACAGGAAAAATATTTTTCCCTGACGATGAAAATTTTTCAACAAGTTCTCCGAGTTTATTTTCCGGGGAAAGCGGCATGAAGTCCTTTTCAAGAATATCCCGTACTGTGATAGATGAAAGTATGTATTTGTCTTTATCGGCAAGCAGACGGCCCTTACCGGCAAGTTGCTTTGTATAAATGGACCAGGGTTCAAAATAGCGTGAAATAAAATAGGATCCCGCTGAAACAATCATGAGTGGAACAAAGAGAAGATACCCCCCCGTAATTTCAGCAATAAGGAAAATGGCTGTGAGCGGGGCATGGAGTATTCCGCTCAGTGCGCCTGCCATTCCGGCAACAATAAAATTCGCCTCATTCAGATCCGTAATACCGGCCAGTTTAAGGGAATGGGAAAAAACATAACCGGTGAGCGCTCCCATAAACAGGGAAGGAGCGAAAATACCTCCGTTACCACCGGCTCCGACAGTTACGGATGTTGCGAAAACCTTTACCAGTACGATCACGGCTGCAAACACCAGGTTAAACCATGCATTATTCCGGAATTCCGTATATAAACTGCGATCTGAAAGTTCGCGGTAGTGGTTTTTCAGCAGCGATTCAACGGTGGAATATCCCTCACCGTACAGGGGGGGTAGAAAAAAAATAAATGTCCCGAGAATAAGACCCCCGGCAATGGCTTTCAGGTAAACCCTGCCTTTTGGCATGAACATCTTCTCTACCCTGAGCGACATGCGGATGACATAGACAGAAAGAAGTCCGGCAATAATACCCAGCAATACATACCACGGCAGGGCTTCCATCTTCCAATCGCTTGTGATGAGATAAAATAATTGCTCGCTGTAAAGAATCCTTGAAACAATGGAAGCAGAAGCCGATGCAATCAGCAGCGGGATTATTACCGGGATAGAAAATTCGCGGAGCAGGACCTCAACGGCAAAAAGCACACCGGCAATGGGGCTGTTGAAAATAGCGGAGATTCCGCCAGCCGCCCCGGCAGCAAGAAGGGCGGTTTTATCCTGGTAATCGAATTTCAGTTTTCGCGCAATGTTGGAACCGATTGCCGAACCGGTTGTGACAATTGGCGCTTCAAGTCCGGCAGACCCGCCAAAGCCGATGGTCAGTCCGCTTGTTATGATGTGCGAATAAACCTTATCTTTTTCAACATTGGAATTTTTCCGAACGATGGTATAAAGAATATTGCTTATCCCCCGTCCCAGTTTCCCCCCCTGGAGTCGTTGCACATACAATACCGTTAACAGGATTCCAACAGCAGGAAAAATGAAAAAGAGGTAGTCGCGGTATTCCCACTGAAATCCGCGGTTAAGGAAATGGTCAATGTACCCAACAAAACTTTTCAGCACTGCAGCGGCAAGCCCGGAAGCAATACCAATGATGATGCTGACAATAATTATAAATGTCCGGTCGCTGATATGCTGTTTGCGCCAGATGAGAAATTTCTCAATTTCAGCGGAGATATATTGATTGGTATGACGGATATAATTGCGTAAGCCGGTCATGATTCGTTAAATTCTAATTCCTATTACAGTTACATCGTCCGTCTGCTCTTCCCTGCCTTTCCATTCCTCCAGGGTTTTCAGAAGTATTTCCTGCTGCACCGGGATCGGTTTCCCAGCCATTGACAACAATAATTCTTCAAGGTGGGAGGATTGGAACTTTCTTCCCTTTACCCCCCCCAACTGGTCAGGAAAACCATCGGAAAGGAGGTAAACCATATCGTTTCTCTGAAGTGAAACAGTTTTAAGGGTGAAGGGTTTCAGTTCTCCAGGATAAATTCCTACCGGGAAACGGTCTCCTTTGACGGTGATCAATTTTTTTCCTGATTTATCAGTATTGCCGGCAGGATTTTTTACGATATATAATGGATTGTTGGCACAGGCAATACGGCAAAAAACATTACCGGATCCGGTGTGCAGTCCGGTTTTTTTTTCTTCACCGGAACCGTACTGAACATTTATCAGTACGGCATCCATGCCGTCCGCTGTATCGCCTTTCTGCCCGCGCTGTTTCAATGCTGATATGATTCCATTGCGAACTTCTTCGAATATTGCCTCAGGCGATTTAATATCTTTATCGTTTACCGCTTCATTTAACAGAGCCGTGCAAAGCATGGACATAAAAGCGCCCGGTACACCGTGGCCGGTACAATCGGCTATGCAGAGGAGAACAGCCCCCCTGCCCCCCGAAGGGGGGTTCTGTGAAGGACACAACTTGAGTTGATACAAAACTTTTTCAATTACTCCATCCGGATTGCCGATAATTTCATTATTTGTAAATCGAATAACAGAGAACCCTTTTTTATTCAAATAACGCGTGCGTTCTTCATCGCTTGTTTTATGTTCAGGCAATTCATGGATTAAGCCGTCAATCTCAACTACAAGTTTTTGTTGCAAACAAACAAAATCGGCAATATAATATCCAATAATATGCTGTCTTCTGAATTTATACCCATCTAATCTTTTCCCTCTTATTAATTCCCAAAATATTTTTTCTGCTTCTGTTGGGACACTCCGATGTTCCTTCACAAAATCTTTTAACTGGCCATACAAAAAAGGGTCAGCAGTTTGGTATCCATAAACATCGTCTGTGTGTTGGATAATCCCCCCTTCGGGGGGTTGGGGGGGCTGTGCTACCCAATAAAAATCCCCGCTCACGATATCCTTTGGTTTAAATATGATAAATGCTTCGGGAAATATCATCCTGAATTCCTCCTCGGAAGGCAACATCGACCGCTGGATATAACTTGCATATTCAATGCTGTCGAGAATTTCCCGGTTCTGCTGTGAAATTATCTCTTCCTGCTTTTTTCTTGCCGTGATATCGGAATCAATAATCACGAGTTTTTTTACCGAACCATTATCGTCAAGGATGGGTGTAAGCGTTGACTGGACCCAGAAATCCCTTCCGCTCTTTGAAGTATTGACGGACTCATATATGACCGATTTTTTACTCCTGATACTCTCTTCAATAACGCGGGGAATTTCCGGATTTGCGCTTGCGCTGATGAGATTATCCCCCCTTTTTGATTTAAATTCATCCAGCGTAAAACCATGCATGCGGATAAATCCTTCGTTGACCCATTCAATATTGCCGCTGGGACCGGCAATCAGAACACCGTTATCGGTTTCGCGGGCAACGATGGAGAGTTTTTCAAGTTGAATGTTTTTCTGAACTATTTCAGCAGTCCTTTCCCGGACAATATTTTCAAGGCGGTTTTTTGCCGCTCTGAGGCGCATAATGCTTATCTGCACCGCTCCATAAATCGTGAATATCAACAATAACACATATCCGGCATAAGCCAGTAATGTCCGGTACCAGGGAGGCATTACAGAAAATGCAAACAGCGCCTCTTTTCCTTTATTGCCATATTTATCTATTCCTTTTACCCGGAACCTATAATCACCTTCCGGCAGATTGGTGTATTGCTTTTTGTTGTCCGTTGACGGTGATGACCATTCATTATCAAAACCGTCAAGGTAATAAACGTATTTATTTGCCGATTCATCTTCATAGGCAGTCGCTGAAAATTCAAAATAAAGGTTGTTGTGTTGGTACGGTATTGCCTTAACAAGCCATACGGGTTGTGCTTCGGACAGACAAAAGTTTTCACCGGCAAAAGCGCCATAAAACAATGTGTCTTTACCGGCAACTGCAAGTCGGATAAGAGTGGTAAAGGTTTTGTTGAAATTTTTTTCAACAGCATTATTAAAACAAATTATTCCCATCGGTCCGCCTGCCCATACATTACCGGCAGTATCGGCAGCGATCCCGAAAAATTCCTCTTTTTCGTTTCGAAGGAATGGTTTTTGGTTGAAAATATTTTTCCCCTCCTTGCCGGGTTGAATAATGGCAAGATTGCCTCGGGTGAGGATAAAAATATCTGAATCCCTCCTGATCAGATCCACCACATCATGGCTTCCATCAGAGAGCAAAGGCGATAAACTGCTGTCAGGATAAAACGAATCTGAAACCGGGTTGTACCTAAATAAGCCGGCAGCGGTTCCGAAAAAAATCTTTTCATCCATTTTGATCACCTGGACCCATCCTTCCGGCAATCCATTTTTTTCGGAAAATTTTTTAACGGGGGAATTAAGTGAAAATCCAGCGGACATATCTGCTTTTATCACTCCCTCCGAATAAGTACCGAGCCACAGATCGCCTCCGGCAGTTTCGGCAATAGTGTGAATGTCTTCGGTAATTCCGTCCAGTTGTCCTTTATTGCGCCATTCGTTTCCGGTGAATTCAAAAATATAACAGTAATGAAATCCACCGGCATAAATAATTCCCGGATATTTTCCCGAAGCGGTAAGGCAGGCGAATGCCAGGTCAACGCCAGGGTGAATTGCGTGTGGAATAAGCCCGTCAATTACATATAATCCATCTCCCGTGGCGGCAATAAGTTTATTCCGGTAAGAAATCATATCAAACACCTGCCATTTGATTTTATCGAGTTGATAAAACCTGTCCGGCTCTCCCGGTAACCCTTTGTTCAGGCAATACACTCCGTTGGAGGTTCCCGCATAAATCACCCCGCGGAAGTTGAAAATGGTATTGACTGTATTCATGAGTCCGTTTCTTTCATCAAATTCTGTTATCGGATTGCCGGTTTCAATTTTTGAGATCCCGTTTTCGGTTCCAATCCACAGATTGCCATCCTTATCCAAGTACTGGGAAAGCATGGTTTCGGAATTTAAGCCGATATTCTTATTGAACACAGACAAAATCTTCCCCTTTTTATTAATAGTGATGACTCCTTTATTTATTGTGTTGAAAGAAAAAACCGGCCCCGGAAGCTTTATTCCGCGGTAAGCTATATTCTCAACCAGAAATTGTTCCGCTTCGTTTTTGAAAAGAATAAGGCGATCGGCAGCATACAGAAAAAGTTTATTCTCAATCAGCAGCAATACCGAATCAATTCCGAAATCAAATGCACCGGAAATATTTTCTAAACTGTCGGTACTACGGATGATCTGTTTCCTGGTGTTGATAATTTCGGTCAATCCCACATTTTTCTGAATTGTAAAGAGGGAATTCCGGATCATAAAAACGAGCGTAAAGGAAGTTTCAGGGCGGATGAAAGAAATATTGCCGGTAGTGCAATCGTAAACGAATATTTTTTCATTACTGCAGAAATAAATGGTATCTCCCGAAATATTTATGGTCCAAATTTCGGTGAAATTTTTCTCTTTTTCATCTAATACTGACCCAAGCGAATGGTATTTCATCATTCCTGCCGAATCGGGAGCCAGATAACCGAAATCCCCTTCAGTGCCGGCATAAATCCTTCCGTCATTTCCTTTAGCAAGCGAACGCACCGTGACATACCGTTGCGTAATGTAGATGTATCGCCATGTTTCTCCGTCATATTCAGTTATTCCGGGGACATTTCCAAAGTAAAGTACTCCGCGATCATCCTGGCATATTGAAAAAACCTGGCCGTCTTTTGAGAAAACAATTCTCCGGAAATAAAAAAGAATATCAGAAGGTGCAGGAAAAGAAAGTTCCGGTTCAGGACCATAGGAATGAATGACAAAATTGCAGTAAAATTAGGCATAAAAGGATAAGGCGAAGGAAAGGGTGAAGGAATAACGGGAACTCCCGCGCAGCAAAAAGGATTTTTTGTAAGACAAATTCCTACATGACAAAGGGGTGAAGTCGTACAGGTTTACTGTTAACCTTCTTACAGCCGCAATACAACAATCAAGTACTATTATGCGTATCAATGGGTGAAAAAAGAAAACTGTAATAATGATAAACCCTTCTACCATGAAAACAAATTACGCGATAGTAATCCTGATAGCGGCAGTGGTGACTGTCGCTGGATACAGCGGTGCGGCAGGGCAAAACGCAAATGCCAACCAGAACGCCTTTAACAATTCTTCCGCAATTACCGTTGCACCCAACCCGGTGCATAATGAACTGATTGTTCATTTTAACAACGGCAATTTAGGTTTGACTGAAATAATGATATACGATAACTCCGGGCAGGTGTTTCTAACGGTGGTTGCAGGAAAAATTTCCCATCCCGGCAATGCCCATTACAGCATAGCGACTTTTCCTCCGGGATTATACAATCTTATTTACACTTCTGAAATAGGATCGGGAAATGTGCCGTTTGTGAAGCAGTGAATCATGTGTTTTTCCGGAATCACTTTTCTTCTGAATTTATCATCTTTGCGGTTATGCCGGATATGGATGTACTAAGAGAGTACCCGGCTTTTATACATTAAACGGTGTAAATTACTCCAATTCAGAAGTTGGCAATTGGCAGTTGACAGTTGGCAAAAAAACGCTCTTGATTGCCAACTGCTCTTTGCCAACTGCCAACTATAATAATATGTATAAATTTATCCCATTTTCAGTGTAACAATCATGAAAATTCCCGTTATACTTTATTTCTTGCCATGGCTCCCCCTTTCTATCCTGTCCGGTTGTACCAAATTTATTAGCCCTGGCGGCATTAAATCCGCGGCTCTTATTATGAAAAAAGGATTGCCGGTCAAGGATGCAAAGGAAACTTACTATGTAAAAATGTCAAACCCATCCGTCATGCATGGGCCTTATACCTATTATTATAAAGATAAAATATTAACCCAGGGGCTCTATGATGATGGGAAAAAAGCAGGCGAATGGAAATATTACTATCCTGACGGTAAAATAAACTTTGAAGGTCTGTTCAATAACGATCAGAAATATGGTAAGTGGAAATATTTTTACAAAGACGGCAATATCGCATCAGTAATTTTTTATAAAAACGGACAACCGGATAGTACATGGAAGGGATATTTTCCAGATGGCAGCCTTGCTTCTGAATTGAATTATGCGGGAGGAAAAAAGGACGGGAAACAAAAATATTATTACTCCAGCGGAAATATAAAAACAGAACGGAATTTTTTAAATGGGTCAGAAAACGGTCTTACAACTGAATACTTCGAAACAGGAGGAATCCAGATTTCAGTTGAGTATCATAATGGAAAACTAATGGACATAGCAAAATGTTTGTCACTGGATGGTCAACCGATGGACTGTGGAAATTTAAAGGATGGTACAGGTATTGTAAAAAAATATTTTTATACTGGTAAGTTAAAATCGGAACAGTCCTATATTCAGGGTGAACTTTCAGGGTACGCTAAATATTTCAGGCAAAACGGCTATCTTTCCTCTGAAGGAAATTATTTTAAGGGGTTAGTAACAGGAATTTGGAAATATTACAAAGAAGATGGTTCGTTATTGAAAGAATCGGACCATGGAGATTTAAAAATGAATTCACCTCCCATAGAAGTGCACTTTGAAGGTGAAGATCCTGTATTCCAAATTGTAGAAACTATGCCCTGTTTTCAGAATGGCGATCGAGATATTCTCGAATATCTTGCTAATAATATCAGTTATCCTTATGAAGCAAAAAAACAAGGCATTTGGGGGATGGTCTTTATTTCATTTGTAGTTAATACAATTGGGGAGGTTGAGGATATTCATGTGATCAAATCAATCGGAGGGGGATGCGATGAAGAGTGTCTGCGAGTAGTAAAATTAATACCTCGATGGTCGCCAGCACTTCAATATGGATTTCCCCAAAAAGTACAATTCAAATTACCGGTACGGTTTACATTAAAATGACCTGCATATATCTTTAGTATTCATCCTCATTAAAAAAGAAGTCCTCTTTGGTGGGATAATCGGGCCAGATGTCTTCGATGTTATCATATACATCGCCTTCATCTTCTATTTCCTGCAGGTTTTCAATAACCTCAAGAGGTGCGCCCGAACGCATGGCATAGTCAATTAATTCATCCTTTGTAGCAGGCCAAGGAGCATCCTGGAGATACTGGGCCAGTTCAAGCGTCCAATACATGGTAAAAATTTTTAGGGGTTATACGGTAACCTTTAATAAATTGTTATCCGGCAAAATGGTTTTTTAAAAAAGCCCGCAAAAGTATGAATTTTTTAATACGGAACTTTTTTTGCCGGTTTTTTAGTAAAATATTTTAGTATTTCTATCTTACTGGTTTCCAGATAATTTCAGGCGCACCGGTATCTTTTGCCAGTTTGCGGGCAAGAACAAAGTAGAAATCGGAGAGGCGGTTGAGGTATTTAATGATATCTGGGTTGACATTTGATTCAGTGCTGAGTTTAACAACAATGCGTTCCGCCCTCCGGCAGACGCTTCTCGCAATATGGCAAAAGGATACTGAAATATTTCCTCCCGGAAGAATAAATGATTTCAGCGGAAACAGTTTCTTTTCCAACAGATCAATTACGGATTCAAGGTATTTGATGTTATCCTCTGAAAGTTGCGGGAGTTTCATTCCCGGTTTAGCCGGATCGGCCGCCAGGAGCGAGCCGATAACCATGAGCCGGTCCTGAATGACAATCAGGGTTTTCCGAACCGGGTTTTTCTCTATTGCAGAGGCCAGTAACCCTGTAAATGAATTGAGTTCATCAACAGTGCCGTACGCTTCAATACGGAGGTGATCTTTGGTCACGCGGGTACCTCCCAGCAAGGAGGTCTCGCCCTTGTCGCCTGTTTTGGTATAGATACGTAATGACATAAGATGTTAAGATATTAAGATGAAAAGAATGATATCAGATAAAATGATAATAAAATTGGTTACTATTCACCCCCATATGTTTTTGTGTGTATTTTTTCGTGTTTTTGTGATTTAGTGGCAATGAATTTCTGCCACCAAAACACGAAAGCACAAAATCCCACTAAAAAAGTATCATCATAAATAGGGGGGTGAATGGTAACTAAAATTGTTTCAACTTATGATCCTGATTTCCTGACTTCTTGCCTTCCTTACTTCCTTATTTCTTAACTTCTTGACTTCTTAAGTCATTTATTCCTCCTGTCATCCTCCACCATTCCGTCTTTCAGGCGGATGATCCTGTGGGAATGCCGTGCAATTTCTTCTTCATGGGTGACCAGGATAATGGTATTGCCGCGGCTGTGAATATCTGAAAATAAGAGCATCATCTCATCTGATGTTTTTGAATCAAGGTTTCCGGTAGGTTCATCGGCAAGGATTATGGACGGCCGGGTTACCAGCGCCCGTGCCATTGCCACTCTTTGTTTCTGCCCACCGGAAAGTTCGTTCGGTTTGTGATGAATCCTGTCCGATAATCCAACCTGTTCCATAACGGATTCAGCCCTTTCCCTGCGCTCTTTCTTATCGGTTCCCGCATAAATAAGCGGGAGCATCACATTGTCAAGCGAACTGTACCTTGGTAAAAGGTTGAATGTCTGGAAAACGAATCCTATCTGCCGGTTACGGATTCCTGCAAGTTGATTGTCATTCAGTGAACTCACATCGGTGCCGTTAAGAATGTACTTTCCCGAAGTGGGAATATCGAGGCATCCGAGAATATTCATCAGCGTTGATTTTCCGGAACCGGAAGCCCCCATCAGTGCCACATATTCATTGACACTAATCTGTAGTGTAACCCCTCTGAGCGCCTGCACAAGTACTTTGCCTACACGGTAATGTTTGGTGATATTTTCGGTTTGGATCAGCATCTGACTTTACGAATTACGAATCCCTGCCTGCTCTGACGGAGTCCGATACTCGTCAGAGTCATCGGACCGGCAGGCAAGGAATACGAATTTACGAATAGGGGCATTCTTAAATATTAATTTCCATCTATGAGTCCCCTCTAAAAAATACTTTTTGCCACAAAAACACGAAAACACAAAAATTGCACTAAAAATAAATCTATGATAATAAAGATTTTGTGGGATTTCGTGTTTTTGAGATTTAGTGGCATTTTACTAAATTTTACTTTTTATAGTGGCCTCATCTATGAATAATAAAAATTCTGAAAGCGATTTTGGTTTGGTGGGTCATATTCCTCTCAGCCGATAATGTTGCTTCGCAATTCCCGTAACAAGAAATGCAATTCCGGCTTGGAACAGGTCGAGCGTCACACTGACCCTTTCATGGTTCCTGACGGACTCCCAACCACTCAACATATCATCCGACCACCTGATGTCGTCAAAGATAAAAACTGTGGAGGGATGTGATTTTTCAAGGCAAAGTTCAAAATATTTCAGCAACGGATCTTTACGGTGATTGCCGTCAATGAAAATAAAGTCAATTTTTCTGAGTTTTCCGAGGAGGGATGGCAATTCGTTATCAAATGTCCCCCTTATCTGTTCAATGTTTGAAATGCCGAGTTCACGGAAATTTTTTTCTGCGGCATCCGCTGAAGAGGGATTGTTCTCGATGGTGAATATTTTCCCACCCGGATCAGCCATAGCGAGGAAAGCGGTGCTGATACCTGCTGATGTGCCTAATTCAACAACGACTTCCGGCTTAAAATAGCGGCAAAGTTTGTACAGGATTACACCCAACTCCGGTTTGACGGAACTTTTAATAATATCTCGCATCATTCTTTTTATTCCCGGTTTACCGGATTCCTTTTGATCCGCTGAAGATATTTTTGATCCCGCACCCATCTCAAAAAAAATGATCTCCGAATTATCCCGCAGTAAACCTTTTCGTAATTTTTCAA
This sequence comes from Bacteroidota bacterium, assembly GCA_016193485.1. GTDB lineage: Bacteria > Bacteroidota > Bacteroidia > JACPRZ01 > JACPRZ01 > JACPRZ01. The sequence goes on along the minus strand of JACPRZ010000063.1, from coordinate 34,148 downwards.
TGTTGGCAATCCGGTCGGAATCCTCATCCGATAATTGCATCCCGGTAAGTATTTGAAATACGAAAGGTGAATGAATATTATGAATCGAAATGGCGGATAAAAAATGTTTAATGTAGCCGATAAAAAATTTAAGCGCGTTCATAGAAAAAGATGGAGAATGAAAATACGGAAAAAATTAATTGGCCGGTTCGGTTTGTGTGGATTGCACAAGTCAGAAAGATAATTTTCTCACTTCTGAAAAATACCACCTGTTGTTGTATCCCTCATAACATGTCCCGATTTTCCGTTCAACTTGTCTTCATGCAGGTGGGTGAAAGGCAGAACCCTCTTCAGCCAGGCAGGCAGTAAAACAACACCGATGAAAAGATAGGCATAATAGGCAATCAACCGCCAGAAAAGCGCCAGTGATGCCACCAGTCCGACCGGAATGAACTCGTTGAGGAAATTTGAAAAAACCAGTTCAGCCACTCCGCTGCCGCCTGGAGTAGGGCTGCCGATCATCAGTATTCCCATTACAACCTGCCTCCCGTAAAGCAGTAAATGACTTACACTAATATCGCTGAACGCCATGATCAAACTGTTGATGATGATAAAACGGGCTGTCCATGACAAGAATGTGGAAATGATGGAATCGGTCCAGAAACGGATTGTTTTGTGCTTCAGTTCATGCGAAGCGATGACCATTTCGGTCCCGGTTTGTGCGGCACGGTATTTCCATCTTTTCATGAGGGGCAGGGCGCATATTTTTATCAGGAGCCATTTCACGGCACGCGCATTGATGAAAACCGCGTATACCACAACTAATTTGTACAGTAAAATTATCCCGTAAATGATCCAGAACGCAACAAAAAGTTCACGGCCGTAAGAAATAGTTGCAATGTTCTCGGGATTTATCCCGGAAAAAAGCCCCGATTTACCTATGAACAATACAACAAGAGGCGCCATGACAGCGAAGAAAAGGCCGTCAAGCAGGGAAGTGACCATCACAATGGCGATACTCTTTCCCCCGGGGATTCTTTCGCCCATCAGGAAAAGGATGGCGAATGCAAATCCCCCCCCCAGTACCGGTGGCACAAGCGCTGAAGCGAATTCCCACAAAAAAGTTACGTAAAAACATCTTTTCCAGTCAAGCGCTCGCTCGGTAAGGGTGCGTATGCGCCACATGTAGGCAAGGTCGCGCACTGCCGCCATCAGGATAGTAACGGCAAGCCATAACGTAGAATTCCATGTCCATGCAATCGCTCTGAATGCTTCGGTGTCGAAATCGCGCACCAGCAGATATGACACCGCTGCTAACCCTATTAAGATCGGATATAAAACCCTCCCCGGACGCAGTTTCTTTAAGATATCCTCCGTTCTCACCCCGCTCCCTCGTTTTAAGAATTGCGCAAAGTTAAACTTAATAATGAATAAAACATGAGATAAGTCATTGTTGAAAATTACTTTTCTGCGGAACAAATCAGAATCAATATGTTTGCGCCTTTATTTTTTCAGATGAATTCACGGTTGAAAGCCCATTTATGCCTGCTGGCGGTCAATATTATCTATGGAATAAATTATTCGATGGCTAAGATGGTGATGCCTGACTACGCAGGACCTTACGGATTTGTATTGCTGAGGGTTATCGTTGCCGGTATTCTATTCGTGATGGTCAGCATCTTCGTAATAAGGGAAAAAGTCAGGCGGTCAGATATTCCCCGATTATTGCTCCTTGGTGTTTTTGGGGTGGCGCTGAACCAGACATTATTTCTACGCGGCCTCGATCTGACGACTCCCATCAATGCTTCAATTATCATGGCATCAAATCCGGTTATGGTTCTTATTCTGGCGGTATTTTTTCTAAAGGATAAGGTAACCATACTGAAAATTTCAGGCATGATCCTCGGATTATCGGGTTCTTTAATGTTGATTGTATCCGGGAGAAATTTTTCCTTCGGATCAACCACTTTTGAAGGTGACCTCTGCATTTTTGCCAATTCTCTTTCCTGGGCGTTGTTTATTGTGATGGTGAAACCGCTCATGCAACGGTATCATGCCGTCACGGTGATTTCATGGGTGTTCGCATCCGGATTTTTTTATGTGCTGCCGTTCAGTTATGAGCAATTTACCGGAATCAGGTGGAATGAAATGGGCGCATCAATCCTGGCGGCAGTTGCCTTTGTTGTGATTATGAGCACCTTTATAGCGTACCTGCTGAACACCTATGCCCTGCGCGATCTCAGCGCTCCCACTGTAAGTTTCTACATTTACCTTCAGCCCGCGCTTGCCGCGTTAATGGCAATAATGATGGGCCAGGATGAAATTACTCTTGATAAATGTATAGCGGCTTTGCTGACTTTTACGGGGGTTTATATGGTAAGTAAATGAATAAACCGGTCTAATCGTAATTGTTACGTTGTGCCCTCAAAACCAGTATCGTGCCCCAAGTCCGGCCTGCAGGCGGGGATAAAAAAAATCGTTGAATATTTCAATGAACATATTACCGTCACAAAAAACCGAAAACGGGAATTTTTCCATCCGGTATTCGGCTCCTGCAACTGCATCCCATCCGATGTCGGGATCCGGATAGATGCCGTCTTCATAAAACCAGTTGAAATCATTATTGCCGGGACCGTAATATTGCCTGTAGCGGTAAGAGTAACGGACCGATACCATCCTGAACTGCAACCCCCCCCCGGCATAAATCTGCAGCCGTCCTTTCAACTCTTCAATTTCCGGTTCATTCACGTCCATCTCTTTAAGTATTTTTTTTGTGTTAATGTCAAAATGATAGAGGTAATGCGCCTGTAAACTTCCGGCAAAAAGAATGCGGGAATATTCATAAGAATAATTTTTTAGTTCGTCAATATCATTGAAATGATTCCGGTAATACCCTCCTCCCCACCACCAGGATGACCTGCCGAGGTTTACCTGAACCGCCTGCTCATGATTGATATAGCGCTTGGCGGTGAATCCTGCCGGATCCCCGATGCGCAGGCCGATGCCGGTCTGTCCGGTTGTACCTGGTTTCTGGGAAAGCGCTCCTCCTGCAATTAAAAAATGAAATAAGATAATAAAGAAAAAGCGCTTAATTGTTTTCACGTTGGTTAATTTAAATTATTTGTCACTGTTCGGGTGCGTTGTATGGGGTATAAAGGGATAAGGGAGATAAGAGGGATATTGGAATTCCCCTATTTCCCTATCTCCCCTATTTCCCTATCTCCCCTATTTCCCTTATCTCCCTATACCATAGTTGCAATTATTTTTTCAATCTCACCAAAAGAAGGTATTTCGTTGAGAAACTTACATGAACCTGCACCGGATTCCATTTTGCAAATGTAGTGATTTTTTCCGTTGGTGACAAGCAAATACGGAACTTTTAATGCAATATTATATCTCAGTATCTGGTTAAAAACATCCTGGTTTATTTTTACATCGGGCGACTTACACTCTACAAGCATGACCGGTTTTGCCGTACGGCTGAATACCACTGCATCATATCTTCTTTTTGTGCGGTTCAGTTTGATTTCTTTTTCCACACCGATAAGGCCCCGCGGATATTTTTTTTCTTCAACAAGAAAGTGTAACATGTTTTGCCTTACCCATTCTTCCGGAGTAAGGGAGACATACTTCCTGCGGAACACATCAAAAATCATTTTTCCGCCTTCATGCGTTTTTATCCGGAAGGAAAAGCCGGGAAAAGATAAAACCGGCATATCCTGTAATTGAGGGGTCATCATCAACTACAAAGGTAATTCGTATTTTCGTTAAATAAACCGAAGCCATGGCGGGTCGTATTGGATTTTTTTTACAGGTATTACCGGTATTTGCGGCATTGACGACTGCAGGGCAGGCACCGTCACCCAGGGAACTCACCGAAAACATGATGGCAGCCGTACGGCAGATTAAAACCGCTTCTTTTACGGTTAAAAAATGGGAACGGATAAACGGCATCATAAAGTACAGCTCCTCTGATGCCGTCATGTCAAAAAACCCGCTGCAGATCTATATGAATATTAAGGCAGGGCACCGCAAGGGTTACCGGTTCCTCTGGATTGAAGGGGATCACGGTGGCGATGCGCTGGTAAAATATCCAGATTTTCCGGCAGTGAATATCCCTGTTAACCCGCGGGGTTCGCTCTTCAGGTATAACGAACACCATACTATTTTTGAACTGGGTTTTGATTATTTCCTAAAAATAACGGAAGGATCAATCCATACAACCGGTGATGCCTAGTATTCATATCTCAAATACACGGGTGACTGCGCCATTCTTGTTTTTGATTACCCCGGCTTCGATTACCGGGAATATGTTGCGAAAAAAGGTGAAACGGTTTCTTCAATCGGTGCAAAATTTCTCGTCAACGACTATATGCTTCTTGAACTGAACACGGAACTTGACGGGTACGGGAATATACCTCAGGGAAAGAAGATTAAGGTTCCCATTCTTTACGGCAAAAAATTTGTTTTTTACCTGGATAAGAAAAATTTCCTTCCTGTAGTCCAGATTATTTTTGATGAAAAGGGTATTTATGAAAAATATGAATTTTACAATCTGAAAATCAACGGGCATGTTCAGCCGGCAATATTGTTTGAAAACAAGCGATAGCGAACCTCAAAAAATACTTTTTTTGCCACTAAATCTCAAAAACACAACCTGCCTGCCGGCAGGCAGGAATATCACTAAAAATTCCGAATTGTAGTTCACTGTTTTGTGAGACCTGCCTGCCGGCAGGCAGGTTTAGTGTTTTGGTGTTTTTGTGGCTCTGTTCTTTCATTAGATTTTCAAAGTCCCGATAGATATTTTAACATGAATCAACTTCATGCTGTCACCGGATAATATTAACATCAACGGATTATGGATCGGGAAGGAACTGACCGAAACGGAACAACTCACCATCCGTTCGTTCCGGGCAAACGGCCACAGGTTTCACCTCTGGCTTTATGATCAAATTGAGAATATCCCCGGTGAAACGGTGGTGCATGATGCATCAGAGGTTATCCCCCGCGACCGGGTTTTCAGATACCCCAGGGAAAGTCCTATCCGGTGGGGAAAGGGATCCTATGGCGGGTTTTCGGATATTTTCAGGTACAAATTCCTGTACGAAAAGGGGGGGTGGTGGGTGGATATGGATATAACCTGCCTTAAGCCGTTTGATTTTCAGGGAGAATATTTTTTCAGGGACCACTGGAAATTCAACGTTGTGGGCAATGCCATGAAATGCCCGTCCGGATCAGAACTGATGAAAAGGTGTTATGAGGATGCGGTAAAAGAAGTGACCGCTGCCAATACCTCATGGCATAAACCCATAGAGATTCTCAACAGGCATATAAAACCGCTCGGCTTATTGAAATACCGCCACAGGAAACTTTTCAATGACGACCATTCCTTTAAACTGAAAAAATTTTTTACCGGGAATGTCCCTTTCCCTGAACAATGGTACGGTATTCACTGGGTAAATTCAGCCGGTAAGATCAACTGGAAGCCGGGTAGCACGTTTCATGAATTGCTGATGCGGTACGAAGTTATTTCAAGGTATGATAAACCGACTTTTTGAAACTTGAAAATGGAGATTTGTAATGGAAACTTGAAAGTGGAGATTTGAAGCGCAATCAAAGGATTTTTCTATTTTCTATTAGACCTATTGCATAATAATAATTCATATTGCCACAAAGACACGAAGACACAAAGTTTCACTAAGAAATTCTTTGTGTTTCCTTAGTGCCTTTGTGCCTTAGTGGCAAAGATTTCATTATTCTTTAATTTCCAGTGGTAATTATTCAAGAGGTCTTTTATCTAATTTCTATTACCAATTTCTAATTTCCAATATCTGAATATTTGGAATCACCACATGCTTTCCCCCTCCAACAAACCCGTTCACGCCCTCTGGATAGGCGAAACCCTTTCCCCGGTGGAACTTCTTACCCTGAAATCATTTCTGCATCACGGGCATGAATTTCATTTGTGGATTTATTCCCCGTTATCAACACCGGTACCCGGTGGGGTCATTATTGAAGATGCCGGGAAAATCATTTCTCCGGATAAAATTTTTAAAAGAAATTTTTCCGATCCTGCCTGCGGTGGAGTGGGAAAGGGCAGTTACGGTTCTCCTTTTGCCGACATTTTCAGGTTCAAACTGCTTTACGAAAAGGGGGGGTGGTGGACCGATATGGATGTTACCTGCCTGAAGCCCTTTGAATTTTCCACTCCGCTTGTCTTTCGTCCTCATCCGAACCTCCCTGTTGTGGGAACGGTATTGAAAGCGCCTGCAAAAGCGGATTTCCTGCTCGATGCGTATGAAAAAACCAGGCAGCAATGCAATGAAGATACGCGGGACTGGCTTTTGCCGAACCGGATACTGAATGAATCCGTCAGAAACAGGGGTTTGGAAAAATTCATTGTAAACAACATTTCAAATCATGATATCTGGCGGGAAACCCGAAGACATATCAGGGGTAACGGTAAAATACCTGCGGATTATTATTTCATTCACTGGCAGAATGAAGAATGGAGGGTGCGGGGTATCGGTAAGGAGCGGTTTAAACAAAATTCAACGTTTGGACGGTTGCTGGAGTTATATGGAGTACCGTTCAGGCGGAAATCATTAGCGGATAGGATGAGGTTGTTTGCTCCCGGGAACTTTTTGACAGGTACCACCGATCTTTATTAATATTAGGGAAGGGCTGAAAACCCAAATATCTCCCGCAGAATTCGCTGATTAACGCGGATTTTTTTTCTTATCAGCGAAAATCTGCGTTATCTGCGGGAAAAAAATCATAATATTTAGCGGTGTTCTCAAAATACCGACTTGTAGGTATGAAGAAACATCTGATATTGGGCATATTCGCAGCACCGTTTTCTCATGAAAAAGCCGAAATTATCGCCCCGCGAAAAAGAAGTGCTGCAGTTAATAATGATGGAATTTTCTTCATCCGAAATCGCGCGCACGCTTAACCGCAGCGTACGCACCATTGAAACCATACGCAAAAACATAATGGTCAAAACCCGCACGGCAAACCTGGTGGCGCTGGTGAAATATGCGCTGAAAAATAAATTATCCTGACGTTGCTCAAAGCAAATCCTTCCCAAAACTTACATCTGATAGCATCCTATTAAAATGAGTATCAGAACTGAGCGGCAATGAACTTCCTTTGGTGCCGGATCAGGAGGACACCATGAAAGAACTATTACTGAACTTTGACTTTCAATACTGGAAGATAGCGCTCTTCTATTTTATTCCTGCGGTTGTAAACCTCGGGCTTTTTATTTATTCCTTTGTTTTTCTTCCGCGTTCACACACACAGGTCACTTTTGCCCAGTTCGTATTTTGTGTTCTTATATGGCAGGTCAGCGATACGGTAACCAGGTTATCGGCATCGGTTGACACAGTAAAATTATGGTTCCAGATTCTTTCATTCGGGATAATTTTTATTACTCCGGCAGGAGTTCATTTCGCTCTGATGTTTACCAATCACAATCGCTGGAAAAAATCGGTTAACTTACTGGGTATTTTGTATTTGCCCGCGATTTTTTTTACGGTTTTATCCGCTGCAGGCATCATACCCACTGACTGTGTGCCATCTGCACTCTGGCGATGGACCTATAACCTGCCCAAAGATATTTTGGGTATGGTCATGGTCGCCTGGATGTCGTTCCTGATGTACCTGATGTTTTTTATTTTACTTTCCAATGCATGGAAGAAAAGAAAATCCGTACGGGAAGAAAAGCGCCAGGCATTTCTTATTGTTTCCGGTCTTGCTCTTCCTATCCTTCAGGCAACCGCCACACAACTTGTTTTCCCCCTTGCCATGAACACGGAACCAGCGCCAATCGCTTCCGCCTTAATGGTTTTCTTTTCCGTTTCGGCAATAATAGGATTATCAAAATTCAACTTATTACTCTTTTCTCCCAAATATGCCTGGGCTGATATTGTGGCTACCATGAACCAGGGTATTGTTATTACGGATATAAAGGGAACAATCCATTATGCCAATAAATATTTTTATGAGATTACCGGGATATTGGAAACAGACCTTATCGGCAAAAAAGTGACAGGGTTGTTTTTTGAAGATGAAATCAGGAAGAATTGCAGTATCCTGCCCTCACAATTGAATACTGCGGGTGCGTATTGCGGCAAGCGATGCGACCTGCAAATCAGAATACCGGACGGGGAGCGAATGATATTCAGTGTGGGATGTTCTCCCTATTTTAACAAAACAGGAAATATTATCGGCCGGGTTTTTATTTTTTCGGATATCACCCACAGGAAAATACTGGAGGAAAAACTCAGGGGAAAGATATATGACCTGAATATGTTTGTCTATCGCGCCTCGCATGACCTCCGCAGCCCGGTTTCATCCGTAATGGGCTTATGCAATCTTGCAATGGCAGAAATAAAGGATGAACCCGCATCGGGTTATTTTGAAAAAATTAACCGGACAATAACCCGGATGGATGAAATAATACGGGACCTCGCCCACCTTGCAAAGATAACCCAGGCAAAACTTAAATTTGAGCGGGTGGATATTGCCGGTGAGATCAATAAAATCCTTGAAAATTTATGGCATCTTGAACGGTTTTCCGCCACAAGGATAGAGATCATTTCAGAACCGGTGGAATTTGCGACCGATAAGACCCTCCTCATTCTTATCCTGCAAAACCTTATCGTTAACGCTATCAATTATGGCGACCCTGAAAAACCGGGGTCATTTGTCACTGTCCGTATAGACAGGGCGGCAAGGGGCGTTAAAATCGGTGTTGAGGATAATGGCGTTGGCATTCCGGCCGAGATACAGCCGAAGATATTTGACATGTTCTTCCGCGCCAATGAATCGTCAAAGGGCAGCGGGCTGGGTTTGTTTATTGTAAAGAACGCTGTTGAAAAATTGAACGGAAAAATTTCTTTGAAGAGCAAAGAAGGAGAAGGAACGGTATTTGCGATCTTTATTCCGGCAGAGGGTATTCCTGACATTTTGAGCACTGCCATGTCATTTTAGTTCTATTAATTATTAAAATAATTTTGTCTGTAAATCGATTTTCGGATGGAATGTGCCGATAATCATAAAAGGATTTAATGAAACATAGTGATGTAACTGGGTCGTTCCAAGAAAGAAATGCAGATCTTTTGTTTTGGCAAAGTCATAAAAATATTTCTTCCTCACATCTTCAGCGGCTTTTTGTTCATTCCCTTCATGTCTTGCAAGACAATTCCAATACAATTGCCCGGTTTCCCAATCTTCAATCATCATACGGCTTACAGTTCCCTGATTATCTTTGAAAATGAATTTGAACTTGTAGGGTAGTTTCTGTACCACTTCAAATTTCCCTTCGGTATTTGTTTCAAAAAGATTGAGTTGGTTGAGTTTTGACAGTTTGTCTTTATCCCACTCCCGTTCAACCGGTTCGGTTGTGAAATCCAAAATTTCTGTGGGTTTGAAAACGGCTAAAGAGGTACAAATGTTTTTGTTCTTCGCTTCGGCAATGAGTTCTGAAAGATTGTAATAAATTTTTCCCAGACATATTTTCTTTCGTTCCTGCCAATTCCCTGCCGTGTTGATGTGCCCGGCTACTTTTATTTCACTGTCAATTGTTTTAGGCCGGTAACTTTCCGGTCTGAAATCGCTGTTGTTTTTCACCAGATCAACTTCAATCCAGTCGTATTTTTTATACTGCTCGTTATAGGACTTCTTACGAAACGGGATAGGGTAAATTCTTATCCATGTTCCGTCTTCACGGAAACCCGCAGTGCAAACCAATTCATCGTATTTGGTTGAAAGTGTGGGGTACGTTTTTACGGTTATTAAAACTTTTGTCGCTGCCATTTTCAGATGTGTTTTACTTCATAGGTAAAGCCGGGCAACGCTTCAATGGCCTCTGCCAGATATTTCCGGTGGCACCGGCAAATATCGGCTTCGAAACAGGTCAGGGCAATACGTTTGTGTTCATTCAGTAAATTCAGAATTTGCCATTGCTTATCCTTTGTTTTTATCAGATTGTTTTTGCGATAAAGAACAAACAATTTATCATAATCTGCCTGTGTGTCTAATTCCTGCCTTTGTTCCGATTGAATGCCCACTTCCGGAAAATGTACGTAGCAGATTCCCAAACTTTCGCAATACCTTTTCAGTTGGCTTTTGCTGAAGCCGTATTTCATGCTTAACGGATTGTTCCGGACATCAACCAAAACCCTTACATCATTTTTAAGCAAGCGGTTCAGATATTCTTCAAGCGATATTCCTTCGTAGCCAATGGTAAATAAAACCGTCCTATTGTTTTTCGGTCGTATAGTATTGATACTTTCAATCTCTTTGGCACTTAAAATCTTTTCGGCTGCTTCGCTTTTAATGGCATAAAACGGATAGTTTAGATAGGTGTATTTCATCAGGGCAGTTGCACTCATTTTGCCATAAGCGGATTTCACTTCCTGCAAAACCTTTCTGTCATCCGGTTTAAGTTGTTTGAGGTAGTCGGTTTTATCAATCTTTAATTCGGCTTCGCTTATCACAAGTTTATAACATGTTGCGTTTTCGTGTAAAATGCCTTTTGAAACCATGGCCGTCATATCGGCATTGGCAGAATAAGAATAGCAGCCGAATTTGTAGGGAATAAAGCCATAAGCAGGATTTTCTTGTCTTTGGGTAAACAAGAAAAGCAGTTTCTGGAGGCGGATTTTATCCAATTGCCCGTCAAACAGTTGCAATAAAGCCAATATGACTTTTCTTCTGTAAAACATCAAGGTAAAGTTACGATAGTTTTTCCTCTTAAAATTTGCTTATTTCCCCTCCAGAATGTTAATTTTGTTATTTTTTAATTCAAAATAATTATCGTGTATGTTTTGAAAAACAAATATTCTATCAAAATTCGATTCATATTGATAGTTGCATATGTCTGAATAGTCATCATAAATAGAAGATGGCTCGCCTGTTTCAACAATTAAAAGCCATTTTTCATCATAGTTTCTTTTATATTTTCCAACGCGATTATTTTTCTTCTCTATTATTTTTTTTATTTCATCCAAGCAAGGATTAGGGACGAGCATACCCATACCACATTCCCAATTAGATTTCTTTATTTTACCGTAGTACGTGATAGTTATGAATTCTATTCTGCTATCGTGGGTTTCAATCTTTATTTCTTCACCAATCTTTATGTTTTTTTGCTGAACTTCATTACTTACCAATTCTGCGGTTTTTTCAATAAATCCTCTCTTTTCCTCGTTTTTTAACTGCAATCCCTCACGGAATTCAATAGCAACATAAAGAGGGATGCTACATATTAGGTCATATTTTATTTGCATATCTTCTCTTAACTCATTTTGAAACTCTTCTATTTTTTTAAAATTTTGCAAATGAAGTTCGGTTACTTCAATACCAATATTACCAACCTCCAAATCGGGAGGTTCTTCGTGTTGTAATAGGCAGTGAATTTTCCCTAATGGAAAATTTGGAAATAACTTTTTAAACTTATCCAGATAGTTTTTTTCAGTTTCTTTTTGGTTTATAGTGTTTCGCTTTTTCATTTCCCATCCACAATTTTTATTTCTTGCTCGGTTAAATCGTAAAGTTTATAAACGATTTCGTTTATTCTGCTTTCGCAATAATCAATTTTACTTTGCAGTTGATTTATTTTTGTTTGCTGCATTATTTTTCCATTTTTTTCCTATTACATTCTTGTAACGGCAGTCATAATGTGCGCACCAGGTGCCGGTTTTGATGCCCTGGTAAGGCGTCTGCCAAACATGACCTTTTGAGCACTGCCATCTCATTTTAGTTCTATTATTAAAATATTTTTTCGACAAGCATTTTCCGCCCCTCTTTGCTGCCAATGTCTGTGCATCTCTGATGGTAATTTTCTTCCCGGCACAAAAGGGGCACCATTTTCCATATAATATATCTTTTGGTTTTGCATGCCACTTGTGCCCTTTCTGACATTGCCATATTAATTTGGAATGGCGGTTTTTATAAAAACGCGAAAGACATTTGCCCATACGGGTACCGGCATATTTTTGCATTTCCATTATTGTACCTTTTTTTTTATGAGAGCACTCGGGGCACCAGGTACGCCCACGAATTATATGGCCGGCCCTTGCTTCCCAAACATGTCCTTTTTTGCATTGCCATTTTAGTTTGCCATCCTTGTTGACATAGACCGCTGACAAACACTTTCCTCCTTTCTTTTTTGCAAAGTGGCGCATATCGTCTATAGAATATCTTGGTTGATATTTACGTCCCGATGAACAGGCAGGACACCAGTAACCCAACGATATTTTTGCAGGTACGGCATCCCATGTATGGCCCTTATCGCAGCGCCAAACTAATTTTGTATCGGCACCCCAATATTCTTTACTCAGGCATTTACCATTGCGGTAAGATGCCCATCGCTGCATGTGTTTTATGGTGTAATGAACCTCTGTATACATTTTTTTCACATTATATTTCAAGGCATGATTTTCCCTCCACAATTTTTATTTCTTCGACTTTAAATTCATAAAATTGCCAAAGGACTCATTTATAAATAATTTTTTACTTCTTGCTTTAAAACGTTCAAGCAGAACAGGATTTTTAATAATATTCTCATGACAGTCAGCTATTGCAGACCTGAAAGTCCAAAATAACTCTTCTATTTGAATTGCAACACAAATATCTGCGCGATTCATTAAGTAAATAGTTTTTTGTAATTCCTGATAATTTTTTTCACCCCAAGCATAATATATTTGTTTTGCTTGTTTTTTTTGGCTCATATCTGATTCAGATATTAGTGTGTGCAATATTCCACATCTTGCCGCATATAAATCATCTTCATTACAAGGAAGATGTTTATTGTTTAGCATCCATTCCTTTACCCACTTTCTAAAAGTGTCTCTTGTTGCCCATTCTGAATCTGATACTAACCAAGCGAAAGCATCTATGCCAGAATAAATTAAAACAAGAGCGGGTACAATTAATCTTTCCCGTATACAAAGTTCTATTGCAGAAACTAAATCTATATAATTATTCATAAAAGATTCTTCTTTCATTTCTCCTCCACAATTTTTATTCCTTCTTCTTTTTCCCGATTTTCTTTTCCTCCTCGATAAATTTTAAAATACGCGCTTCGATATATTGCGATTCCCATTCGTATAATAATTCATAAGTGGAATATTTTTTTCTTTTAATTGCCATCTCCATCTGCTCACGGATCACATCAAGGTTTTTACCGAGTTCGTCAAAAGATTTCCGCGAAAGTTCCTTGATATATTTTCCCGAATTTTTAACTGTATCATGATATTGAGGATGGAAATGATGAGTTTTCTTTAATTCTTCTTCGTGTCGTTTAGCAATATTTTTTTCAGGGAAAGAGGGTCCCTTTTTTGACTTTAAAACATTTTTAACTGCCTGTGGTATTTCAAAAAGTAATTCATTCATACACTTGTTATTTTTTTCTGTACCCTGTCTCAATATCTGCCTTTTACTGCCATCTGTAAAATTCAAAACGAAGATACGAACTTTTCCGCCAAAGGACGCCTACCTGCCGGTAGGCAGGGATCCGCCTTGGGCGGACAAATTATTCATCACTGCCCTGCTGACATTGTGTAAGGTGTTAACTGTGGAGAAAAAATATTTACCGGGAAAATTGTAGTACAGTAACAATTCTCTGACGGATGCCATCACTCAAAGTTATGGCATCCCTAATAGCCGTTAAATTACCGGAAATCCTGTCAACGGGGAATGCTGCCATTCTGTAAAATTCTGAAAATACCCATTTCTACGGATATCTATAGGTTGAAGGGTATTTACATTTGCCCTTAACAAGTAAAAATACAACAGTCATTATTTCTTTTATATAATCTTTAAACAACACTAAATATGAAAACTGCACTGCAAATTTCAATCGCACTGTCCATTGCGGTTAGCACGGCATTATGCCAGGCCCCGGGGTTATTCCTTGATATCAATTCCGGAACTAACGGGGCATCCGTTGGCGGTTTGACTGTTTTTAACGGGAAATTATTTTTCACTGCAAATGACGGCATCAATGGATCTGAACTGTGGACAAGCGATGGTACTACTCCCGGCACAACGATGCTTAAAGATATCAATTCCGGAAGCGGAAATTCCTATCCGGGATACTTTTCCGATATCAATGGACTATTATTTTTTACCGCAGATGACGGTGTAAACGGAAAAGAACTTTGGAAAAGCGATGGAACTGCGGCAGGCACCGTGCTGGTTAAAGATATAAGGTCGGGCAGCATGGGATCTTTTAGTTATGGGAATATTGTAAACCTTAATGGAGTTGCATATTTCAGCGCAAATGACGGCTCGGTCGGTGATGAACTCTGGAAAAGCGATGGTACGGATGCCGGAACCGTTTTGGTGGCTGATATAAATACCGGTACTGGCAATTCTTCTCAATTTGGTTTGAGTATCAAAAATATTAACGGTACTTTATTCTTCACCGCAGATGACGGAGTAAACGGGAAAGAATTATGGAAGAGCGATGGTACAGGTGCCGGAACTGCGCTGATTAAAGATATTAATTCAGGGAGTATGAACTCAACTTCCTGGGCGCATAGTTTAACCGAAATGAACGGGTTAATTTATTTTAATGCCAATGACGGTACAAACGGTGAAGAATTCTGGGTGACGGATGGCACTACAGGCGGTACCGTCCTGGTAAAGGACATCAACCCGGGAAGCGGCAATTCTTCACCATCTTCAAAATTTGTAAACGGAACTTTATTTGTTGTTGCCGATGATGGAACAAATGGAAAGGAATTGTGGACAAGCGATGGAACTTCTTCGGGAACCGTATTGCTTAAGGATATTAATCCTTCAGGCAGTTCAAATCCTTCGAATATGGCTGATAATAACGGTGTATTGTTTTTCAGAGGTGATGACGGAACTAACGGCAGCGAACTTTGGAAAAGTGACGGTACAACTTCCGGGACAACATTGGTGAAAGATATTAATTCGGGTTCCGCTGGCTCTACCATTGATAATCCCACTGCCATAGGCGGAATTGTTTATTTTGATGCGAATGACGGTGTGAGTGGCGCTGAGATGTGGAAAAGCGATGGCACAGATGCGGGAACGGTTATGGTTGCCGACATCTGGTCAGGCAGCGGCAGTTCCTGGCCTAATACCTATCTCAAAGAATTAAACGGAACGTATTTCTTTACTGCAAACGACTCCGTTCACGGAAGTGAACTTTGGTCCATGCCTGCGGGAATTGTCAATATTCAGAATAATAAATATAGTGATGACAGGGTGAAAATTTATCCCAATCCATTTTCAACAATCGCCACACTATCCATTTCCAATGAAGATCTAACGACAATTAATGAATTGCAGATTGTAGATTTACTGGGAAGGCAGGTTATGAAATCGGAAATAAATCATTGTGCAATCGAAATTGAACGGGGTGACTTAGCGGAAGGAATTTATTTCCTGCAAATAAAAAATAACAGTAATATTATTTACACAGGTAAATTTATGATTGAGTAGAATTGCCATCTTTACAGCGAATACTCTTAATTCAATTAATTATCATCCTTTAAAACCAAAAGCAAAATGAAAACACTGAAACTGTTAACAGCCGGATTCATTGTGGCATCAACATTCGGCATGAGCGATGCATCAGCCCAAAAACTTGCGGCCGAAAATACCGTTGAAATTTCAGGTAAATCAAAACGCGGTTATCTTGGTAACGTGGTTGTAGATGACACAAAACAACAGTTAGACCTCGTATTTGTCACAAAATCGACAAACAGGAAGGTTAAATTCCAGGTTTACCAGTTCGACTATGACCTTAAACTCATTAACCAGTTTGCCGATGAGCAGGAGGTGGAACGCGCCCGTGAAAAATATAAATGGATAAAAGCCCCGAAAGAAGACGTACAGGTTTTCAACGGTGTAACTGCCGAAGGAGATATGATGGGAAATCTCGTTTTTAAGAAGAAAGAGATAACCCTTAAGTACAACTGGTGGACAGGGAAATATCAGAAAGAACAGAAAATCCTTGACAAACTGAAACCCAAAAGTGAAGATGGTAAAAGTTACCTCCTTTCAGTAATCGGAATGGACGAAGACGGAAAACAGCAATATTCGGCTTTCGACATTGATGAAACCGGTGAAGTAATTGCCATCGTGGGAGAAAAAGGCAAAATCAAAGATGATCCGTATAAACATCAGAAAGAATTTAAGATAATGAAAGCCAATGGCAATCTCGATATGACAGTGCCGGGTGAAGTCACTTTTGCAAATCCGCATACTGTTATTTACTGCGGGTTGATAAAGGAAGGATCTATTGATGTAGATGAAGTTGGATTGGGTGATATTGCCATTGTTTATGCACCGATAGCAGGCCAGGGTTATGGTAAGATTAAGGATCCGAATCCGACAACCTTTACGTATGTCAGAATTGGAAGAGACGGAATCGTTAAAGAAAAAATTGATTTCACTACAAAAGCTGCTAAATGGACAATAGATGCCGTTTACGAAACAGAAGGCCAGGTTATTATTTACGGGCCCGGTAAAATTTTAAAGACACCGGAAGACGCTTACCGCGGGGCTTATGATTTTATGCAGAAAGAAAAAGGGTTTGAAAATTTTCAGATTGTCGGTATTAAAGATGGAAAAGCGGCTTTTGTAACCGCTCCTAATCTGGATGAATTTGAGGCGAAAAATTCAAAACCTGATAACCAGAAGAAACCGGTTTTGTACAAAGGCGGCAGAATTGAAATTGGCGGACTGGATATTACTTCATCGGGTGATTTATTTATTAACGCCCAGGAATGGAGTTATGACGCTATGGGAAGTTACAGGGGTAAAAAGTATCATGATTTCCTTATGTTCCATTTTGACAAGGCCGGCAACCTCGTTAAATGCTATGGTATTGATAATCCCCAGAAAGCCGGATTAAAAGGAACGGCTGACCCCCGGCAGGATCCGAAATATTACCAAACCTCTTCAAAAATTTTTGAGGGAAGCGATAAAAATTCCGTTTTCTGGATGCAGTTCTTTATCGGAAATGTTGAGAGAAGGTCGATATCCGAAGATGTCCTGGGTATGAAATATACCTATACATGGTGGACTCCCCGCAAGCAGGTGAGAATAGGTAAGATTGACATCTCAGGCGCTACAGTCGGAAACTTTACTGCTTTCGGAGAGGGTTCCGGAACCGGAAAGAAATTCTACCTGATGAATGAATTTCCGGTGATTGAAATCAACGGTGGCAAACAGGCGGTATTTATTGGAGAAGACACCAACATCTGGGGAAGCGATTCCAGCGGTGACTATCTCTGGCTCGGGAAATTCGATCCTTCTAAAATGTAAAAGAGTTTCCGGCACATTATCCGGCAAACCTTACAGGATTCAAACCTTGTAAGGTTTTTTAAATATAAATCCATAGAAGATGAAACCATCAGGAGTATTTTTGGGCAACATAACGCTCTTTTTTATCCTGTTTCTCTTTTCCTCCTGCAGCAAAGAGAAAAAGTTGATAAAAGACCTTGAAAAGGGAAAGTGGATACTTGAGTCCGTCTTCATAAGGGATATTTGCAGCGGTACGACCGGTGAATTAACCGAAACATCTAATTCCGGTTCACTTGAATTCAGGGATTTTAATAAAACAACTGAAGAAGGAACAGGACATTTTAATTTGCCGGTTTATCCTAAATGTTACAGCATAGGAGGTTATCCAAAGATTCAGGTTGGAACCGACTGTTATTATTCGGTCATTTACGGTAATGTTGTTCAGCAAATTGATATTTGGACCGATCCTGCTGACAGATGGGGAACCGTTGTTTTTTATACCATTCGGGAATACACGAAAAATAAAAAACTGGTCATTTCGAGTTTTGAAGGTGATGACTACTATGGTATATATACCGAATATTCATTGAAAAAGGAATAAAATACGGTATGCGGTTTTTTCAGGTATTTATCATTCCTTTTGTTCTATTTAATTTTACGCCTGCCTTCATATTTGCTCAGGAAGTAATAAATTTTGATGCTGAACCGGAAAATCTTGGAACTAATATAAATTCCCAATACTCCGAGTTGTCACCTGTCATATCGCCTGATGGTAAAACTCTTTTTATTGTCCGGTATCCTCCGGACAATACTGATAAAAACAATATCTGGTTCTCTGTGCTGCAAAATGACGGTACATGGACATTAACTAAAGATATTGGATCACCTCTCAACGTAAAAGGATATTCTACTGCTGTCAATTCCATAACTCCGGATGGAAATTCCATTCTTCTCTCAAACATTTACCGCTATTTTGACGGCACTGTATCCGGGGGGGGATGTTCCATGAGTTTCAGACAGCGTGGCGGGTGGTCGTTTCCAAAACAGCAGAATTTTGAAAAGTTTGAGAACCTGAATGAATACGTTGGTTATTTTTTAGCAAATGACGGCAAGACGATGCTTATGTCCATTGAAACAAAATGGAAAGGGCATATGGGAGAACGCGATTTGTATGTGAGTTTTAAAAAGGGAGACAACGAATGGACAAAACCGAAAAATATGGGACAGACGGTAAATACAAAAGAGGATGAGGACTCGCCTGTTCTTGCATCGGATGGAGTGACACTCTATTTTTCTTCCAGCGGATTACCAGGAGGATATGGAAACACCGATATTTGGATGACAAAAAAATCGGATGATACATGGCTGAACTGGAGTAAACCGGTAAACCTTGGTCCAAAAATCAATTCAGACGGTTTTGATTCTGATTTTGTGATTCCTGCTTCAGGCGAATATGCCTATTTTGCTTCCGCAAAAAGCGGCCAGGGCAAATCCGATATTTTCAGGATAAAACTCCCTGTTGCGGCAAAGCCGAATCCGGTCGTGCTCATTTCGGGAAAAGTGCTGAATTCAAAGACGAAAGAACCAATTATGACTGAAATTAAGTATGAAGTTCTTTCCGATGGAAGCGAAGCAGGATTGGCGCGTAGCGAACCGGTTAACGGAGAATATAAAATAGTTCTGCCATACGGAAAAAATTACGGATACCGGGCTATTGCACAGGGTTATTATGCGGTGAGCGAAAATTTAGATGTGACGGAATTAAAGGAATACACTGAAATTGAACGCAACCTTTACCTCGTTCCCATTGAAGTGAATGAAGTGGTACGGCTCAATAATATCTTCTTTGAGTTTGGCAAAGCGGTGCTTAAGCCCGAATCATACCCCGAACTCGACCGGGTAGTAAAATTTCTGAACGATAATCCTACACTCACCCTTGAACTTTCCGGACATACCGATAACGTGGGTTCCGATGCCGATAACCTCAAACTGTCGCAGGACAGGGCTCAGTCGGTAGTGAATTACCTCGTTGAAAAAAGCATAAAACAATCCCGCCTCACTGCCAAAGGGTACGGTGAAACGGCACCTTTAGCGACCAATGATACCGATGAAAGCATGGCGCTGAACCGCAGGGTGGAATTTAAAATTCTGAAAAAATAACTCCATGCGCCATCTTTTCTTTTTTCTTTTTCTTTTTCCTTCATCGCATATTTTTTCACAAGATCATCTTGTTTTACGGAAAACCGCTGAAAACTATTTTGACAATGATGATTTTCAGAATGCCCTGATTGCAGGCAGAAGTGCATTGGCAATTGCTGAAATAGCCGTTGGAAAATCACACATTGAATATGCACAGATTCTGGCAGAAACAGGGGTTTATTATGCATATACCGGGAATTTTAATGATGGGATTGCGCAATTGGAAGAAGCGCTGGAAATCATAAAAAAGTTAACCGGTGAAAAAAGCATAGAGCATAATGAAGCGCTGGAGCAGTTAGCCATTGTTTTTTTTATGGGAGGAGAATATTCGCCCGCTGAAATGCTTATGTTCAAGGCAGCGGAAATCAATAAAATCTTATATGGGGAAGAAAGCAAACAGTACGCGCTTACCCTTGGTAATCTTGGACTGATTCAACAATCATTAAACAGGATTGGTGAGTCGAAAATGAACCTGTTTCTTTCAAAAACCATCTATGAAAAAAATACGTTAAACGACACCCATGATTATGCCGCTCTTCTTGGAAACATCGCAAGTGTTTACCATGATGAAGGAGCGTACTTCAGGGCGGAAGAGTTTTACAATGCGTCCGCAGTGATTTATAAGAAAAATAACCTGGAGAATTCAATTGATTATATTAATTGCTTTCAAAACCTGGCGCTCCTTTATACGGACATGGGCAGGTATGATGAAGCAAAACCGATGTTAATCCAAGCCCTTGCATTAAAAAAATCACTGATAGGAGATAATAGTCATGAATATGCCATTACACTGAATAATCTCGCTGATTTATACAGTAAAACCGGTAATTATTCCGAAGCGGAGAATTTACTTCTGCAATCGGTGCGAATAAAAGAATCTATGTTGGGAAAGGAACATCCTTCCTGCCTTACCGGTTGGAACAATTTAGCCCTTCTGTATGCTGATTTGGGCAGGACAGATGAAGCGATTGTACTATTGGAGAAAGTCACCGCTGTTTCCAGAAAAACAAAAATATCGAATCCGCTCGATTATGCATTTCATGCGACTAATCTTGCCACCGTTTATTCTGCAGCCGGAAAATATGATGAAGCCGAAGTTCTTTACCGGGAAACGCTGCAGATTTACCAGGAGCAATATGGAGAAACGTTTGGGGATTATACCGCGGCATTGAGCAACCTTGCCGTTGTTTACCTGAACAGGGATGAGCGAAAACCTGCCGGAGATCTTTTGATTAAAGCCGCTGGTATCGCAAAGAAAGAAGGAAAATATGATTCGAAAGAAAATATTGAAATGCTTAACAACCTCGCATGCGTTTACCAGGCGGAAAGAAATCTTGGTAAAGCCGCTGATTTAATGCGCGAGGTGGTTAAAATCGCAAAAGATTATTACGGTGAAAAACATCCCAGGTATCTGTTTTTCCTTTTTAATCTCGCTGTGTTCCTGGATGAACAAAGGCAATGGGATGAAGCCGTGGAAATTTATTCACAGGTTATTGAAATGGATTTTTTAAATCTCGATCGCGGTTTCGAATTTATGAGTGAGAGTGAAAAAGGAATCTTCTATTCCACAGTCGCCACGCATTTTGATGTTTTTTACCGCCTTGCCATACTGCGGGCAAAAGAAAATCCATACATCCTGTCAAAAGTGATGGATTACCGCCTTGCCACCAAGGCAATGCTTCTGAACAACTCCGGAAAAATCAGGAATGCAATTATTACCGGCAGGGACTCGTCATTAGTAGACGTTTACCTCAAATGGAAGTCGCAGAAAGATTTCCTTATCAAACTCTATTCGCTCCCTGTTCGCGAACTTGCGCTATCGAAAGTAAAACCCGATTCGATTGAAAAATCCGTCATCATGCTGGAAAAACAGTTGTCGCAGAAAACCGCCTATGCTGCCGGATCGTTCAACAGGAATATTTCATGGAAGCAGGTGCAGAATTATTTAAAATCCGATGAAGCCGCAGTGGAAATTATCCGTACCTACAGCCCGTTTGCCGATGAAAAAAATAAAGTGTTTTATATGGCGCTCATAGTATCCAAAACAGATAGAGATTATCCGCGGATGGTTGTGATGGAGGATGGTTATGAAATGGAAACGCAATATTGCCGGCAATACCGTGATGCGATTTTCGATTCAACGAAAAAAGAAGATACCTACCGGCATTTCTGGGAGCGGATAGAGAAGGAATTAAACGGAATCACAAAGATTTACATCTCCATAGATGGAATTTATGCTAAGGTGAACCTGAACTCGGTTTTCAATCCTGTCCGGAATTCCTACCTGTTGGACATTTTTGATTTTCATTACGTATCATCCCTTCGCGACCTGGTTGAAAAAAAACCGCAGTTCATTAAATCCAATACGGTTGCTTTATTCGGGTACCCTGAATACACATATTGCCTCACTGCAAAAGATCCCGCTACAAATCCCATTGAAACCGGCTATAATGCTGAACGAAATAAAACAGGAGATCGTTTCTTTTATTTAGACCCGCTTCCCGGGACAAAAAAAGAAGTGGAAGAGATCGGAAAATTAATGAAGGAAAAGCAATGGAAGGTCAATGCTTTCCTTGGTGAAACTGCGAAAGAAGAAAAATTAAAATCACTTTCTTCTCCGTCTGTTCTTCATATTGCCACGCATGGTTATTTTCAGAAGGATGCGGTGGAAACATTTTCCCCGGCAACAAGTCTGCTGGCAGATAAAATGTCTGAAAATCCTTTGCTTCGTTCAGGACTGATGATGGCAGGAGCAAGCCATGCATTTAATGCAAATTACGCTATCATTTCCAACTGGACTGAACGCGAGGATGGTATTCTTACCGCCTACGAAGCAATGAATCTTAACCTGGATAATACGGAATTAGTTGTATTAAGCGCATGCGAAACCGGGCTTGGTGAAATAAGAAACGGGGAGGGGGTATATGGCCTTCAGCGGGCGTTTATGACTGCGGGTGCAAAAACAGTTATCATGTCGTTATGGAGTGTGAGCGATGAAGCGACTCAAAAACTAATGACATTATTTTATTCCAGATGGGTTGAGACCAATGATAAACACGGGGCATTTCAGTACGCGCAACTTGAATTAAAAAAAATATTTCCCGAACCTTACTTTTGGTCAGCGTTTGTGATGATAGAAAAATAAGGTAATTTAATTTCTTCTATTCTATTTGTACTGTTTCTTTGCTTTTAGTATTGCTAAATACAAAGATGCGTGGTCACTATTCACCCTTCTAACTCATCCCCCTTACCCCCTTCTCTTAAAACAAGAGAAGGGGGAACTCACCCCTCTCCTATCCCGGTGGCTATCGGGAGGAGAGTGGCAGGGGTGAGGTGAATAGTAACGATGCGTGGCATCTGGTAATGGACGGTTTCTGATAAAAGTTGACCCTCCGCTTCCAAAAACCGGAAGGAAATACGATCTTCATGCTTCATCATATTTTCCGGGTTTAAAGCAGCGGTTTTCTTTCCTGTTTATCTTTGCCTGCCGTGATAAATAGTCCTCTTCTTTATAATATTGCAATAACGCTCATCCCCGGGGTAGGCGATGTCAACGCCAAAAACCTGATTGCCTACTGCGGCAGCGCTGAAGCAGTTTTTAAGACGAAAAAAGCAAAACTTCTGAAAATTCCGGGTGTGGGTGAAAAACTGGTCACCGCTATTACCGGTCAGGATGTTCTCGGCAGGGCAGAAAAAGAAATCGGGTTTATTGAAAAATATAAAATCAATCCCCTTTTTTACCTTGATGAGGATTATCCGAGGCGGCTGAAGCACTGCAACGATGCCCCTGTTATGCTTTTCTATAAAGGCAATGCCAATCTGAACGCAGAAAAAGTCGTGAGCATCGTGGGAACCCGTAATGTTACGGATTACGGCAGGGATGTATGCGAAAAACTTGTTGACGAACTTGCCCCTACCGGGATGTTGCTCGTAAGCGGCCTCGCCCTTGGGGTGGATGTCTGTGCCCACCGTGCCGCCCTGAAGCGTGGTTTGAATACCGTTGGGGTGCTCGGTCATGGATTGGACCGGATTTATCCCGGGGTAAATGCCCAGACGGCAAAGAAGATGACTGCGCAGGGTGGCTTGCTTACAGAATTTTTAAGCGGCACAAATCCCGACCGCGAGAATTTTCCCAAACGCAACCGCATCATTGCCGGAATGAGCGATGCCGTTATCGTTATTGAAACCCGCATGCAGGGGGGAGCGATGATAACCGCTGAGATAGCCAACTCCTACAACCGCGATGTCTTTGCCGTACCGGGACGTCTTACCGATACCTGGTCCGATGGATGCAACTGGCTTGTGAAAACCCATAAGGCGGCCCTCCTTCAGTCCGCTAAAGATATAAGGTACATCATGGGTTGGGAAGAAAAAGAAAAACCAAAAATGCAGAAACAGCAAAAACTTTTTGTTGACCTTACCCCGGAAGAAAAAGCCATCTATGACCTGCTGCAATCAAATGGAGAAAGCAGTATTGACCTGCTGAGTTCAAAATCAAACCTCCAGATCAGTAAAGTGGCCTCTGCCCTGCTGAATATGGAATTCGAAGGAGTGGTGAAACAGTTGCCCGGAAAGATGTATAAGTGTATTTGAGAGGGATAATGGCATAAGGGATAGTTACAATTCACCCCAAATTACAAATTATTATTAGTCATTGCAATTTAACTCTGTGTAACTCAATGTACTCTGTGCTCTCTGTGTTGAATAATTTTTAACACAGAGTTCACTGAGATAACAGAGTTTCACAGAGGGGGTGAATAGTAACAAGGGATATTAAGATATTAGGATATTGGGATATTGAAATACTGGTTACAAGTTTTCTATTAATGATGGGATTCAGCCCCGGAGGGGCATCAGGCAAAATAAAAATTCGTTACTACTCAGCAGGGCAATAAAAAAATTCGAATTCATGCCACTAAGACACAAAGACACCAAGAAACACAAAGAATTCTTAGTGAACCTTTGTGCCTTCGTGTCTTTGTGGCAGAAAAATTACGGGGCGCTGAATAGTAACAAAAATTCTACAAATAATCTCTGTAAGGGCGAAAAAATTGAATAGTTATATCACCATGAAATTGAGGCAATTAACGAGGTGGTGAAAAGAATACTGTCTGATGTTTTTTACCCCGTAAAAATTATTTTTCCTCCGCAACAACCTTTTACCATCCCTATCGTCTATCCTTTAAAGAAAGCCCCTCTTTCCCACAGGTTGCCATCACAACCTTCCCCTCATAACCCGGTTCTCACAGAGGGGCTTCTTTTTTCCTTCTAATTTCAATTCTCCATTCTCTTTTCTAAGCCACTTCATTTTTGAATTGCCATTCGTGCGCCTATCCTCAATTAAACCGAAAATCTGAAAAAGTCCCCCACATCATAATGAACTGAACCACCCCCGAGGTTACAGCCATACGCAGGGGGACTATCTTGTAAATAAATAGATCATTATTTAGTTTGCATTGAAAAAAGCCCCAAGTCCCAAATTCCCTGCCTGTCCGGCAGGCAGGCAAGTATCAAGTCCCAAGAAATAGCCGACATCCTGCCTTCTGTTGAGTCCTTGTAATTTGGGGCTTTGAATTTGGAATTTTGGACGAATTGTCTGCAAACGCATATTCGTTGAAAATTATTATGAAAAAGTCCCCCTCGCACTAGGCAAAAATCACACCCCACAAATCCAGTTATTGTTGAGGGGGACATAAGTTAAGATCATAAAATTTGCGGAAAAGAGAGGATAAATTCAGTTCCTTCTCCCGCTTTACTCCTGCAATTAATTTTCCCTTTAAGTTTCGCAACTCCGTTTTTAACAATATAAAGTCCCAGCCCAGTTCCTTTTGATGATTCATTACCCCTGTAAAACATATCATAAATATGAGGTTGTATTTTTTCAGGAATCCCTATGCCGTTATCGGTAACAGATATTTCCACTTCATTACCACCGGTTTCCTTAGCGGAAATTTTTACCATAGGTTGCGGTTTCAGGTCATCCCGGTAATTGATTCCGTTAATAATAAGATTCTGCAGAATATGCCTGATTATTGTTTTATCGGTATGGAACCGTACAGGTTGGATTTCAAGTTCGAATTTCACCCGGTTGTAATTATCAATATATTTAATGCTTTCAAGGATAGTTACCGTGAGGTCGGTCAGGTCAGTATTTTCAACCTCCAGGTTATTCTGGGATACCTGTGAAATCTGTGTCAGTTCCGAAAGAATATTGTCCATCCGCACAATGCTCTTATGGATGTTATCAAGATAAAATGTTCCCTCTTTTGACGTTACTTCCTGCTTGCCGATGTTGCACAATCCCATAATGGATGCGAGTGGTCCGCGCAAATCGTGCGAAGCCCGGTACACAAACATGTTCAGTTCTTTGATCTTTTCCTGCAATTGTTCCTCGAGTTTTTTATTCTCGGTTATATCATAAATCACACCATCCCTGCGGATTTCTTTGCCGGTGCCGTTTATGAAAGGAACAATGTGTGATCTTACCCATCGAAGCGATCCGTCAGGTCTCATTATCCTGAATTCATTACTTACCGGTTTACCTTCATACATTTGTCCAACCCCTTCTTCCACTAAAGGAAGGTCTTCGTTGTAAACAACTTTCTTCCATAACATCGGATCTTCCACGAATTCGGAGGTCTTTCTTCCGTAAAGTAATTCTGTACCCGGTGATATATAGAGCATTTTATTGTTTTTGGTATCAAGCGACCAGAACGATTCCTTATCCAGACTTTTAAAAATATTGGAAAGGGTTTCGCTCATGCGCTTTAATTCCTGTTCCATTTTTTTCCGCTCCGAAACATCGCGGATGATATAACAATAATAATCCTGAGAACGGGTTTTCCACTGTCCGACCGATATTTCGGCCGGGAATTCCAAACCGTTTTTTTTCAGTCCGGATGCGGCAAAAGAGGGGCTGCCGTTAATATGTCCGGGAAAAAGCGTGCTGCCGTTGCTGATTCCCTGTCTGTCCGGCAGTCCCTGTACCGTTCTGGTACAGGGCAGGCAGGCATCCCTGCCGGCAAACAGCATCGACATGTTTTTATTAAGGGCGTCATCTTTTGAATATCCGAAAATATCCTCCCCCCCCTTGTTCCATAATAATATGTTTCCCCGGTCATCCGTAAGAACTATGGCATCATTTGCCGTCTGAACCAGCGAGGAGAAACGCTCTTCGCTTTCAATCAGTTCTTTTTCAGCCATCTTGCGGGCGGTAATATCAGTTGCCGAAACATAGATAAAAGCATCATTTTCCTGTTGAATATAACTCAGGTTTACCAGTACATCAAGGACATTGCCGCTCCGTGTTCGCCATTGCCGTTCTCCAAGGTTAAGCGATTTATGAGCAATTACTTTTTTAATCACACCATCCATACCCTCCTTTGAATCGATCACAAGGTCATGAATGGTTATGGTTCCCAAATCGTTGGGATTATATCCAAGTTGAGAAAAAAACGATTTATTGGCGTACAGGATTTTCCGGCTTTCCGGATGGTAAAAGCAAATCAACGAGAGCGACTGGTCAATATAAGCGCGGCTGCGCATTTCACTATCGGCAAGTTGTTCTTCATAGTGAACCAGTTGGGTCTTGTCAATATTAATAATGACTGATCCGATAATTTTACCTTCATCATCAAAATAGGGGAACCCGTTGATATTGAGGTGAAGATCCCTGCCCGTTTTATGTTTTACGATAATCTCGGAAAAGCCGGTGCGGAATGAATGTAACCATGACGGATTGACATTTTTATTATTCTTATTCCCGGTCAGTGACAGGAGTTCTTTCGTGTTCCTGCCGGCAAGTTCATCTTTATTGTACCCTGTAATTTCACAAAAACGGCTGTTTACATACCGTATAAGCCCGTTATTATCCATTATGAGGAGCCCCTCGTTAATATTCCGGATGATGGTCTCCCATGCATTCAACGGTGAAAATTCAAGAAATTTATATTTTTTAATGGCATAAATGATGGCTACCGAGAAAAGCGTCAGCGTTAATGGCGCTAACGGAACGGGCGGTTTATCCATGAAAAGAGGAAAAATACCCTGTGTCATTATACCTGCCAGAACAGGTACGGCAAAACCGGTCGAAATCAGTGCCGATTGTTTTTGTCTTTCTTTATCATCTTTGAACCGCATGAATGTATGATGAATGAGAATCCCCATCATGATTGAAACCAGCACTGCTATCCATGAAAACTGGATGGTATTTATCACCGATTCAGTCGGCATGACAATCATGCCCCAGAAATCACTCTGTATCATTGCAAATGAACTGATACCCGATAAATTTACGATTGCAAACAGGAGTGCGGGAATATAGAGCGCCAGGTTAACCCATGCACTTTTTTCCCATTTCTGCGGATTTGTATAAATCAACAGGAAATGAATGGCAAAAGGAATGAGCAGGTTAAATCCTACAGAGAGTATTTGAGCCCACCACATTGCCGTATAAACGGTGGAACTTAATCTGATGGCGGTTTCACAAACCTGGAAAATGACCAGGAAAAAAACAAACAAAAGAAAGATGCTCTTAAGGTTGGACGGTTTGATGAACAGCAGCGTATAGAAAAAAAGTGCAATATTAAGCAGTGCCGGAATGACCGATAGAAGCGCTGCCGGTCCGAAGGTAAAATCGAAATTGAATAAAATATTATTCATTAAACAATTATCAGGTTTGCTGACGATTGCAATATTGAGAATTGTTAGGTTTACGGTATCTACCGATTAACCGGTATTTCTTTCGGATGTAAGATTTTAACGGTTTTTGTATAACCTCGCTGTAGCCCCGATGAAGTATGACCCTAATCACCGTACTTTTGCTCTTCATTTAAACATCCGAAGTTTTTAAAACTTCGGATGTTTACAGATTATGCAATCCTATCCTCTCCGGCTGACAATATCAGGAATCCTGACGATTTTCCTGGTAAAACTCTTTTTCTTTGTCACCGGTCCCATCCCGATGGACCCGGTATATCTCATGTCGTTCATCCAGGACGCTTTCATTATTGTCGCCAATCATTTTTTATTTGTTTTCTGTTCAGGCAATTTTTCCCGTATCCCTGTAATCACCCGGCCGCTGTTTTACTTTTCCTTTACCGTGATCACCGCTTCCTGCGGTATTTATACCTTTTTTATTCCCGACCTGCTGATATTCGCGGTGAATATTTTCGGAGTGCCGGGAGGGACCGCCTATTTTTTTGTGGATTATTTTTTAAGTTATCTCTTTATTTTATCTGTGATTACATGCATGTCTGGGGTTTTCATCCTCGCCAGGTTTTTTCCGAAAAAAATCCCTTCACAGAGATTCCTGCAAATTCCAGCCATATTACTTACATTGCTTTTTGTTCCTACCATCCTCCGTCCCGCTATAAACCCGGTAATTTATTCACTGCAGGAACAAATAGTGATGTCAATCGGGGCAAACGAGGGATTAGTGAAATTATCCGTACCCATTGCAGACAGCGCTGATCCCGGCCGGTTTTCTTTCCTCAACCGTGGATGCGACTCAGTACCGCTGTTTAAATCCGGTTACAAACGCGTCATCGTCCTGGTTATGGAGAGCGTTAACTACAGCGATTTTATGAAAAAATCAACCAACTCTCCGAACTCTTTTCTGAACAAACACAGGACAAACATCATTTCCTTCCATAATTATCATACTCTTAATCTTGACAGTTACACGAGTTTAATCGCCATTATCAACTCTATTTTTGTTCCGTACCGGGCTTATGCGGATGAAAGCAGGTTCCTCTTCGTAAATAATATGAACAACCTGGTCCGTATTTTTAACGTTAATGGATTTTTCACCCTCTTTATCACTTCTTACGGCAGGCAGCAGGAGCGCTTTGTACCTGATATTCCTGAATGGTCGGAGAAAATATTTATGAAAGATATTGAAAACAATAAGGATTTCGCCTGCATCACATCAACGAAAATTGAGACGGCATGCGAAGACCTTGCGGTGATGGACGACCTTATGAGAACGGCAAAAAAAGATACGCTTGTTTTTATTTTCCAGGAAATGGTTTACGGGCATACCGCGGGATGGAAAGATAAAACCGGCATTGAAACCGTTGATTATTACAATAATTATTTTAATCTGCTTGTCGAAAACCTTGAAAATCAGAACCTGCTTGACAGTACTCTTATTGCTGTTCTTGCTGACCATGGTCCGCGGGATGATGTATATGATGAAAAAAATTATCGCGTTCCCCTTTTATTTTTTGCAAAGAATATTTCCGGCAAGGAAAACAATGAATTTCTTTCACATTTAGTTTTTAAGGATATGCTCCTGAATTTAATCAGCGGTAGACCGGATTCAATAGCGGCAACTCCGGTTTATACGCTGGGCAACAGCGGTGAACTCGTGTACGGATGTATCACCCCGGAAGGGAAATATGTTTTTATCAATAACCGCATGAGATATTCAAAAGGAAATTTTAACGGGGCGGAGATTTTATCATTCAATAAATCGTTTCAGGAGTATTTGAATTATTTTGAATTTCTGAAAGAAAACAAACTTGCGGAATAGTGAAACTGAATTCCAGATACATTATTGCTGGTATTCATACGCCCCAAGATCAGGATTAGCATCCCGTGTAACGCCTTTAATATCTACAGGAACCGCAGCGCTTATTGAAATATCTCCTTTATCAATGGCGAAAGATCCTGCGCTTAACTGTAAATCATAATTCCCGGCATCCTTGAATTTTGGATCTTCGTTCTTTACAATGCTTGTGTAATGCGTCTGATCCGTTACTTCTTTTTTTGTTTTGAGAAGGCAGTAATCAAATTTATAGTTGAACATGGCAGCCGTATTTTCATCTAACTCGACCTCATCCTCCAAACTGCCGGAAATAATGCAATTACCGAAATAAGCGTTTTGCAGATCGCGGTATTGTTTGTTTCCGTTTATATCTTCATAGTAATTATTCAGTACAATCGCCCCGGTCTGCCTTGTTTCCTGGCTCCAGAAGTTGGCAAAAGTGCAATGCCTGAATTCATAATCGCCACCGATGGTTAGCGCGGCAAGGTAAACACCGCAGTCGGTAATTGCGCAGTTGGTGGCGCGGATGTAAGACCCCTGTGCAAAAATTCCGGCACCTGTCATGTTCTGAATGATGGTGTTATCAATTTTCAATGTCGGGTTTGTTGAATTTCCGAGGGTGTCCGCCTGTATTCCCACAGTTCCGTTTTTAATAATCGCATAATTGATTTCATTGTCTTTACTTCCTGCCGACAGCCAGATGCGCTGCCACTGCCCAGGCACATCATCATAAAAATTTTCAAGCCGGTCGCCACGGAAAACTACCGGTTCGTTTATGGTCCCGTTAACTTTAAGTGTTCCACCTTTTAATACTATGAGCATCGCATTGTTATGCATGTACACCGTTGTTCCCGCTTCAATGAAAAGAGTACAACCGGAGTCAACGAGAAGAAGGTTGTAAATCACATGTGGCTTGGTCTTGGCCAGGATATAATCACAGGCAATTGCATAATTGTAAAAAAAAGCGTCCTGGCCCCATGCAACGAGTTTCACATTTTGCGGGTTGCCGTTTGTCAGAAACATCAGCGAATCGGTTATCACAAGAGGAGCACCGGAATTATTTGGATCAACAGTCACTTCAACAAACACAAATATGCTGTCTTTTGGCTGAATCTCCACATTTTTGAATGAAGTGCCGGGTGTGCCGTCAACATTGACCCTGAACCGGGAATTTTGTCCACCGGCAAGAATAATTTCTGAAATAATAATTTTACGGTTATGCGGGTTATGAACGAGGAGCCACTGGGTAGTTGAACCGATGGTAGTAAACACGGTGTCAAAAAGAACCGTATCGGTTGAAAATTCAAGTTTGGCTGAAGGATCGGTGATCGTGGGATCTTTGCGGCAGGATGAACAGGCAATCATTAGAGTGAAAAGGAAAATATTGATTCGTTTCATAGCGGCAAAAGTAAATGAAAAACGGTTGTATCATTGGTTTGTTGTATAGTAAAAATTCTTACCTTTGCCCTCCTTTTTAATAGCAACTCACATGAAAGACAAAATTCATCCCGAAAATTACCGCCTTGTCGTTTTCAAGGATATTTCGTGCGACTATGCGTTTTTAACCCGTTCCTGCGCACCCTCAAAGGATACCATTGTGTGGGAAGACGGTAAAGAATATCCGCTCATCAAACTGGAAATCTCCCATAAATCTCATCCGCTCTACACCGGCAAAATGAAACTGCTCGATACTCTCGGCAGGGTTGATAAATTTAAGTCAAGGGTACAAAAGCATCTCGCCATGAAAGAGAAAAAGGCGAAAGCGAAGGAAAAGGCGTAAGGAGAATTGCGAATTTCGGATTGCCAAAATTGCGGATTGAAATTGCAAAATCCAAAATTCCCATAGTAAATTGTTTTCCAATTCGCAATTTAAAATCCGCAATCCGCAATATTCCTTCACTCCATCCACATAAATACTTTCGGATTATTTTCGTAGGGAGTAATATCTTTACTCGTAAGCAATACGAAAAAGTCAATCACCGGCAGAATGCCAACTCCCCCTCCCAGCGTAATAATATATACGACCGGTACAATGGGTTTTGTTCCAAGATAAATGCGGTGGGCTCCGACTATGCCCAATGTAAGAGCCAATATTGCTGCAACATACCTGTTCTTTTCTGTCAACATCCCTTCTGCCGGCAGACCCGGAACAGGAATATCAATTTGATAAAGAGAACCGGTTTTTTCCTGGATGAATTTTTTTAACGGGATTTGAATGAAAAACACGTCACGCTCAGGTACTATTTCAAGGACATTTGCTTTTACGATGTCTGAAATTGAATTAAGAAATAAAAAAACGGCAAGTAGTCCAAAAGGAAACAAATTTGTCAAAATCCGGAACATGAAAAGTAGGTATTGGGAATAATTTTTTTCTCTACTTCTTATTATTAAACCTCGCAAGCACCGCATCCCAGTTCACTACGTTCCACCATGCGGTAATATAATCAGCGCGCCTGTTCTGGTATTTAAGGTAATAGGCATGTTCCCATACATCAATTCCTAAAATGGGAAACCCCTTTACATCGGCAACATCCATTAAGGGGTTGTCCTGGTTTGGTGTGGAGGTTATTTCAAGTTTTTCATTTTTGAGGATCAGCCATGCCCATCCCGAACCGAAACGCCCCATGGCAGCGGCTGCAAATTTCTCTTTGAATGAATCAAATGAACCGAAAGCGGAATTGATGGCATCATCTAATTTCCCGTGAGGCAGTTCGTGACCTTGTGCCGCCATGATGTTCCAGAACATTGAGTGGTTGTAATGGCCACCGCCATTGTTCCGCACCGCAGCCGGATATTTGGATATGCTGCTTATCATATCCTCAAGCGATTTGCCGGCAAGATCAGTGTTTTCAACTGCTTTGTTAAGGTTTGTGACATAAGCCGCATGATGTTTCCCATGGTGGATTTCCATGGTTGCCTTGTCAATAAACGGTTCAAGTGCATCCGCAGCGTAGGGTAGGGGAGGCAATGAAAAAAGTGAGTTGCTCATAGTCAGAAAGTATTAAAGGTTAATTAAACTGTTGTTATTTGAGGATAAAATTTATGTTAGTAAAATGCTAATATACGAACCTGCCTGCCGGCAGGCAGGTGAATACTAATGATACGAATACACGGGATTTTATTCGTATCATTAGTATCAAGGATATAAATGTTTGGAAAAATTTTATCATTCGCATTTTTAAAGTGTACGATGAATTATCTGTATTGTTAAGTGCGATCCCTGCAAAGGTCGGAAAGAATTTTCAAACCGTTTTTAATGCCGCAAGGGGCGCAAAAGTACGATATTTTTAAATGCTGATAAATGTCATAATTGGAAATTGAATAAATTTTCATTACTGACCGGCAAAAGTTTTAGCGCCAGAGGTCGCAGAATTTTTGTTTATTTGCTTCATAATGTTGGGTGTTTGGAAACGTAACAGTATGAAAAAAGGCAATAGGATTTTATTCCTCCGCCTTTATCTTTTTGAAAATAGTGGGTTTTCATTTAACTGCTTTTGTCGGACAACAGTAAAGGAAAACATAAAAATTATATGAGTGACCACGCGAAAAAATTAATTGAGCAGGCAATTAAAGAAAAAGCCACTTTTTTAGATTTAGGCAATTGCGGGCTTACAGCCATACCTTATGAAATATCTAATTTACCTCCAGAAATTAATCACATTAATTTTGGCCCTGCTTATTTTTTTAAAAATGATAAAGAAGAAAAAAGCAAAAACCAACATGGAAGAAACAATTTCGCTGAAAATATACTTTCTCTTGATTTATTGTTAAACTTAACTAATTTAAAAAAATTAGAACTCTACGATTGCTACATAGGCGAAAAAGGAGCCGAAAGCATCAGCGCTCTTTCCGGGTTAACTTCTTTAAATATCTGGTACAACGAAATAGGCGACAAAGGAGCCGAAAGCATCAGCGCTCTTACCGGGTTAACTTCTTTAGATATCAGTGATAACGAAATAGGCGACAAAGGAGCCGAAAGCATCAGCGCTCTTACCGGGTTAACTTCTTTAGATATCAGTGATAACGAAATAGGCGAAAAAGGAGCCGAAAGCATCAGCGCTCTTACCGGGTTAACTTCTTTAGATATCAGTGATAACGAAATAGGCGACAAAGGAGCCGAAAGCAT